>JANYIL010000086.1 GCA_025362075.1 Chloracidobacterium sp.
GGTCGGTGCGATTACGCCGTGCGGACAATGCCGGGCGTGTCTGTCCGGACAGTGGGCTCAATGCGGGTGCAGCGACCGGCAGTCGGGCTACAAAGCCATCGGTGGCTGGTGTTTCGGAAATACTATCAACGGCGCACAAGCCGAATACCTGCTCGTTCCGTACGCTCAAGCCAACCTCGCCAAAATTCCCGATGAACTTACGGACGAACAAGTCGTTCTGCTTGCCGACATCGCTTCGACGGGTTTTAGCGGCGCGGAATCGGGCAATGTCAAAATCGGCGATGCGGTTGTCGTTTTCGCGCAAGGTCCGATTGGTTTATGCGCCAGCATCGGCGCGAAATTGATGGGCGCTTCGCTCGTCATCGGGGTTGACGGTGACGACGCGCGACTTGAAATGGCACGAAAAATGGGCGTGGATGTGGTGCTGGATTACCGTGCGGCGGATGTCGTAGCCGAAGTCAAAAAAATAATCGGCGGCGGGGCGGATGTCGCTATCGAGGCATTAGGGACACCGGAAACATTCGAGAATTGTTTGCGGAGTTTGCGAGCCGGCGGAACGCTATCGAGTCTCGGCGTTTATTCCGGCAAACTGCAAATTCCGTATGATTCGTTCGCCGCCGGAATCGGCGATTACAAAATCGTCACCACGCTTTGTCCGGGCGGGAAAGAACGTATGCGCCGACTTATGGAAATAGTCAAAAACAAACGCGTTGATTTATCTCGCTCATCACACACCACTTTCCGCTGGAGGAAATAGGTGAAGCCTACCGCGTTTTCGGCGAGCGGCTCGACGGAGTGATGAAAATTGCCGTTACACCGTAAACTTAATGTTATTCTGTGAATATTTATAAAAATTGACGTTAACAAAAATTAACATTCAAGGGGGAAGATATATGAATGAGCGACTAAAAATCCTAATTGCCTCCGACGGCTCAACTTGCGCTGACGATGCAATTAACGATTTGCCGCGTGCCGGACTGCCGCGCGAAGCCGATGCGTTAATCTGTCACGTTCAAGAGCGATGGCTGCCGCCGCCTACAGATTATGAAAAGGTTGCCGTTTCAACAAATTCGGTTGCCGCGAAACCGGCGCGGGAAAAGGAGGAACCGCAAGCGGAAGCCGGTGGTGAATATTTTGAAAGCCGTGAGCGGGCTTTGCAAAGACTCGGTTCGTATTTTCCCGAATGGAAGACTGAAACACTGTCTTTGAAAGGTTCACCCGCGCGTGAAATCATCGCTCAAGCGAAAGAATGGAACGCCGATCTCATTGTTGTCGGCTCACATGGGCGCACGGAAAGCAAACGGTTCATGCTTGGTTCGGTGTCACAAAAAATTGTCAATGAAGCTGCTTGTTCGGTGCGCGTCGTGCGCGGACAAGCTTGGAAAAACGGTTCGCCTAGCCGTCTCCTAATCGGCTTGGACGGCTCGAGCGGGTCAATGTCCGCGGTTGAAGAAGTGGCGCGGCGAATGTGGACGATGGGCAGTGAAGTTCGTCTGGTCGTCGCTCGTGATGCGTCTGAAAACAATTATAAGTGGGTGCGTAAGTATCTCGAAGATGCAAAAAAAATCTTGGAACACGCAGAACTCGCCGTTACCGAACTGATAGAAAAAAGTGACCCTAAACAAATCATCGTTGCATCTGCTGAAGAATGGGGCGCGGACTGCATTTTTCTCGGTGCGAACGACGCGAGGAACCTTGATGAAGATCTTCTTCTCGGCAGCGTTTCAACGGCGGTCGTCGCCCGTGCTCACTGCACGGTTGAAATTGTGCGAAAGAGGCGGGTAAATCCCCACAATGTTTGATTTTCTGAAATTCGGAACAGACGATGAGATTTCGCAAAGGTTTACGGACGAAGACAAATCGACGACGAGCTCGGAGGTTTTCAGCCTTGAACATTTACAGGCGCGGGCGGCGGAACTAGCCGCGACCCACCGGATTGCAGCGCGTGGAAAACGCGGATTCGATTTGCTGGCGCGGCTCGAAGACAATAAAACCGAACTGGTTAAGGTTTACCGCGCTCTGACCGATAAGGCGCAGGACGGACCGCTCACGCCTTCATCTGAATGGCTGGTTGATAATTTCCATATCGTCGAAGAGCAACTTCGCGAGGTTCGGCAGGATTTGCCGCGCAAATTTTACCGCGAACTTCCGAAATTGGAAACGGGCGCGTTAACGGGCTTTCCACGAATTTACGAGCTTGCCGTCGAGGTTGTTGCTCACACCGACAATCGCCTCGAAACCGCAATGCTGAATGGCTTTCTGGAATCCTATCAGGACCAGTCTCCGCTCGCCATTGGTGAAATTTGGGCTTTTCCTATTTCGTTGCGACTGGCTTTGATTGAAAATTTGCGCCGCTTTGCCGTTGTAATTCTCAAAGCGCGCAGCGACCGATCTGCTGCGGACCGATTAGCCGATGAGTTAGCCAAATTTACCGACAAGGAATTTTCTGGCAGAACTTTTGAACTGCTCGCCAAAAACTTCGACGGCGGGCGACTTACCGACAAATTCTCGCAGGCCTTTCTCGTTCAGTTTGCCGCCCGTTTGCACGAAGGTGATGATTATATCGGTTTCGAACTTGAAAAACTACAGCAACGCCTGCGTCCCGAAGGCGTGACGCTCGAACATCTCGCGCACCGCGAACACAATCGCCAGGCTGCAGCGCAGTCTACCGTTTCCAACATCATCAGGAGCATGCGTCTGCTGTCGACGCTCGACTGGCGCGATTTTTTCGAGAGCGTTAGTCGTGTTGACCGCATTTTGCTCGACGACCCGGCTGGTGCATACAGTGGGATGGATTTTGCGACCCGCGATTGCTATCGCCACAACATCGAACGCATCGCTAAACGCACCGATTCAGACGAAAAGATCGTGGCACGTCGCGCCGTCGAATTTTCCGCCGGGCAGCCAAATGATCAACGCAAAAATCATATCGGCTATTTTCTCAATACCGACGAAGGTGTGGTGGAACTTGAGCAATCGTTTGGTTATTCTCCGACTTGGCGCGAGCATTTTGTGCGTTTTCTGCGCCGCCGACCGACCGTTTTTTATTTACTGAGCATTGCAGCGCTTGAGTTTACTTTCCTTGCCGCGCTTGTTGATTTCGCCGCGCAGATGCCGAATTTCTCCGTTTGGGCGTTCATTTTTACCGTCGTTCTGGCAATTATTCCGGCAAGCGAACTGGCAATCACACTGGTCAACCGCTTTGTTAACGTCGTTCTAAAACCGAATTTTGTGTCGAAGATGGCTTTGAAGGACGGCATTCCCGAACAGGCTCGAACCGTCGTCGTCATTCCGACTTTGCTGACCGATAAGGCAACGATTGCCGAACTCTGTGGAAATCTCGAAGTTTATCACCTCGCCAATCGTGACAAGGAACTTTTTTTCGTTCTGCTTGGCGATTTGCCGGACGCGAGCGACGAAATTATACCTTCCGACGCGGGGCTTTGTTCGGCGGCGCGGCAAACGATCGCGGAACTCAATCGCAAATACGAGGCGGAAGAAAACGCCCCGCGCTTTATGTTTTTCACACGGCGACGGACTTGGAACACGGGCGAAGATAAATGGATTTGCACGGAACGTAAACGCGGAAATCTGCACGAATTTAACGGACTCTTGAGGGGCAAAACGGACACGAATTTTGCTTTGGACGAAACGGTTCATTTCGATTTTCTCAAAACGGTGCGTTACGTCATAACGCTCGATGCCGACACGAAGCTTCCGCGCGAAATGGCCCAAAAACTTATCGGCACCATCGAGCATCCGTTGAATCGCCCCATTTTCGACAAGCGTATAGGGCGCGTCACCAAAGGTTATGCCATCTTACAGCCGCGCATCGAAATAAGTCTGCCGAGTGCTTCGCTCTCACTTTTTGCTCGGATTTTTTCTTCGAGCAAAGGTTTTGATCCTTACACCAGCGCAGTTTCCGACGTCTATCAGGATTTGTTTGCTGAAGGCAATTATGTCGGCAAGGGTTTGTATGACGTTGATGCCTTCGAAGCCGCGTTGGACCACCGGATTCCCGAGAACAAACTCTTAAGTCATGACCTTTTTGAAGGTCTTTACGCTCGCGTCGCCCTGTTGACGGACGTTGTGCTCTATGACGATTACCCGTCAAATTACGAATCTTATGCCAAACGAAATCATCGTTGGATCCGCGGCGATTGGCAGATTACGCGGTGGCTTCTGCCGCTTGTGCAAAATGCCGAGGGGCAAATTGTGCGTAACCGCCTGCCCTTGATTGCGCGGTGGAAAATTTTGGACAATCTGCGTCGCAGTCTCATTGCTCCGACGCTTTTGATGTGGTTCGTTTTTTCGTGGACGTTTGCTGTCATTTCACCGTTTGCAGCGACGGTTTTCGCGTTAATTGTTTTGACAGCGCCGCTATATTTGCACGTTGCCTCGACCTCGATGTCCGCAGTGGAAAACGATAGTTGGAACATCTTTTTAATTCGTTTTTCGAATCTGTGGAGCGATGTCAAAATGATTATTCCACAGATGTTTTTTCGGCTCGCGTTTCTCGCCCACGAAGCCGCGCTGACTACCGAAGCAATTTTGCGGACTGTTTATCGAAAATTTATTTCGGGAAAGCGCCTTCTCGAATGGGTGACGGCGGCCCAAGGTGAGCGGTTGAGTCGGCAGAAATTGGGCGGCTACTTATTGTTTATGCCCGCGTCGCCTGCGATTGCGATCGTCATTTTCGCGCTTCTGATTACGCGTGAGCCAAAAAGTCTAATCGTTGCCGCGCCGTTTCTCTTGGTATGGATGCTCGCGCCTTTGATCGCGTTTCGAATAAGCCTGATAGAAGACAAAAACAAGGAAAAAAGCGACCTCACTTCAAACGATATTCGCTGGCTAAGACATGCGGCTCGGCTCACTTGGCGTTATTTTGAAACTTTTGTCGGCGAAACCGACCATTGGCTGCCCCCAGACAATTTTCAGCAAGACCCGATCAACAATATCGCCCACCGCACGTCCCCGACTAACATGGGTTTGCTGCTTCTTTCGACGCTCGCGGCACGTGATTTCGGGTTTATAGGAACGCTCGAAACTATCGAGCGTATCGAATTGACCTGTACGACGATGGAGAGCTTGCCGCGCTTTCGCGGGCATTTTTTAAACTGGTACGACACGCTCAATTTAGAGCCGCTCGAACCGCAGTATGTTTCGACCGTTGACAGTGGTAATCTCGCCGGACATTTAATCGCCGTCGCAGAAGGGTGCCGCGAATTCGTCGACACGCCGCTTTTCGGCGAACATACCTTGCACGGACTTCTCGATACGTTCGATTTTATTAAAACCGAAGTCTTGAAAATCGAAAAAGAGGATTTGATAAAAGACTATGCTGAACTTGCAAGCCTTAAGAGTATAGTCGAAGACTGCGAAAATGCACTTCGCCTAAAGAAGCCGCAAAATGCGGCGGAATGGCAGACGCTGTTTACAGTTTTAATCGAACGCGGCGGAGCGATTGCCGGAATTTCCGCCAAAATATCAAAAACACCGGAAGAATTTTCCGAGCTAACGTTCTGGACGACCGCACTTGTTAATCTGGCAAAGAACTTCAACCGTGATTGGCAGACGTTGTTTCCATCTGACGTTGAAAAAGCCCGCCAAGCGCGTGAAAATTTCGCCGCCCGAGTTGAAAGCATTGCCCGCTTCTGCCGCCGCATTGGCAACGAAATGGATTTCGCGTTTCTGTATGACGACGAGAAGAAAGTTTTGACCATCGGCTATCGTCCGACCGAAGGGGTTCGCGATAATTCTTTTTATGATTTGCTCGCCTCCGAAGCGCGGCTGGCGAGTTTTATCGCAATCGCTTCAGGCGATGTCGAGCAGGAACACTGGTTTCGTCTGGGGCGCGGTTTGGTCGGAGTAAACCGCGATCGCTCTCTCGTCTCATGGTCGGGAACAATGTTTGAGTATTTGATGCCGCTGATCGTGATGCGAAATTACGAGCGCACTTTGCTCGACGAAACTTACCGCGCCGTCGTGCGGCGGCAAATCGAATACGGTGAAGAAAACAATATTGCCTGGGGCGTTTCCGAATCGGCATACAACGCCCGCGATTTGCAGCTTAACTATCAATACGGACCATTCGGCGTTCCCGGTTTAGGCTTGAAACGCGGACTGGCGGACGATCTGGTGATTGCGCCCTATGCGACCGCGCTCGCTTTGCCGCTTGCGCCGCAATCCGCGATTGCGAACCTGCGGCGTCTGGCAAGTGAAGGAATGTTTGACCGCTACGGATTTTTTGAAGCAGTGGATTATACAAAAAATCGGCTGCCGCCCAAACAGATGTCCGCCCGCATCGAAGCCTACATGTCGCATCATCAGGGAATGATCTTGGTCGCGCTCGATAACTTTTTAAATGACGAGGCGATGCAAAAGCGTTTTCACCGCGACCCTATGATTGAATCGGCCGATTTGCTTCTTCAGGAAAGAATCCCGCGCTTAACTGAAGAAGCTGAGCGTCCGCGCGAAGCCGAAGGTTTAAGCGGACATCACGTCCGTGGGCTGGTCGCGCCAGTTTCGCGTCGGTATTCATCGGCAAATCAGCGAACTCCGCAAGTTTGTCTGCTCTCAAACGGCAATTACACGGTAATGCTGACGACTGCGGGAAGTGGTTTTTCGCGTTGTGGAGAACGTGCCGTTACACGTTGGCGGGAAGACGCGGTGAGCGACAATTGGGGAAGTTTCTTCTATCTGCGCGACGTGCGAAGCGGTGCTGTCTGGTCGAGCGGATTTCACCCCACTCTCCGTGAGCCGCAGGATTACGATGTGGTTTTTACCGAGAGCAAAGCCGATTTCCGGCGACGCGACGCGGGAATTTTTACGCACACGGAAATTATCGTCTCGACCGAAGACGACGCGGAACTGCGCCGTGTTATTCTCACTAACGAATCAAGTCGTGAGCGCGAAATCGAAATCACAAGCTACGCAGAAATCGTGTTGAACGAACAAGCCGCCGACGAAACGCATCCGGCATTTAGTAACATGTTCGTCGAAACCGAATACGTTGGCGCACAACAGACTCTACTGGCCCGCCGCCGCCCGCGTTCCGATGAAGATGCGGAAGTTTGGGGAGCTCAGACCGTAGCCATTTCCGGTAGGATGATTGGTGTAATCAGTTTTGAAACCGATCGGGGCCAGTTTCTCGGCCGCAATCGAACCGCTCAAAATCCTCTGGCAATCAATTCCGAAAATCAACTGGCGGGAACTGTGGGAGCGACACTCGACCCGATTTTCAGTTTGCGGGTTCGCGTTTTGATTCCGCCGGGCAAATCAGTAACTCTGGTTTTTACGACAATTGTTTCCGATTCCCGCGAAAAAACACTCGCGATATCCGATAAATATCGGGAAGCTCGATCCTTTGAGCGCGCTCAAAAACTCACCTGGACGCGCTCACAGGTCGAACTCCGCCATCTCGGAATTTCGACCGACGAGGCCAATCTTTTTCAGCGGCTTGCGGGGCATCTTATTTACGCCGACGGGGCGTTGCGCCCGCGGCCACGGATATTGAAACTCAATCGTGGAACGCAGAAGGATTTGTGGAAGTACGGGAT
The DNA here is from genome assembly GCA_025362075.1 of Chloracidobacterium sp. Taxonomy (GTDB): domain Bacteria; phylum Acidobacteriota; class Blastocatellia; order Pyrinomonadales; family Pyrinomonadaceae; genus OLB17. Next base: position 7,560 of record JANYIL010000086.1, read on the forward strand.
TAGCGGGGATTTACCGCTCATGATTGTCCGTGTTAGCGAAGGCAAAGATGCCCGGTACGGGATTCGCCAGGTGCTGCGCGGACACGCCTATCTGCACGGCAAGAAATTATTGTTCGACTTGCTGATTCTTAATGATCAGCCGGCAAGTTACGATCAATCGTTCAGCGATGATTTGCAGGCGATGATTCGTTCGGGCGGTATGCAGACGCGCCTCGACACTCCGGGCGGCATCTTTCTGCGGCGTACAGACATTATGACCGAAGCCGACCGCATTACGTTGCACACAGCGGCGCGGGTAACTTTCGTTACCGAAAGAGGCACGCTTGAAGAAGAACTTGCGCGGGAGATCAAGGAAGCTGAATTTCAGCCCCTATTTATTCCGCAAAAATCACCGCGCGTTTATGACGATCCGCCAAATCCCTTTCCGGAACTCGAATTTCTAAATGAATACGGAGGTTTTACCCGAGATGGAAGCGAGTATCGCATCACCCTCGAAAACGAAAAAAACACGCCCGCTCCATGGGCAAACATCGTCGCGAACGAAAAAGGTTTCGGATTTTTGACGACGGAAACAGGCTCGGGCGTAACCTGGTCAAACAACAGCCGCGAAAATCGTCTGACCGGCTGGTCAAATGATGCGGTCAGCAATCCGCCGCCTGAATGCATCTTTCTGCGCGACGAGCAAACGGGCAGTTTCTGGACGCCGACTGCACTTCCGATTCGGGAAAATTCTCCCTACACGACGACGCACGGGCAGGGTTATTCGAGTTTTGGACACACGAGCCACGGCATCCAACAGGAATTGCTTGTTTTTGCGCCGATTGACGGCAACGTTAAAATCTCACGTCTCCGGCTGAAAAATCTGACGCCTCGCAACCGGCAGATCTGGGTTACATATTTCGCGGAACTCGTTCTCGGCGTGAATCGAGCCCAATCTGCACCATTTGTTATCACGGAAATTGACGCGGCGACGGGGGCGATTATCGCAAGAAATCCTTATAACAACGAATTTGCCGACCGCGTGGCTTTTGTTGCCACCAGCGCGGAAACGCTAACCTGGACGTGTGACCGGCACGAATTTATCGGTCGCAACGGATGTCTGGCGCGCCCCGCCGCGATGCTGCGGACGAATCTTTCGGGAGCGAACGGCGCCGGACTGGATCCATGCGCCGCACTGCAAACCGACATCGAAATTAAACAGGGCGAGACGCGCGAAATTATTTTTCTCCTCGGTGAAGAAGACTCGCTCGAAAACGCGCGAGCGAGCGTTTCACGCTACCGTCAAAGACGAGCGGTCGACGTGGAATTCAACCGTGTACAGGAATTTTGGGATAAAACGTTGGGCACAATTCAAGTAACAACTCCGGATAAATCCTTAAATTTGCTGATGAACCGTTGGCTCGTCTATCAAACTCTCGCGTGTCGCTTCTGGGCACGAACCGCGTTTTATCAGTCGAGTGGTGCGTTCGGTTTCCGCGACCAATTGCAGGACACGATGGCACTGATTTACACGCGCCCGGATTTGGCGCGGGCGCATATTCTACGAGCCGCCTTGCATCAGTTCAAAGAAGGCGACGTGCAGCACTGGTGGCACGAGCCGTCAAATGCCGGAACGCGGACGCGCATTTCCGACAACTTGATTTGGCTCGTTTATGTCACTTGTTTTTATGTCAAAAAAACGGTGGACGTCGGTATTTTTGACGAAGTGGTTGCTTTTCTCGACGCCCCAACTTTAGGAACCGGCGAGATGGAAACATATCTGCGACCGATTATTTCCGGCGAAAGCGCGACTTTGTTTGAACATTGCAATCGCGCCATCGAGAAAAGTCTGGCGACCGGAGAACACGGCTTGCCGCTTATCGGAGCGGGCGATTGGAGTGACGGGTTAAATCACGTCGGCAAAGACGGAAAAGGGGAAAGCGTCTGGCTCGGCTGGTTTCTGGCAAAAAGTTTAGAAAATTTTGCAAAAATTTGCGAAGAACGCAAAGAACCGGAACGCGCCGAAAAATACCGCAAACATGCCAAACTTTTAATCAAAAATCTCGAAAAAAATGGCTGGGACGGCGATTGGTATCTGCGAGCTTTTTTTGATGACGGAACACCGCTCGGTTCCCACCAAAACGATGAATGTCAAATCGACTCGCTTTCGCAAAGCTGGAGTGTGATTTCCGGCAGAGGCAATCGGGAACGCGCTCAGAAAGCGATGCGGGCGGTTGACGAGCGATTGATAAAAACCGGTGAAAAACTTGCGCTACTTTTAACGCCGCCGTTTGATAAAACCGCTCTCGACCCCGGATATATTAAAGGTTACCCGCCCGGAATCAGAGAAAACGGCGGGCAATACACGCACGCCGCCGCCTGGGCGATTATCGCTTTTGCGATGCTTGGCAAGGGCGACAAAGCGCATGAAATTTTCGCCCTTGTGAATCCGATAAATCACGCGAAAACGGCTGACGAACTAGAAATTTACAAAACAGAACCTTACGCTATCGCCGCCGATGTCTATTCCAACCCGCAGCATATCGGACGCGGTGGTTGGACTTGGTATACCGGTGCCGCCGGCTGGCTCTACCGAGCCGCGCTTGAAAACATTCTCGGCTTCCAAAAACACGGCGAAATTCTGTCGATCGTGCCGTGCATCCCAAGCGATTGGAAAGAGTTTGAAATCACCTATCGCCACAAGAGCGCGACATATCACTTCAGAGTAGAAAACTCCGACAGTGTTTGCAGCGGTCCGGTAACAATTGAGTTGGATGGCAAAATGCTATCATCAAATCGAATTAAACTGCTTGACGACGGACGGGAGCATAACGTGCACGTAATTCTAAGTGGGGCGGCGACTAAAGAAATTGCGGCTGTGCCAAAATAGTCGGTTTTTGCTTAAAAAGTGTTAAATGTGTCCCAAAAGCATTCGTGCTTTATGGTCGTTGTTTTCGCCTCGCATCCGAGATCCTGTTTGGCGTTGCGTTTTAGGAAAACGGGCGGTTTTCGGCTCGAAAATACGCATTTCACGAGCTGCGAACGGGTGCAGTAGCTTGTTATCGTTATGATCTTTGGCAAAGGTTTTTGGAATCCTGGCAGGCGAGACCATCTTGTCACCTTTTCTCAATTCTTTCAAGCAGTTATGCGACTCTACGTTATTCCGAGATTCCTGCCAACTTCTTTCGCCTTTTCGGTTTATGATCTTCGCATCTCATCAATCATCGTTTGAATCGTCTGTTTGAGATGCGCGGTTACGGCATGATATTTTGCCTCGTCGTCCAACGAAGCATCAACAATTTCCTTCGGGTAAAACGGCTTGCCGAAACGCACCTTTACTTTTGCGAGACTGATTTTGTTTGAACGGCGCGCCCAGACTTTGTAAAGCCCGTCGAGCGCGACGGGAACAATGGGCAAATCGAGTTCGGTGGCGAGAATCGCCGCGCCTTTTTTAAATTCTTTCAGGTCGCCGTCGAAAGTGCGTTCGCCTTCCGGAAAAATATTCAAAACCTTGCCGTGTTTCAGGCCGGTCGCGCTCGCTTTAATGGCTTTTAGTAACTGCGTGTCGGGGTCGATCGGGATGACGTTAATCAGCCGCGCGACGGACTGCATAAGGCCCGATTGGAAATATTCGCTCGCGCCGACGGCGAAAGTATTTTTCATAACGTTATACGGATACGCTCCGGTGACGATAAACGGGTCGAGATAACTCTGGTGATTCGGGCAAACGAGAAACGGGCGTTTGATTTTTGAAATTTCTTCCGCGCCTGTTACTTCCAAACCGAAAAGAATCCGGCTCAATAAACCGACGGTTTTGAGAAAGGTGAAAGCGATGGGCGCGAAAATCGGGTGGTCGCTCAAAATGCTCTGCACCTCCGGCAGATTGTCGTCCGTTTCCGAAACGATTTTGCCCCAATTGAAATCCGTGCCGACTACTTCGGCGTTGGCATCGCCGGTCATTTCCCGCGTTAGTTTAACGAGTTCGCCGACGGTCAAGGCATTCGCCGCCTTGTCCGAATCAAACTCGATCTTAAACGCCTGTTCCAAAGACGCGAAAACTTCGGCGCGTGAAAGGGAATCAAGCCCCAAATCAATTTCCAGACTCATGCCGGGATGAATTTTCTCGACCTCCGCCGCATTTTGTTTTATTGCTTTGATTAAAGTTTGCCCGACATTCGATTCGAGCGTCGTTTCGTCGTCGGCGGTAAAATTCCACTGCTTTTTAGCGGGCGAGCCTTTCGTGTCGTAGCCGTTTTCTTCGATTTCCTTTTGCAGTTCAAATCGTTTGATTTTCCGGGTCGCCGTTCGCGGCAGCGGTTCGGAGCGGACAACGTAATCGCGGACGCGCTGATATTCGGGCAATTGCCGACCCACATTGTCGAGTTCGAAACGAATCGCTTCGCGCGAATTGGCAATGTTATTTTGTTTTAGATAAGCAAAATCGGGAACGACGATGGCGATGAGTTTTTCCGCGCCCGCGAGATTTGATGTTTCGTCTTTGACGCCGAGAATGCAGACTTCTTCGACAAGCGGCGTTTTCGAATATTGAACTTCCAAATCTTCGGGGTGAACTTTTTTTCCGTTCGGCAAAACGATAACGTCCTTTGAACGCCCGACGATAAAAAGATGAACGTTGTCGTCAAGTTTTCCCAAATCGCCCGACTTAAACCAGCCGTCTTCGGTGAAAGCATCTTTGGTCACTTCCTCGTTTTTATAATAGCCTTGAAAAACCATTTTGCCTTTGATAAAAATTTCGCCCGCGCCTTCGTCGTTTAATTCGCCGAGTTTTATTTCGGCGTAATTAACCGCCGTTCCGACCGAGCCGACAACGTTGTCTTCAAAGCGCGTCGCCGTTACCGCGCCGCTCGTTTCCGTCAAACCGTAGCCTTGAATCAATGTAAAACCGAGCGCGTGATAATCGCGTGCGATCTTTTCGTCGAAACGCGAACCGGCAGAAATCGTGATGTTTAATTTGCCGCCGAAACCGTCGTGAACTTTTTTGAAAAACGTATGTCCTAGATTGATATTAAACTTGTCGCGTACAAATCCGTTGGTCTTGAGCATGGTGCCGAAAAGCCAGCGGACTGGGAACGGCTGCGCGGCAACGCCGTCGAAAATCTTTTTGTGAAAAAGATACCAGAGACGCGGAACACCGGTCAAAACCGTGATTGTTCGGGTTTTGAAAGCCTTCTCCAG
>JANYIL010000101.1 GCA_025362075.1 Chloracidobacterium sp.
GTGCGGAGTGCGGAATGCGGTATTCTCGAAATTTCGAGAGCCGAGCCACTCATCCGCCCGATGATATCGACTCCGTAATCCGCACTCCGCACTCCGCACTCCGCATTGGATTTACCAGTCACTATATTTCTCCCCATTCAACGCCTCGTTCTTGGATTTGGTGCTGACGTCGAAAACGTTAACGCTGTCCCAACTGTCCGAATCCGCCGTTTGATATGACGACCGCAGCCCCCACTCTTTATCGCCGGTCATCGGATCGACCGGTATCTCACGCAGGTAGATCTTAATGATCTCTTTGTCCTCATTTATCTCGGTCGCCTGCTTAGAGCCTGCGGCCAGGCCGCTGCCGGAAATGAGGTTAACGCCACGGGCCTTGACGCGGACGCCGCTCACCAGCATGTCGAGCGTCGGCGGGTAGCGGTCAAGATTTTGCGAATCGAATATCGTACAGTCGTCGATAACGACACGGCTTCGCGGGTCGGTCGGTGCGGGGACGCCGCCTCCGCCGGGGATCGTCGGGTTGGTCGAGGTGATGGCCCCCTGCGGACACGCTCCAAAGGTGTCGCGCTTAAATTCATCGATCGCGCTCCGCATCATCCTCAGCGTTTCACGGAGCTTCATCTCCTTTTCACGCTTGACCGAATTTTGGGCCATCGGGATCGTGCCCATGACGAGGATCGCAAGGACAGCGAGCGTGATGGTCAACTCGAGCAGGCTGTATCCGGCCGAGGAGCCGCGTTTTTTGCCGATGTATTTATTCATTGAGCTTTATCACAAAGTTCTTGCCGTCCGAGGTCAGAAAATTGAGCATATCCCTGTCAAACGCGATCTCCGGACGGCCCGGCGTTAGTGCTTCGATCTCCAGATACGCGAGGATTCCGGAGGTATTCGCGTTTTCCGCAGCCGTCAGCGAGACGTATGTCTTGCCGTTCTGATTGATGTAGGGTGTCGCCACCGAGTTAGCGGCAGGGCCGAACACATCGCCCAGGCTTACGCTCCGCACCGCGATCTTTTTACTGTCAAAGGTCATGCCGAGATTCGCCGAGTGAAATTTACCCGCTCCGTCGATCATGACGGGGATTTTGACCTTATCGCCGACCTTCATATCAGGCATGTCGGCGGCAAGGCGAAGCCTGACGCTCTGGATAGTTTCGGCAGCCGGGACGGAATCTGCTACCGGTTTAATATCTGCGGCCGGCGTCGTGTCCGCCGTTTCTTTTAACTGCAGCGTCTTCATGCTGTTGTCGATCGGTTTAACACGCGGATTCGCGGTCTCGACCGCCTTTGCCGTCGTCGTTTCGGCCGGAGTCGCTTTTGCCGGTGTCGTCTCTGCTGGGGCGGCCTTAGCCGATGTCTCGGAATTATTGGTGGAACCGTCGCTCTTGACGTATTCGGGGGCGGCTGTCTCGGCCGTCGTTTCGCGATCCGGCACCTGTACCGTTACGTTAGTTGGCACCTTGCGGGCCGCGGCGAGCATTTCGCTGCGCTCCTCTTCAACGATCATGGCCTCGAGCGAACTGTTGGTCGGCGTCGCGAGACTGCCCGTGGGGCGTTCGGCCTCGTCTTCCGGCAAAATGGCCGGCGCCCGAATAACGCGGGGCGTCACCGCGATGACGATGTCGATTTGGCTATTGTTGCGCGTCGGGGCCGTAAAGAGACGGCCGATGATCGGGATCAAACCTAACAGAGGCAAGCCCTGTTTACCATTCGACTCGTTCCCCGACGCGACGCTCGCGAGCATCAGGGTCTTGTTGTTTTGAATGCGCGCAGTTCCCTTGATCGTGCGTTCGGTAAAGATCGGATTGTTTACCGTTCCCCCGCCGGCCACGTCCTTCGACGTGATCTCCATCGCAACCTGAACGTCCTGATTTGGAAATACAAGCGGTTTGAATTTCAATGTCAGACCCGTTTGTTCATAGTTGATCACATCCGACAGGAATCCACCCGATCCGTTGTTGGTACCAACGCCGTTTGATATCTGAGCAGATCTTACAGGAACCCTCTGTCCTATGGTTGCCGAAGAATCCTCGTTGTTAAAAGCGTGGATCTGCGTTGACGCGAGCAACTTTGTATCGTTCCTGCTTTGGAAAGCGCTTAGATTAAGCGATGGAAGAATAATACCCGTCGGAATCGAGGTCGGAAGTGCCGCTGCGACTGCGGTTCCAACCGCCGCTGCCAAGAGTCCTTTCGGGCCAAATTTGACCTGTCCCGGCTGCGAACCACTTAGATTGGTAAGCTGGCTCTGCGTTCCGATCTGATTCCCAAGTTGTAAGAGGTCGCTCCGGTTTACCTCGTATATGGCTACATCCATCACCACCTCGGCACGGTCCTTGTCGAGTGACGAGATCAGGCTGCCGATGAGACGGATATTTTCCTCGGTGTCGCGGATCGTGACGCTGTTGGTCGCGTCGTCCGTCAGCACGATGGTCTGGCTGCGGCCCGGCTGTGGCGGGATGGCGGTCTGCACTACTTTAAGAACGTCTTTCGGACTAGCATTGGCCAGATAAAATGTACGCAGGACGAGCTGCTGATATTTCGTTCGCCCGTTCTGATTGGCGACGAGGATCGTGCGCGGCCCAACCTTTTGGAAAAACAGTCCTTCCTGGAGAAAAATGTAGTCAAGGGCCTTTGCCGCCGACACATTCTTTAACTCGATAAAGACCCTACGATCGGTCTGAGTAAAGGACTCTCTGTCGAAAAGCACGTTTAGATCAAGGTCCTTGGCCAATTCCTTAATAATAAATTGTATTGGGATCCCCGCCGCAAACGGTAGGTCACGAAGCTTTTCGAGCCGCTGCGGCATGGGCGTGTCCGCTCCTTTTTTGTCCTGATACGATGTCGGGACAATTTTTGCCGCCGGATCGATACTCTTTTTGTCACCCGGATTCGCTTCGTCTCTTTGCAGACGAACCATCCGCTCCATCTCGCTTTTGGCCAGCTCATTGGTCGGATCATAGGCATATGATCGGCGAAATGCAGCGTATCCGCTCACATAATCTTTTTCGTTAGCGGCGTTTGTCCCTTTCTTCATGTACATCTGCGATGCATTGAACAAGGCACGCGCCAAATGCAGCTTGTATTCAGGATTCTTTGGGGTTTCGGTAACAGCGAGAGCAAATTCCTCGACCGCCTTATCCCATTCTTCGGCTGCCTCATGCTTCATGCCTTCGGTAAAGTGCTTCTTGCCGTTGTCACCAAAAGCCGCCGCAGAGGCCGCAACCGGCGAAAGCATCGTATAAATAAGAAGCAAGGTAACAAAAAAGCTGACGTGCGTTGATTTTTTCATATCAGTTTAGGATCGATCCTGAAAATAAGTTTGTAAATCCGTGGTAGCCAACAAATATACACGTATGACATACGGCAAAGTTCCAAATATTGACCGCAAATATTTCGAGCAAATATCAATGTAATTTTGGGTTTATTCGGCGGAAAATGCAAACCGTTTGGAGTTCCAACTTTAGTTGGCCCATCGTATCGAAGATGCCAACTAAAGTTGGAACTCCAAGCTAACCTAATTGCCGCCGAAGGTAATCTAAAGCCGCCTGACTTGCCCGCCATCGTATCAAATATCGATCGCCCGGCAGGGTAAATTTTACCGATTTAACGCCATGCGGCCCGGCGTAGCCTAGAAAAACGGTGCCGACCGGCTTTTCATCGCTGCCGCCATCGGGGCCGGCGATGCCGGTCACCGAAATGGCATGGTCGCTCGAAGCGTAGGCCTTCATCCCAGCGGCCATTGCCTCGGCACACTCGGCCGAGACAGCCCCGTGCTCATCGATTATCTGTTTAGTGACGCCGAGGGTGCGCATTTTGGCATCGTTTGAATAGGTGATCGCACCTTCCATAAAGTACGCCGACGATCCGGGCACGTCCGTCAGACGACCGCCGATCAGACCGCCGGTACAGCTTTCGGCAACGGCAAGAGTCTCGCCACGCTCTTTTAGCCGCATTCCGATGACCTCCTCCATCGTCTCACCGTTGGTCGCAAAAACGGCCTTTCCGAGCGCTTCGATCAATTGGTTCGCCAGTTTGTTGGCCGTCGTTTCAGCCTCAGCCGCCGATTCGGCCCGGGCCGCGATATGGATTTCGACCTCGCTTTTATTAAAGAGTATCGATGTCTGGACGTTTTCGTAGGAGGTATAGATCGGCGCCGCGATCTCGTCAACCGCCGATTCTCCCATGCCGGAGACACGCAGGATGCGGCGTTTTACAAAAACCTCACCGGCGATCGCTTTCAGCTTTGGAAAAACATGATCGGTGAACATCGGCTGATTTTCACGCGGGGGACCGGGCAAAATGGCAAGAATCTTGCCGTCGATCTCGACCATCATGCCGACCGCCGAACCGTTAGGGTTTGGCAAAATGTCGCCGCCGTCGATGACGTATGCCTGGCGTTTATTGATCTCGGGCATTTCGCGGCCCCACGCCCGAAAACGCTCGCGCAGGTGGGTCTCGATCTCGTCGTGATAGACCAATTCCCGGCCAATGGCGTTCGCCGTAAATTGCCGCGTAATATCGTCCTCCGTCGGCCCAAGCCCGCCGGTCGTTATGACAATATCCGAACGCCGCATCGCATCGCGAACAGCCTCCTCCAGCCGCGCTCCGTCGTCGCCAACAATCGTCTTGAGCATCACCTCAATGCCGATATCGTTAAGTTTTTCGGTAAGCCAAAGGCCGTTTGTGTCGGTCTTGTCCGGCGTCAATAACTCGGACCCGATCGCGATGATTTCTGCTGATAACATAGTGTCAGTGAATAGCTAAAAGTGAAAAACCAAAAGTGAGCGAGCGATATTTCCTGTGCCTGCTATTTTCACTATTAGTTTTTAGTCTTTCACTTTTCACTAATATATTTCTACAACCGGCTTGCCGTCCGCGTTGATATACGCCCGGAACATGCCTGCGGTATTGAACGAGATCGCCATATTGCCGAATTTGTCGATTGCGATGATCCCGCCGTTGCCGCCTAGCTTTTGCAGTTTTTGCTTGATGACCCGGTCGGCGGCGGCCTGTATCGGCTGCGCCTGATATTCCATCAATGCCGAAATATCGCGGGCGATTCCGAGACGGATAAAGAATTCACCGCTGCCTGTACCCGAAACGCCGCAAGTATTATTGTTTGCAAAGGTCCCGGCCCCTATGATCGCCGCCTCGCCGACGCGGCCGGGTTTTCCATTAGTAACTCCGCCCGACGAGCTGCCAGCCGCGATATTGCCATTACGGTCAAGGGCAACCGCCCCGACGCCACCTTTCCGGACGGACGTCGATGAGACAGCAGTCTCTATGATCAATTTCCCTTTTTCACCTTTTGCCTTTTCGTCATTCCCTTTTTCGTCTTTTGCCGCTTCGTCGATAACGTCGATCTTTTGCTCCCTTGCAAATTTTGCGGCGCCGTCGCCCGTCAGCATCCCATTGTCCGATTTTTCCATGACCCTACGGGCGAGGGTAATCGGATTCTTGACGCGATGGACCGACGCGACCGCTCCGGCGTTGAGCGTTTTGCCGTCCATGACGGATGCGTCACGCTCGTTCTTGCTCCCCGGATCAAAAAGCGGCGAATCTTCCATCATTCGGATCGCCAATTCGACCGCATCAATGCTCGATTTGCCGTCTTTCAACGCCTTATAGCCGGCGAGCACGACCTCTTGCAGTTTCGCCCGGTATTCTTTCTCCTTTTCAGGTGTTAGCGAGCCTTTGGCACCGGCGAGCGTGCCGCCCTGGATTATGAAGCCTATCGCCGGGTCCTGCGGCGACTGCAGTTGCTTGAGCTCGCCGAAGCTGCCTTTCTGAGCAACGGCAACGGACGCGCAGACGACGAGGGACAACACCAGGATAAGGAACCGGACATTTCTCATAAACTATTTATCGCGTGGTGTTTAGATAGTCCCGCACGAGCTTCATATCTTCCCAAACCTCGCGTTTTTTGTGCGGATCGCGGAGCAGGTACGCCGGGTGAAATGTCGGCATGACCTTGACTCCGAGATAGTCATGAAAATGCCCGCGCAGCTTGCCGATCGGGACCTTGGTCTCGAGCAAGTTCTGCGCCGCGGTCGCACCGAGAACGACGATCACCTTTGGACGCACGACGGCGATCTCGCGTTGCAGAAAAGGCTTGCAGGCGATGGTTTCGTCAGCCTCGGGAGCGCGATTGCCGGGCGGGCGGCAGCGATTGATGTTGCCGATAAAAACGTCCTCACGTTTGAGACCAATGCTCTCGATAATTTTGGTTAGAAGCTGGCCGGCACGCCCGACGAACGGAAAGCCCTGCTGGTCCTCATCCGCCCCGGGGGCCTCGCCGCAAAACATGAGGTCGGCGTTAAAATTACCGGTGCTGTGGACGACGTGCGTACGGCCAAGCGTCGAGAGCTTGCACCGCATACAATCAGGCCCGATCTCAGCCTGGATCTGCTCGATCGTCTCAGTCGGTTCAGGCATTGCGGGCATCATCTCGACCGAAAGAGATTCTTTTTTCGGTTCCGTCATAGGTATGTCGGTCTGTCGCGGCGGAACTGCGGATGAGAGCTTTGACAGCGATGGCAACGCCGCCAGACGCGAACCCGGCGGTCGCAGCGGAGCGGGTTTTGCGACTTCCCGTTCGGCCACGATACTCGATACCGGAGAAACAAGCATCCGCAGCTTGCCCTCCACTCTCAACTCTCCACTCGCTACTCTTTCGGGCAGTTTCACGTCCAACGTCTCAACGCCAAGCTCCTGTAAATACATGATTTGTTCGCGAACATCGGCGATAAGCGTGGAAATTTCTAAAGTCTGAGTCATACAAACGTTCACCCAAAGTGCGGAAGCCCGCGCGTCAGCGGGGCGCAACATCCAACTTGCGTGTATCGCCCTTGCTCACGCGCGGGCTTCTGCAACTTTTCGCAGCTTCACGATCTCATCCAATATCCGATCCGCCATTTCGCGTTTTGACATCAGCGGCAGCTCGATCTCGGAGCCGCTGCGGGTAATTATAGTCGCAATATTTGTGTCGGTGTTAAATCCGGCACCTTTCTTTGTAATATCATTCGCGACGACCATATCAAGCCGCTTTTTCTTCATTTTTGATCGGGCATACCCGATGACATCATTTGTTTCGGCCGCAAAACCGACGACCAGCATTCCTTTGCTTCGTCTTTTTGAAACCTCAGCCAAAATATCGGGCGTTTTCTTTAATTCCAGGATCATGAAGTCGCGACCGTCTTTTTTGATCTTGCCCTCAGCCGCATTTGCCGGTGCGTAATCGGCAACCGCCGCCGCTCCGACAAAAACGGTTGTGGACGATAATTCTTTTACCACTGCCGCATGCATATCGCTAGCTGACACAGCACGAATCACGTTAACGTTTGACGGCGGATCAATAGTCGTGACACCCGCAACGACCGTCACATCAGCCCCACGCGCCGCTGCGGCCTCAGCAATCGCAAAACCCATTTTTCCGGAAGAGTGATTAGAGATAAATCTCACAGGGTCGATCGCCTCACGCGTACCGCCAACCGTAATGAGAAAACGCTCGCCGTTCAAGTCAGAACCACCTGCGGTAGCGGGTGGTTGAACTTTCGCCATATTGATCCGTACGTCCGGCAACTCAGCTTGTCCAGTTAAACCACCCGCTACCGTAGGTGGTTCTGACAGCAGCCACAAAACCTGAGCAACAATATTCTCAACATCCTCCAGCTTCCCCGTCCCAACCGTCTTACACGCCAACTCGCCTGCCACCGGCTCGACAAAATGCACACCGTCTTTTTTTAACTGCCTGACATTCCGCTGCGTCGCCGCACTGTCCCACATCGTCGTGTTCATCGCCGGAGCGATCAACACTGGAGCGGTCGTCGCAAGATACGTCGAAGACAGAAAATCGTCGGCGATGCCATTCGCGAATTTGCCGATGATATTCGCCGTCGCCGGGATGATCAGCAGCAGGTCAATATTCTGCGAAAAATTGATATGAGCGATCGGATCGGGATTTTGCGGGTCGTAATCGTCAACGATGACGTGTTTGTCCGTCAACGCCCGAAACGTCAGCGGCTGGACAAACTCCGTGGCATGCCGCGTCATCGCCACCGACACGTCACAGCCCCGTTTTTGCAGAAGTCGCATCACCTCGACAGCCTTATAAGCCGCGATGCCACCCGTCACTCCTAAATTTATGCGAAATTTTGCCATAGTGTCCGTAGCCCGCACGTAAGTAAGGGCTTCTCCATAAAAGAGCCAACTTCTCTAGACCCCAAACTGCCGCAAGTGATGATCGACGTGCTTATACTGCGTCTCGCCCCATTGTTTGCCGGTCAGCGGGCCGAAAAATCCGTGGATGTTGCCGTCCACGCCGCTTTCGCCCGAGGTGTGAAAGTCGGTTATCAGCTCTTGTAGCCGGTTGCGGGTCGCCTCAAAATCGGGATCGTCCTTAATAATGAGTGTTGGGCCGGTCGGCGAATTTTGCGGAAAAGGCTTTTCACCGAGAAAACTGCTCTTAAATATCCAGCCGATCGCTTTTCCGATAAACGCATGCGGCATCGGCTTTCGCCCCGTCGCCATCTCGAGCGCCCGGGCCGTGTGCTCCATCATTTGCGACGGGATCATCTTTCCCCATTGCCGCTCAGCATCGGGCGTCAACTTCCCGATCCGCTCGTGCAGTTCGTCGTGTGTTTCTTTATCAAAAATAGTTTTCATGGCCCCTCCGAATTTATTGGAGTGATTCTACACCATATTTGCCAAAGATCTCAGCCAATTGCGGGTCTTTTGCCAGCAGTTCAACCTCTTCCATCGCCCACGGCGAATAACTATTCGCCGGATCCCTTACTTCCTTTACAAATTCATCCCAAATAACCCATCGAACCTCGTTCACCTCGGCAGGATTTGGATGTGGCTGACCTGAGAAAGAGCAGACCAAAACCGGACAGATCTCATTCTCCGCAACGCCGGCTTTTTCGGCCCGATAGCGAAAATCTGGTAAAACTACCGTTAGCTCGACTCCCGTGACGCCAAGCTCGTATTTGAGGCGGCGTTTTGCTGCATTTTCGACGGTTTCGTGGAGCATGACATGGCCGCAGCATGAGTTTGACCAGACACCCGGCCATGTTTTTTTGGTCAGAGCACGCTGCTGCAGGAGCAGTTCGCCTTTTTCATTGAAGAGGAACACAGAAAACGCCTGGTGGAGCTTGGTCTCGGCGTTATGAGCCGGCAATTTTCGCTCGGTGCCGATCGCGTTGTTGTTTTCGTCGACCATGACGATCATGTCGTCGAAGGCGTAATGATATTTCGCGTAAAAAACCGCGAGACTAATCAATATGCCGACACCGATCAGTGTCGGAGCGGTAAAACCCGAGAAAAACGCGAGTGCCGTCCAATACGCCAACAGGAAAAACGCGCTTATGATGAGCTGCACCGGAGCGGGCAGGAGCGGTTTGCGAACAGCGGCGAAGATCTCCATCACGATGCCCGCGATCGTACCCGAAAACAGCCAGCCGACAAAATTCGAGACCGGTACACCGTAAAACGGCCCGCCGCCTTCGTAACGCCAGAACCCGATCTTTACAGCCCCCGGATCAATGACTAAATCGAAAACAACGAGAAATATGGCGATCAAAATGATCCGCAAAACCGCGCTGCCGACCGTTCGCCGCACGACAGCATAGATCGCCAAAACCAGCGGAGTCCATGCCAATGCGACCGTCCATGGCGTGTAACCGAACAGCCTGTACCCGAGCAGCGCCGAGTAACCAAAATGGCCGTACGGAAACCCGGTCACGATCGCACTCGTCTCGATCAGCAACGCCAATACGCCAAAAATGATGAACAAGATAATCGCATCCCGCCGCCCAAGCCACATGACGGACGCCCAGAAAACCGGTATCGAAAACAGGATGACATTGATGCCGGAAACGAATTGAGCCTCGCTCGGCATGACGACGTTCGCCATAAAAAACGCCATCGTCGCAAGGACCGCAAGCACGGCGACGGTGAGAATTAGATTTTGTCTGCTGATCACACCCATTGAGACATAGACGGGCACGGCCCGAATCGCCATACTATCATTTACTACGGTTTCCAATGATAAAAACACTTTCATCCGAACCTATTTACAAAGGCCGTATTTTTGACGTCGTTCGTGACACTATTCAGGAAGATGACTCGGAATACAAACGCGAAGTTATCGTACACCCAGGCAGCGCCGTGATCGTGCCGGTCTTTGAGGATGAGACTGTTGTGTTTGTGCGGCAGTATCGCCATCCAGCCGGCAAACATCTGCTCGAGCTACCGGCCGGATCGCTGGAACCCGGCGAAGACCCACAAGCCGCCGCCGCTCGCGAACTGGAAGAAGAGATCGGTGTCAAAGCGGCAAAGATCGAAAAGCTCGCCGAATTTTACGTCTCACCCGGCTTCCTGACCGAGAAAATGTTTTTATATTTAGCCACAGAGATCACAGAGACAAGTCAAAACCTGGACGAGGACGAATTTGTTGAGCTTGTTCGCTTGTCACTGCCCGAGGCCTTGGACCTCATCCGCACCGGCGCTGTCGAAGACGCCAAAACCATAGTCGGCATCACGCTCGCCGCCGCCAGATACGGACGCGTGCTTTAAACCAAAGCTTTAAACTCCTATGCACGTGCTTTAAATTCGCTTTAAACATACAAGTGCTTTAACCGCCTGCATGCTTTAAACATCCGGGTTATACAGGTGCTTTAAATTCGAAGGGGATTTGGCTTGGGTTTTTGGTCATTTCGCTGCCAGAACATACCGTCCCACGGGGGCTTGACGTTTGGGACGCGTTTCGATATTCTGTTCGTTCGCGTTTTTGCGGATATTTGTATCAGTGTGTGTGTGAATATGAGTACTTATTTTCCCAGTGGGAAGGGTTTAGCGGAGAATCGCAAATGGTTGGTCGTTGACGCTAAGGGCAAAACGGTCGGCCGGCTGGCGACGGAAGTGGCGCGTATCTTGACGGGTAAGAACAATCCGGCCTGGACGCCGTTTTTGGATATGGGCGACCACTGTGTCGTGATCAACGCTCGTCACGCCGTTTTTACAGGCTCAAAGGACGATCAGAAGATCTATTACCGTCACACGCTGTATCCGGGCGGCCTCAGAGAGACGACCGTTAAGGAGATGTTCGAGAAGAAGCCTGAAAAGGTCATCGAACTCGCCGTTCGAGGTATGCTGCCGAAGACAAAGCTCGGCAAAGCGATGGGCAAGAAATTAAAGGTTTACGCCGATGCCGAACACAAGCATTTCGCGCAGAAACCGGAGGCGAGGGAAATCTAGGAAGTTCAAAGTTCAAGGTTCAACGTTCAAAGTTGAAAAACCTGGAACTTTGAACTAAACAGTTATGGCAGACATTCAATATTACGGCACGGGCCGCAGAAAGACTTCGACAGCACGTGTTTACCTGCGTCCGGGCAATGGAAATATCGTGATCAATCGTCGGGAATTTAACGCATATTTTCCCAACGAAGCGTTGCAGATGATCATTCGTCAGCCGCTTCGCCTTACGGAGACGACCGAGCAGTTCGACATTTTGGTAAACGTCGAGGGCGGCGGACAGGCCGGTCAGGCTGGTGCGGTTCGCCACGGCATTACGCGTGCCCTGATGGAATTTAACGCTGATCTGCGTCCCGCTTTGAAAAAAGCCGGCTTCGTCACCCGCGACCCCCGTCAGAAAGAGCGTAAGAAATACGGGCAGAAAGGCGCCCGTGCGAGATTCCAGTTCTCGAAGAGATAAATTTGTTCAGAGTGCAAGCTTTAGCTTGTTCTTTAGTCGACGAAACAAGCTAAAGCTTGCACTCTGAACATAAAACCATTGACAAGGCACTTGGTTAACGACCGCCTTGCCGAGTACATAAACCAGGGAGAATAAAGTTTTGGCTACAGTTACGATGAAAGAGCTCCTCGAAGCAGGGGTTCATTTTGGTCACCAAGTCCGCCGTTGGAACCCGAAGATGAAAGAATACATCTTTGGCGAACGCAACGGCATTTACATTATTGACCTGCAAAAAACGCAGAAACTTTTCCGCGACGCCCTCAATTACGTTACGGAATCGCTCACCGAGCGTCCCAAACAAAAGGTCCTCTTTGTCGGCACCAAGCGTCAGGCCCGCGCCTGCCTTGAAAAGCACGTCAAAGAAACCGGCATGCACTACGTCACCGAGCGTTGGCTCGGCGGCACCCTCACCAATTACCGAACCATCCGTGAGCGGCTCAAGCGCCTCGAAGAACTCGAAGGCCTCGAAACCTCCGGCGCCATCAACAACTATTCCAAGAAGATGGAATCGCAGCTGCGTCGCGAAAAGACCAAGATCCTCCGCAACCTCGAAGGCCTGCGTCACATGACCAAGCTGCCGGGTTGCATGGTC
>JANYIL010000174.1 GCA_025362075.1 Chloracidobacterium sp.
CCGACGGCCATCAAGCCACCACCGACAACCGATGCCGTGACGAAATCGTTTCGACGGGCAAACCGGCTCGTAACGTAACCACCCATCAGCGAACCGCCAAATTGGGCAGGGAAAAAGTAGCTTACCTGAAGGTCGTTAAGCGAAAAATGGCGTGCAAAAATAGGCAAAACCTGCCCGATCAGGACGGTCGTGATACCCGATAGAAAAAAAATTGCGTGAAGCGTTACATTCACGAGTCGCGGGACAGGCGTTTCCGGCATAAACAGACATTCTGACAATTTACGCCGGAAGATAAAAGTGCGAGGGTAATTTATTACCCCCTCGGCTATGTGTGCCAAAAGAGCGTTATTCGCTTAAATCACGGTGATTCGCTAAAATCTAGCTATATTTACCGGATGATACAAATCTCCGGCAAGGGTTGTTCATAGATGCCATTTTCCTCGATCGAAGACGCCGCTCGCGATATCCGCGACGGTAAAATGATAATTATCGTCGATGACGAAGACCGCGAAAACGAAGGCGATCTCGTCTGTGCCGCCGAAAAGGTAACGCCGGAGATCATCAATTTTATGGCGGTCCATGGCCGTGGATTGATCTGCCTGCCGCTGACCGAGGAGCGGTGTGATGAATTGCAGCTTTTCCCGCAAACAACAGAAAACACGTCGAGCATGGGCACGGCATTTACAACGTCGATCGAGGCGAGAGAGGGCGTAACCACCGGTATTTCCGCGGCTGACAGGGCTAAAACGATCCTCACGGCTGTCGATCCAGATTCCAGGCCGTCAGATCTCGCCCGGCCGGGGCACGTATTTCCACTTAGAGCGAAACGCGGCGGTGTCCTGGTACGCGTCGGGCAAACCGAGGCGAGCGTCGATATCGCTCGGATGGCGGATTTACAGCCGGCGGCGGTTATCTGCGAGATCATGAATGACGACGGCACGATGGCGCGGCTGCCGGAGCTCGAAATATTTGCTGCAAAGCATGGCCTGAAGATAATCTCCGTTGCCGACCTGGTTCGTTACCGGATCGAAAAGGAAACGCTTGTCCGACGAATCGTCGAAACCGATCTTCCGACCGAATTCGGGCTTTTCAGGGCGATACTTTACGAAAACATCATTAATGGGGAAATGCACGTCGCTTTGACGATGGGGGATGTTTCCGGGACAACCGAGCCGGCCCTCGTTCGCGTCCAAACGGAGAACATAACCTTTGCGATGTTCGGCGCCACCATTGGCGAAGCCGCCGCGGCAACGCGGGCCTCTCTCCAAAAAATCTCGGATACTGGGTATGGTGTCATACTGTACTTACGCCAACGCGAGAATAACCTAGATTTGGTGAATCAGCTCAAGACTTACGCACTGATGCACGAAAAGGGCGTCGACTTCAAATCCGCAAAGCTCGAAACGGGTTACGGCAAGGTTCGCGATTATGGGATCGGTGCCCAAATACTAAAAGATTTAGGCGTGACGAAGATCCGTCTTTTGACGAATCATCCGCCGAAGATCAGCGCGCTTGAGGCGTTTGACCTAGAGATCGTAGAGACAGTGAAACTTTGACCGGCGTCTGTATATTAAATGTCTGAAAAGGACCTCGAAAAAAATGAACCTGTCAACAAGGGGGCGCCCGCAACGGACGAGCCTGAGCGGCGCGCGCGCCGGTTATTTACGCTTCGCAGGCTGCTGATCTCAACGGGCATTCTCGCATTTCTCATCCTGCTTATCGTCGTCGTTGCGGCGATCCTGTTTCGGGCCGGTGTTTTCGACACTTATACCAAAGATCAATTTACGGCAAAGCTCGCGGATATCGGGATCGTGTTTAGTGCCGATGTCTTTCGGTTGACCGCATCGCCGCTCGAACTGGAGTTGAAGAACGCGACATTTAATGACAAGGTTACCGGCGAAAAGCTCTTTTTCATACGCGACGCACATCTCGGAATGACGGTGGTTGATCTAATGGCGTTGCGTTTAAGCCGTGATATCACCATCGACACGACCGACATCCACGGCGCCGAGGTCTGGGTGAAATTTGACGAGAATGGCCGGTCGAATTTCTCAAATCTGCATCTTGTCGAGAATGAGGCCGGCTCGGCGGTCAACTTTAAATACGATTCGGTCAATTTCAAGCTGCAGGATAGTGTCGTGCATTTTGGCGACCTTTCGCGAAAGATTTCGGCCGACGCCAGGAATTTGTCGTTTCTGCTCTCGCCTGAGAACGCTGCTGCGGTTGGTGACCCAAAGCGCTACAAATTTGACCTGACCTCGACTGACTCAAATTTTGCGTATGATGCTAAGTCGGTCGAAAAGATAGATATCCGGGCGAAAGGAATTGCCGATAATACGGGTGCTGAGATCAGCAGCTTTGAACTGAAAACGCCGATCGGAGATTCGACCTTGAGCGGCAAACTGACGGATTGGGCGGCGCCGAAATACGATTTTGACATTCAATCCTCGCTCGATCTGACACAGGCATCGGGTATCTTTGCCAGCGATACGACCCTGGCAGGCGTCGGTAATTTTAAGGGCAAGGTGACCGGCGAGGGCGAAAACTACACGATCAAAGGGGAAGTCGATTCCGAATCTCTCCGCGTCGGCGGTGTCTATCTGAAAGCAATAAATGTCGCGGCGACGGTGGCCGGGACGAATGCCAATTACGAGGCGGACGGTACGGTGATCGCGCAGATGTTGACGTTCGAAGATTTTAGGGTCGATTTTCTCAAGGCGGTCGGCAACGTTCGCGGCACGGGAACCGATTTCCGGTGGCTCGGTGAACTCCAGGCGGTGGCGGCCAAGTCAAAATCGATGACGCTCGGCGGGCTGTACCTCTCCGACGCCTTGGCCGAGTACAAGGACAAGCAGTTTCGGGCCGAGGCAGGAACCGGACATGCACAAAAATTCTCGATAAAGGATACCGAATTTGCCGATCTTACCGCGCGCAATCTCAAATTCGGGCTGAATGGCGACAATATTAGCATTTCGGCTCCAAATGCACATGCCCGATCATTTTCTACAAAAGACTACAGTCTCCAGGGCGTGACCGGACAGAATGTGCAGGTCAAACACCGAAAAGGCGAGACGCATGTCGATATGGACAGCGTCCGGTCGGAAACGGCTGAGATCAAGAAAAATAAGGTCAAGAATTTGTCAGTCGATGAATTTCGATTTACCGCCGTGCCAGGTACGACAGAGGTTACGGCTCGGAATCTTCGGGCCGATCAGGTCGATTTGAACGGCGCTCAGATCGACGGGCTCGAAGCGCCGTCGCTTGATCTCACAAATACATCGGCAGGAATGGTCGTTTACTCAGACAAGCTGCGAGTGGCAAAGATCGACACCGGGGCTGCGGTTCTCGGCAGTCTAAACATCGGCGGCGTGCGGCTAACGATCAGGCAAGGGCGCGTCGAGGCGCGGTCGAACGACATCGACGCAGGAAATGTTACTCTCGCGAAGACCAAGAGTTTGCCTGATGGCGGAACGCTTGACGAGGTGAAGATCTACAAACCCGTGTATGTGCTCGAACCCTCGGGCCGCTACCGGGCGACCGCCGATATGAGCCTCGGCGGCGGTGCGTTGGGGAGCATCTCACTCGGTGCGGCGAAAGCGAGAGTCGACGTAAATAATGACCGCGTTGCTCTCGACGATCTGACGGCGTCAATCATGAGCGGCCAGCTCGACGGCAAGGCAGCGATTGCCTTGAGCGATCGCGGCCAGTCGACATTTAACGGCAGCTTTTCGGATCTCGATATTTCAAAGCTGCTCGCATTGCAGGGCGGGCGAGTGATCCCGGTCGAGGGAAAAACGACGGGCCGTGTCGATCTTACGTTTAACGGAACTAACTTTCGCACGGCAAGCGGAACCCTAAATGCCGATATTACGGCGAACGCAGGGTCGGCTGACAAAGGTCTCGTTCCGGTCAGCGGGAAAATAAACGTCACCGGCACAAATGGCCTGTTCAACGTCGATCTGGCGAATCTCAATACGGAAAACAGCAAATTGACTGCGACGGGCAGATTTGATCTAAAAGACGCAAATTCAAACCTTATCGTCGGTCTGACCTCGACCGATGCCTCCGAAGTGGACCGGCTCGTTCGCGTACTCGGTGTCTCGCCGGAACTCGAACATCAGTTCGATTCCATGCAGATGCAGTTTGCCGGAAACCTAAAGTTTGACGGCACCATTACCGGTAATTTATCCGATCCGACGATTGAGGGCCGGGCATCTTTGGACTCCCTGTCAATGCGAGGGCGAGACGTCGGCAGCGTTACGACGGAGATCGCGGTTTCGCCGCTCGGCGTTGAATTGCGTAACGGCAAGCTGCAGGAACGGGGCGGCGGAAATGCCTTATTCTCAATAAATATCCCGTACGGCGGCAAGAATAATGTTGCCGTCAAAGCAACTCTGTCAGGTGTAAATGCCGGCAATTTATTCGCCGCCCTGCCTATCGATCTTCCCGAGCGGATCCGCGATCTCGACGGCAGCACGTCTGGAACGATTGACATCAGCGGACTGCCAAATGAATCCCGGGGCGAAGTCAACCTTGCGGCGGCAAATGGTACGATAGCGGGTCAGGCATTCGATAATTTGCTTGTCAAGGCCGTTTTCAACGGAACAATGGTCGACCTGCAAAAAGGCGAAATGCAGATCGGTGCGGGCCATCTCAGCGCCACGGGAAACTACGACCGTGCGTCGCAATCCTTTAATCTCGCCCTAACCGGCACGACGATACCCGCACCTTTGCTTATTGCTCTACTGCCAAAGAATGACGGTATCCCGAGCATTACGGGCGATGTTAATTTTGTCGCGAAAGCAACGGGCCTGGCGGACAAAACGGCCTCCTACGATGTAAATTTTAGCGGCTCAGCCCCGAACCTTGTCGTCGGCGAAAATACGCTCGGTACGGTCGCGTTCAAAGGCAGCACGGTCAACCAGATGTTAACGGCCGACCTGACCGCCGATCTCGGTGGGCATCCGCAGCTGATCAACGCTACCGTCAATTTTGGCAATGACGATCTTCCTTTCATGGTCGCGACCGACTTTAATCAAAGCCCGATCGCGCCGTTTATCGCCTTTATTCCGCAGCTCAAGAATGTGCCCGTGACTGGCACCGGAACGGGGCGGGTCGAATTTGGCGGAAATCTGTCGCGGGTGGACGACACGGGAAACCGCGTGTACTCAGCCGCGGCCCTTAACGGCACGGCTCAATTTTCGCAGCTCGCCCTTCAGATCCAGGATACGCCTCTGTCGGCGGCCGAGCCGATCCTCATTCGATTCAACACAAAGGAAATCATTTTTGAAAAGGCGAGGTTTTCGGGCGGCGGCTCTAACATGACCATCGCCGGAACCAAGGCCCTGACGGCGGACGGCGTAAATAATCTCTCGATTGACGGCCGGATAAATCTGAGCCTCGCCAACCTTGCGACGAAAGATACCTTCTTTTCGGGCTTTGCCGATACATCGATCCGTCTTCAGGGGCCAAATTCAACGGCACGACTTTCCGGCACGGCTAACGTCGTTAACGGCTCGGTCGCGACATTTGTCGGCACTGACAGATTTACTCTCGACCGGGTCAAGGCGGCTATTCTGTTTACGACAAATCAGGTTGAGATCGAAGAGGCGAGCGGGTATCTCGGCGGCGGTAAATTTACGGCGACCGGCGGAGGTTTTTTACAGGGGCTGGCGATCAAGGCGTTTAGGGTTTCGCTCGACGGGCACAATGTGACCGTACCGCTGCCTAAGGATTTCAACACGACGGGCGACGCCAAGCTCGAAATAACGGGTGAGCGTGAAACCGCGGCTGACAACTTGCAGCTTACGATCGCCGGTCGGGTATTCGCGCGACGCAGCATTTATTCTAAGGATATCGATCTCGCAAACATCGTCGGTGTCAGGCGCGATCCGACGTTGGCGGGAAACGGCAGCTCGGTCTCGGCGCCAAAATTTGATCTCGTTATCGAGGGCCGCGATGCACTTGTCGTCCGAAATAACGTCGCCGACCTGACCGCCTCGGTCTCGCTTGTGCTGACCGGAGACGCATCAAACCCAAGCGTGACGGGCCGCATAACGGCGAACAGCGGAACTATTCTTTTTCGCAAGGATCGGTATGAGGTGCAGCGGGGAGTTCTCGAATTCCCGCCCGGAACCGACTTCGAGCCGGTCATCAACCTTCAGGCCGAGTCTGAGATCGCGGGTTATCAGGTTTTTGTAAATCTGGTCGGGCCGTTGAAAGATTCTGAGCAGCTGTCAGCTACCGTTAGATCGAGTCCGGCGTTGCCGCAGGCGGACGTAGTGTCATTGATCACGACCGGCAACCTCGCAAATACCAATGGCGGCATCCCGACTCTGGCCCAGTCCGGCATCAATACGGCTGCCGAAATCCTGGCGGACACGATTATCAATAATCCGGCCCGCAAGGCGACGGATAAGCTCTTTGGCCTCAATGTTTTTGAGATCGATCCGATCATTTCGGGCCAGCAGTTGAATCCGACGGCGAGGCTAACTGTGGGCCGACAGATCAATAATAATTTACGGGTGACGTACGCCACCAATCTTTCTCAGGACCAGAATCAGGTCCTGGCTCTTGAGTATAGGGTGTCGAACAAACTCTCGTTCGTCGCCCAGTACGAGCAGAGGGCACTGAACAACGTCACGAGGACCCGCGACAATTTTAGTTTTGAAATTCGTTTCCGTAAGAGGTTTTGATAAAGGGCATTACTACCGATCGACAATCAGGACAGGCCGCCCGTTTCCAAAGCGTCGGCTTTTTTGCCGCATCTGCGGTGTTCCGCATTGCTTGTATCGCTGCGCTTTTCGGTATCGGGTTATCGGCCGTATTCGCGCAGAAAACATACGAAAAACAGCGCATCGACAAGGTCGATATCACCTTTGGCAAATCGGGTGTCGACGAACCGCTGGCTGACGAGTATCGTCTGGTTGCTAAAGAAGCGTTAGGGCCCACCTATTCGACCACACGGGTGCGCGATGCGATCGAGGCGCTTTATGCCAGGAAAAAGATCGATACCGTGACGGTTGCTGCCTCGTCAAACGCGGCGGGCGGCGTCGATCTATTGTTTGATATAAAACGAAAGGTACAGGCGGAAAAGGTTACCGTAGTGATTGGTCAGACGACTGGCGATGCCGTGCTTGAACAAGATCTGCTATTTAAACTCAACTTACTCACTCCCGGCACGCCCATAACCGAACAGACGCTCCGCAATAACGCCGACGAGATTCTGGATTATTTGCGCGAGCGTGGATTCTATCAATCGGAAGTCACATACGAGCGCAAACCTCTCCAAAATAATGAGGATAAAGTCGGTGTCACGTTTAAGGTGACCCCAAATACGCAAACAAAGGTTGAAGAATTTAGAATAAATATCGAAGGCCTTCAAAAGCCGATCCTGCCCGCAAGCCTGAAACTGCGCGCGGGCGAATCGTTTTCGCGCGACAGATTGACCGCCGATCTGGCCAAAGTTCGAGACCTACTGAGAAAGGAAAACTTTATCGCCCCCGAACTTGACGATCCGCGAATTACCTACGACAGCGACAAAAACACGGTTGCGATCGATCTTAAGGGAAAGGTTGGGCCATCCGTAACCGTTAAGATCGAATCGGAAAAAATATCGGAAAAAATAAAGGTTGGCGAAGCGACGCAAATAAAACTCCTGCCGATAAAACGGGACGGAACCCTCGACTATTCCGCGATCATTGAGGGCCAGCGGAGGCTCGCAAATTATTTTCAGGAACAAGGCTATTTCTTCGCTCACGTGACACCAGTATGTTCGGTCACTCCTATCCTGAATGACAGTGAAAATAATCCCGTCGCCAATAATACCGAGTTTTTGTGCTCGATCCTCAGCGGCGAGGATCTGATAGGCCGCAAGGTCGGGGTCAATTACCTGGTAGCCCTTGATCGACGCCTTCGCCTGACAGAGATTCGTGTTCGCGGCACCGATAAATTGACGGTCGAGGATGTTTCCACCGTGCTCGGATCGCAGGTCGCCACGGTGCTGGGTGTCATTCCGTTCCTCGGTTATGGCCGGGGTTATACGAGCGAAACGATCCTTGAGGAAGACCGCACGACGCTTCGATCGCTGATGTCGGAGCTTGGCTATCGCGATGCCCAGGTGCGGGTGAATCAGGGTGTGTCGCCTAATGGCCAGGACCTGATCATTACTTTTGTCGTCGACGAAGGTGTGCCTACAGTTGTTTCCGACGTGAGCATCGCGGGTAATAAGGCCGTCCCCACATCTGAGCTAATGGCCGAGTTGCCGGCGCTAACCACGGGGAACTACTCACGCGCGAGAGTCAGAAATGCCGTCCAAAAGCTGTCGGAATATTATTCAAAACTCGGCTACTACGATGCGCGCGTAGTGTCGTCTGTCATTGAGACGCCCACGGCGACCGATGCTAGTAAGCGAAATGTAAAGCTGGAATTCAAGGTCGAAAACGAAGGCAGAAAGGTGCGTATCGACCGAATTCTCGTGAATGGCAACAGCAGTACGCGGACCGATGCGATCGTAAAGGCTCTAACGCTCCAACCCGGCGCATTACTTCGGGCCACGGACATTTACACGAGCGAGCAAAACCTGTACGCGACTGATGCGTTCAAGCGGGTTGATGTCAAGCTCCAGCCAAAGGGAGATACCATTGGCGGCGAGCGGCTTACCGACCTGGTGGTAAATGTCGAGGAACAACCGCCGCGTCTCATTTCATACGGCGGCGGATATTCGACCGATGTCGGGGCTAACGGGTTTTTTGATATTCGCCACGCAAATCTCTTCGGTAAATTATGGCAGGGCGGAGCGCGGGTCAAGATGAGTCAACGGCAGCAACTCGTACAGTTTGATCTCACAAATCCGCGGTTTATTCACGACGGACCGAAACGGTTTGCGCCTCTGACGGTCTCGGTTTTGTATCAGCGTGATGCGACGGTCACGCGTTTTTTCCGCTCGGCATTCGACAAGGGAACATTCGGGGTTGTTCAGCGAGTTGACGACAAGGGGAACCCGATCGATACGTTTGGAAATAACGCCGGCAGCCCGACGCTGAATCGTTTTTCGGTATCCGCTGAGACCAGCCGAACGGTAAGCCAGAAAAATAGAAGCTATCTTTTTTTCCGGTATCGCTATGAAGACGTGAGACTTTTCAATATCGAAAGCCTGCTGATAAAAGAGCTTTTGCGTCCGGACCAAAAAACGGTGATATCCGGGTTTGGCTCGACGTTCGTTCGCGATACGCGGCAAAATTGCTCGGTCAAGTACTCGTTGCTCGAACTTATCGCGAAAGGCGAGCAATCCAGTCCATGCCGATATAATGCCAGCGACCCGACCAGAGGCGACTATTTGACGGCGGACCTTAACGTCTCGGTGCCGGCCCTCGGGGCCAACGTTGGTTTTGTCAAATTTCAGGCGAGCTACAATATTTATCGGACATTTTCGGCACTGCGAAATACAACGCTCGCTGCACGTGTGGTGCTCGGTGTCGGGCAAGTGTTTTCCGGCGGCAACCGATTTACGAGCGCGTCTTTTCCCTCGTTGAATGGGCTGTTGCCGATCAGCGAAAGATTTTTCGCCGGCGGCTCTAATTCTATCCGCGGATTTAATTTCGAAGAGGCCGGGCCCCGCGTCGTAATCGTTCCGACCGGCACATTTCGCGACAGCAAGGGAAAGCAGGTTACGCTTGATCCATTTACCGTCCCGTTCGGCGGCAACGCACTGGCCGGTGTGAATCTCGAGGCAAGAGTACCGCTAACCAAATCGCTTCGGGCGGTGCCATTCTACGATGGCGGAAATGTGTTTCGCCGTGTCGGCGATATTTTCAAGGCACCGGCCTCGACACCTAATAATCCGGAATTACAAAATCAGCGTGCCTTATGGACGCATACCGTCGGCCTGGGGTTGCGAATAAAGACCCCGGTCGGCGGAGAATTCGGTTTCGACTATGGCCGGCTGTTAAATCCGAGCCAATTTTTGATCCCTCAGACGATCGGGCCAAATGCGGTTTATACGCTGCCTAAAGATCACCTTCATTTCCGCTTTTCGCAAGCTTTCTAATTTATTGCATTGGACGATAGTACGTGAGATTCGTCGAGCTCGACGATAAAGGCGTCGGAAGAGATCGGATCTTCGACATCTATGCTTGATTCAGGTGTCTCTACTTTCTTTGACATTGCGGCGTATAGTTTTCGGCTGCTCTTGCGTTCATACATGGCTTTATCCGCCGCGATCACCATCTGATCAAAAGTTTCGCCGTCCTTGGGATACCCTGAGCCACCCAAGCTTACTCCTACCGAAGCAAAGGTGTCGTTTTCAAAGTTTAGCGAGAAAGCATTTACAGCCTTTTCGATACGATCGCAGAGATCCGTGACATCGTACGCTTCGGTATCCGGGATCAGGGCGACAAATTCGTCTCCGCCATAACGGGCCAGAAAGTCGTAATCGCGCAGCTGGCCCAGTATGACCTGGCCGATTTCCATCAGCATTTGATCGCCGACCTTGTGCCCGAATGAGTCGTTGACGGCCTTAAAGCCGTCGAGGTCAAGCATTAACAATTGGAAATTGGTGCCGCTGCGGCTTGCACGGGCCACTTCCTTTTCGAATTGGAGTTGCAGGCTTCGGGCGTTCGGCAATCCGGTCATCGGGTCTGTCAGAGCATTGATCCTTGCCTCGTCGTGCTGAAGCGATTTGCCGATCGCATCGGCCGCGATGCGAGAGATCGTTTCGAGGAGGCGAATATTCTCTTCACCATAGCTTTCGAGGTCCTGAGAATAGATCGTAACGGCCCCCAACAACTCGCCATCGGCAACTAGCGGCACCGAGGCCATCGTTGAATACAGTTGCGTAAGTTCGACCTGAGCATAAGAGAAATCCAGATCGGGATCGACGTTTTGAACAGTCTCGCTGGACTTGAGAGCGAACCCGGTTGCACCCTGGCCTACTTTTACACGACGTTGCGACAGCTCGGCAGAATTTCGCCCCTCCACATGTGAGGCCGTAGCATACTTTTTCGATTCATCCAGAAGATACAGGGCACAAGTATGGTAGGGAACAAATTCACCTACTTTCTTGGCAAACATCTCCAGCGTTTCTTCGAGGCTGATTGACGAGCTGAGTTCGCGGGCCAGTTCGTACAAACTAAAGACCTCGCGGTTGGCAAGTTTGATCTGTTCGGCGTAGTGTTGCTTGCCTCGAGCAGCCTCGGATGACCCGGAATCGGAATTATCGGCATATCCCAGGCCTTGGGCATTCACTTCGGCCTCGATAAAGCCAAGATTCCGTATTAACGTTTGTACGATCGTTGGATCAAACCGTGTTCCGGAACCGTCAAGAATTATCTGCCGGGCCTCTTCCCGTGCGACGGGCGGGCGATATGGCCTCGCTCCGCGCAAGGTGTCGTAGGCGTCGGCGACGCTCAGGATTCTGGCTGTGAGCGGAATTTCAACGCCTTTGAGGCCGTCGGGATAGCCGCGGCCATCCCAGCATTCGTGATGGTGTCTGACGGTCGGCACTACCGGGTAGTCAAATCCCACTTTCTCGAGTATCGATGCCCCGACGACCGGGTGGATCTTTGTTTTTTCGAGCTCCGCCGACGTTAGGCCACCGGGTTTATTCAGGATGTGATCGGGAATGGCTAACTTTCCGATGTCATGGAGCAAGGCTCCCGTACGAAGGGCGTTTATCTCATTTTCCGTGAGTCCAAGCACCCGCCCGATCCCGACAGCGTAGATCTGGGTCCGCCGTACATGGCCATGCCCGACCTGATCTCGCGCATCTATCGCGCTCGCAAGCGCCTCGACTGTTGCCAGATGCACGCGGCTGAATTCGGTAATCTGCTTGGTGTTATGTTCGAGACTTTTGACGTGGACCCGATAGGCCAGGATCGCGGCTGCGATAAGAAACCCTATCGCGATAAGACTGAACGCGGAGAATTCGATTACCGACGCGACTATCAGCCCAACGATGACAAGGACAACCAAAAATAGGGCGCCAAAGAGCACTTTGTTCTGAAACGGTGATTTATGTGGCGGATCGTTTTTCATCACGGGGCTGCTGCTAAAGACGATTCGAGCGGTTCTATATTTTTTACAACTCATCGTTTTGACCCGACGACGGCAAAACGTTTGGCCTCCTAAATGGAGCCTTCCAGATAAAATGAAGTACAAACATCGTGCCAAAGCCCATGCTCCGCGTTTTATCCAGAAAAATGTTGAAGAATTAGCTGCGGACCGACATGAAAAGTGGTGGCAATCGGTCAAATTGAGAGGTCAATCTGAAACAATGCGTTCAAAATGAACGGCGAGGAATGGAGATCAGGAGCGATCAGTATCGGGCATCATCGTAGTCGGAACTTTGTAAATCATCGTCATCAGAGGTCCCGTCTGATTCCGGTTCTTCCTGAAGATCGAGTTCAAATGGATCAAGGCCCACCACAACCAGGCGAGAGCCGCACTCGTCGCATGAGACGGAATCGCCCTGCTCGGATTCGGCGTCTACGAAAACTTCTTCGCTGCATTCGGGGCAAATCGTTGTCGGCATTTAACCTATTCTCCGGGGAAATTATGGGTGTTATTTGTGTTTCACCGAAAAACCAAGTGAAATAGACCCAATAAATAATCTAACTTGATTCGCAACATTTTGGCAAGACTAAATTTCTAAGTTTTTCCCC
Organism: Chloracidobacterium sp.; assembly: GCA_025362075.1. Taxonomy (GTDB): domain Bacteria; phylum Acidobacteriota; class Blastocatellia; order Pyrinomonadales; family Pyrinomonadaceae; genus OLB17. Next base: position 12,660 of record JANYIL010000174.1, read on the forward strand.
GACTGTCTATGAATTTTCCATTCAAGCTTTTGCGTGATAAGACCTTTGACGCCGTTGGTTTTGGCACCAACGCGGTCGACTATCTGATCGGGGTGCCTGAATATCCGGCATTCAATTCGAAGGTCGAGCTTGACGAATACGTTAAGCTGGCGGGCGGAGAGGTGGCGTCAACCATGGCCGGCCTGCGGCGGCTAGGAATGAAAACCGCCTACGCCGGACGGTTTGGCGGCGACCCGGACGGTGAATTCGGTTTGCAGTCGCTGGTTGACGAGGGTGTCGACGTTGCATTCGCCGAGCATATAGACGGAGCGAGGACGCAGATAGCTTTTGTTCTGATCGACGCACGAAGCGGTGAGCGAACGGTCATCTGGCATCGCGATGAAAAGCTAGAGTATTCGGCATCAGAAGCACCTATCGGCATCGCGGCGCTTGGCACGGTACTCCACATGACGCCGCACGACGCCGGGGCCTGCATTCGTCTCGCCACAGCGGCGAGGGATGCGGGCGTGATCGTTTCCATCGATATCGACAACATTTTTGACGGCGTCGAGGAACTGCTTCCCTTGGTGGACATTCTCATCGCCTCTGCCGAATTTCCGGCGAAAATGTTTGGTCTCAGCGACAAGCGACAGGGGTTGAACCGGATTAGATCGCGGTTCGGATGCGGCGTGGTTGGACTGACTAACGGGGCATCTGGATCGATTGTCTTGTCGGGTGATTCATTTATTGAAACGTCGGCTTTCGAAGTTCCGGGCGGGTGCACTGATACGACCGGTGCTGGGGATGCCTTTCGGACCGGGTTTCTGTTTGGCTTGCTCACTAATGAATCGATCGAGACAAGCTCTCGAATGGCCAATGCCGTCGCCGCCCTGAAATGCCGCAGCTTTGGAGCCAGAGTCGCCCTGCCCACGCTTGATGAGCTGAAAACCATGAGAACACCATTAAGGCCGCCGCCGCCGGAATGTACAAGCAAAGCAATTTAGAAAAGGCCTGATGGCGATGGAACGCTCGGCTCTTCTCGACGTTCCCGAAAGCAACGCCGTCCTTGTCGCACGGTCTTAAAGTTTGTCGTTAAAAAACCCCACGACCAAAGCCCACGCATCGCTGGCCGCCGCGGCGTCGTAAACCTCGGGCCGCGTGTCGTTGAAAAAGGCATGGTCCGCATCGTATTTTACTGAAGTTACGGGCAGCTCAAATCGCTCGACTGCGTCCTCCAACTCGGCGACCTTTTCCGGGTTGATCCAGCCGTCGCGTGTGCCGGAGATGAAGATCGTCGGAACGGTAAGCCTCTTCAAAACAGCCTCTTCCGGAATGTCGCCGTAAAACGCCGCGACCGCGCTCACGCCCTCTAGTTCGCAGGCGGCCCGCAAGGCATATGTTCCGCCCATACAGTAGCCGGTGATGCCAACATGCGCGATGTCGTAGCCGAGGGCCGCCGCGTCGATAGCATTTTTTATAGTTTCCAAACCGTCCTCCACCTTAAGGGCATGCATCATCTGCGACGCCTCAGTCGAGTCGCCCGCGATCCTGCCGCGATACAGATCGGGGGCGATCGCTATAAAGCCCTCGGCAGCGTAGCGGTTCGCGATGTCCTTGATATGGTCGTTCAGGCCCCAATATTCCTGGACAACAATTACGGCCTTGCCGCTGCCCGCGTCGGGCATGGCGACGTACGCGGTTGCCGGTCCGTTGGCGGTTTCAAATGACATTGTTTCATTTCGCATATACTCAGTCCTCCGTTCTCTGGTGTTCAAAAATAGAATTCCGAAAGAATCGCCCGAGTCAGTTGGTTTAATTTTTCAACTGCTTCGATCTTTAGCTCCCATTTTACTTTATTTGCCCCAACCGGATAACATTTTCCCGACAGACCCCATACGCCGGTGGCTCTGACGCGAAGTTTGCTATATTTAAGGGGTGAAAAGCCATCTCGCCGAAAATCTAAATGCCATTAACCGGCGGATCGAGCAGGCCGCACTCCGAGCGGGCCGTACCCCGGGTGAGGTCAAACTCGTCGCTGTCAGCAAGACGCACCCCGCCGCAACTCTGCGGGAAGCGATTGCCGCCGGGGCCACGATCCTGGGCGAGAACAAGGTCCAGGAAGCCGAGGGCAAGATAATTGAGATCGGCCGCACCGCCGCCGAGTGGCATCTGATCGGGCATCTGCAATCGAACAAGGCACGCAAGGCGGTCCAGCTTTTTGACGTGATACATTCGGTCGATTCGCTCGAACTTGCGCAGAGGCTTGAGCGTATTTGTATTGAAGAGGGCCGTGGCGAATTATCGGTATTGATTCACGTTGACGTCGCCGGCGAAGAGACGAAATCCGGTATTCGGGAGAGCGGGCTAGGCGAGCTTGCTGAGTTTTTGAGAGGCTGCAAGTGTCTGAAATTTAATGGGTTGATGATATTGCCGCCTTTTTTTGACGACCCTGAAATGACGCGGCGGTTTTTCAGGCGGCTCCGCGATATCCGCGACAGGATAATACCCTCAGGGGAATTATCGATGGGCATGAGCCACGATTTTGAGGTCGCTATCGAAGAAGGTGCTACGATCGTTCGCGTCGGAACGGCTATCTTTGGAGAACGGGGAAGTTAAACAAAGGATTAACACGGATTAACGCGGATTTTATTTAGTAACAAGACAGTTTAAACGATTTGAAATCGGCGAAAATCGGGGTAAATTCGTTCTTAAAAATCTTATGCTTTCATTGACGGTTTATCCGATAGTTTTTATTGTCGTCTGGTCGTTGTTCGGCCTTTTTCTCGGTATTTTGTTGCTGCGAACGATCTTTAATTACACCGACCCAAATCCGTTTGGCAAGGTTGGCAGGTTGGGGTTTAAGGTGCGAAAGGCCACAGAAAAATGGGTTTACCCGTCGTCGCGATTCCTTGCAATGTACCGGATCGACACGCGGCTGGCTCCGCTGATGACTATATTGATCGGGCTGGTGCTGACGTATTTTGCGATGCAGATCGTGGGCAATACGTTCTTTGTGATTGACGGCCTGACGGCCGGCGTGACGACGGGCAGACCGATGGTTTTTGTCGGGTTTGTCCTGTACGGCCTGTTGAGTGTATTCGTGCTGTTTATCTTTATCCGGTTTATTTCGTCGTGGTTCGTGTTTACACGGCGGACGTTTCTCGGATTTGTAAAACGCGTGACCGACCCGGTCCTGATCCCGGTCCAACGGCTGATACCGCCAATCGGTATGTTCGACATCTCGGCAATGATCGTGCTGCTGCTGATCGGTTTCCTACAGTCGATCGTGCTGCGAGTTTTCGTTTACCCCTAAATGCAGAAGGCTGTAAGTATTAGTCAGAATGTGGTTTAGCCTCCGAGAAGAGGTCGACATTGGTTTGGATTTGGTCGCCAACGGCGACATACATTAAAGCCTAGGGTGCAATAAGCTAAGCGAATGGAACCCTAGGTTTGGCCGCAAATACGTTTCGGTCGCTGAAAGCGACTAACAATTTCGAAGCGGTTGTTGCTCGCCTTCAGCGAGCGTGTGACGCTTTTTCTTAACCTAGGGTTCCGCCGAAACGGCTTCACCCTAGGCTTTATTGTCCGTCGCCGTTGGCGACAAGAGCAGAATATTCGGCTGTAAAATATGCATTCGCTTATGGGGTTAAGCCCTTGTTCACGCGTGGGCTACTGCATTAATCATCGTCATCGGCGCCGGTCTTGTCCTTAACATCCTCCGCTTTTATCCCTGCTGTCATCATCTCAAAGGCAGGGAGCCGTGCGATGCCTGGCATCTCCGCATTACCTTTTACCGAAAACCAGATTATCTCGTTCATCTCGCGCGGGTTGGCCATGTCGGGATGGCTGAGGTCCTGGCGGTCGGTCATGTTCATAAAATAGGCCATTTTTGCCGACGGTTTTTCGGGCGGAAAGAGGTTATCGAGGGCGACATTAGGCAGCTGCGCCGCAAATGGCCGCAGGTCGGCCTTAGTGGTAAAAATGTCGATCGGCGTGGCGTTGGCGTCGAGAAAGTTCATCGGCTCGATCCCGATGCACAGCTCGAGCGTGCGGATCAGGCTGACCGTATTGTGAAATTCGTGGATCAGAGCGCCGGGGCGGTTGTACGCCGATATAACGAGCGCCGGCGAGCGGTGCGCGTCGACGTGGTCCGGGCCGTCCTGAGCATCGTCTTCGACAACGAAGATCGCGGTGTCAGCCCAATAGGGACTCTTCGACACTTCCTCGACCAGCCGGCCTAGGGCATAGTCGTTTTCGGCGACGAAAAACTGCGGCGTCGGAGTACCTTTGCGCAGCCCGGCTGTGTGGTCGTTCGAGAGCCGGACGATTGAGAGGTTTGGCATGTGATCGCCCTTTCCGGAGTGCCTATCAGAGACGTAGCCCTGAAATTCCGACGACCAGACCCCAAAACGAGAGTGGCCGCGAAACGCCGCATTCTGATTGTTATCCGTAATGGCCGCGTCGGTCCGCGACGACGATTCGCGGCTCACCCGATACGAGTCGGTCGTCATGATGTCCGGCGTGTCGGTATCGAAATTTCGTCCGGTCGAAAAGTTTCCCTCAAGCGTTTTCTTGGCCGCAAACGCGGTTACGGTCGGCGAAATATCCGGGTATTTTTTTGATTTATGGCTATTTAAGGCTTTCACGTCGTCAGCCGAGATCGTGGCGACGTACTCGCCGTAGTTGCGATAGGTTAGACCGGCACGTTTTGCGGCATCCCAGAGGTACAGCGTTTCGGGTTCGCCTATATCGCGGGCCCCGTTCAGATAGGGAACGTATCTTTTCTGAAAATTGGCGACATCTTCGCCGGTCGCGGGTAGGTCGATAGCAGCCGGCAGAGCAACCGGAGGCTGCCCGCCGGGAGCCTCGTAAGACGGGAGACGGTTAAAACCCTCGAAATCGTACGTACGTCCGCGGCGCGAATAGTTCCACCGAAAAGCTTTGTCGATATAGTCGTTGGAAAAGGCCGCGGTCGACCAGTTGTGCCCGTCTGGTGAAGCCTCGGCGTTGACAAAAAACCGGTCGAGCAGACCGAACCGGAGCGCGATCGCACGCGCGTTTGGCGTGATATTTTGAGCCGCGCCGCCGGGCGATTTGGCTCCGTCGCCGGCACCGAATATCGCGACCGACCCGTCACCGTCCGCCTTGTTTCCATCGCCGCTCGCCGTCAGGTCGCCGAAGACCTGATCGTATGTCCGATTTTCGCGAATGACGTAAATGACATGTTTGAACGGCGATTTGCCCCCCGGAAAGAGATTGCGTTTTTCACGGCCGAGCAATCCGTCGTTTCGCATGACCGACTGGGTATATGCGAACAGCTTCTTTTCGTCCGGCACATCAACCACGCTGACGTTGCCCGAAACCTGCGAAACGCTGTAATTGCCACGCTTGTTAGTTTGGGGCGGGAAATTCTCGTTCGGCATATTCGGGTAAAAGCCGGTTTCGTTGACCTTGACCGACGAATTGTCCATGCCAGTCCCTTTGCCGTTGGCGATGAAAATATGATTGCCAACAACGGCGACGGCCGACGCGTATTTTCCCGTCGGGATGAATCCGAGCAGCTTCGAACGGTCTTTGACCGACGGATTTGCCGCAAGGCCGATGACCGCGACCGCGTTTGCATGGGCGTTGGCGACGTACATTGTCTTTTCGTCATCGCTCAGAGCAAGCCCCTCGGGGCTCGCACCGACCGGTTCCGATTCGGCGATGCGGACATTGATCGTCTCGATCACGCGGTCGGCGGTGGTGTCGATTACCGAAACCGTGTCGGCGTTGGAATTTACAACGTAGAGACGTGTCTGTGCCGCGTTGAACATCATCGCCGTCGGGTGTCGGCCGACAGTAATATGCGAGACGCGGTCTTGCATAGCTCGGTTGACCACGGCGACTGAGCCGTCACCCCACAGCGAGACGTAAAGTTTCGAGACGGCTTTACCATTTGTCCTGGCCTTTACGTCATACGGGTAGACGAACTGGTTCGATCCGGGCCGTCGCAGGCTGATACGCGTCAACCGCCGCGAATCGCGCAGGTCGGAGACGATACCGAGCGAGTCGGCGAGATTATTTGCCGAATAAATAGTTTCGCCATCCGGGCTGAGAGCAATGCCGGTCGGATAGACGGCGGCGACATTGTCATTGTAGTTTGGCGACGGCGCGTTTTCGGCCAGTGCGGCGAGGTCGATTGACGGGGCCTTGACTGCCTCGTCAGGTTTGGTCTGGGGCGAGACCGGGGCCAGAGCCTTTGGGTCAAAACCCAGTATCCATACCTTGTTCTCAAAGCCGCCCGAGACGTACATCCGGTATTTGCCGTCCGATTGCAACTTAGGATCGAAAGCCAATCCAAAATTCGCACTCTGCGGTGTCGGAAAATAGATGTTCTGGACAACTTTTGGCTCAGGGGTTCCGAGGTCTATCACCGACAGTGATTGCTGTTGTTTGCTTTTTGACGTAAATTCCAGGCCATAACCACTATTTACGGCAATGAGATAGCGACCCTTGCCACCAGGGCCGCCCGCGTCGGGCGAGCGAACAAAATTCATCGTCAGCGGAGCAACGGCAGGGTTACCTGTCACCGCGTCCACTATCAGCTTACCGGCTGGCGTCGTGTTGTCAGGCGGCAACGCGGCTCCAACAGGTGTCGAGCGCGATACAAAAAAATAGATCGCGAGTATTGCAAACGACGCAAGGGCTGCGAAAAATATGGCGTTGCGGCGTACGTGCCTCAGTTTCATTGGTTGTGTCCTCGCTTCTGGTATTGCAATTATAATATCGCAATTGTTGTTAAATCGGCATTACCGTATTTGATGAAAATGAACTTCACCGAAAAAGATGGTGCCCTTAGTTTCGACGTTCGCGTAGTACCGCGGTCGTCAAGGAGTGAGATCGTCGGTGAACACGACGGAGCATTGAAAATACGCCTCACCTCGCCGCCGGTCGATGGGGCGGCCAATGCCGAAATGATCACGCTGCTGGCAAAGACATTTGGCGTCGCCAAGTGCCATGTCGAGATCGTAAACGACGAAACTTCGAAAAATAAAAGAATAAAGATAACAAATCTGTCAAAATCAAAGTTTGAGGACGTAATAAAATGAAAAACCAAATTTCGTTCATGTCAGGTTTGTTCGATACTTCAGAATTGTCGCCGCCGGTCGCGAACGACAGACATTTTGGCGAGGACCTCGCCCTATGGATCGCACGAAAATCCGATGGAGGCGAATTCGTTTTCGGCAAGCCGATCCGGAGCGCTAATGGCTGGTCACAATCCGTGACCGCAGGAAAGGAGAAGTTTGTCGTCGGATTTGGCATCGGGAACGCCTCAGTCGGAAAGGAGTATGCCGAATGGATGATCACGATCGATAAATCACGTACCTGGGGCCCCTTCGGTTCAAAGGACTCGCCATCCCGTTCCAGGCTCTGCGATCTGATACATAATATTCTCCGTGACGAACGCGGGATCAGAGAGGTTCAGTGGAGCTAACCGGAGAGAGATTTTGCACGTCAAAAACGAGCGTGATATATTCATCTATTCAAAATTCGTTCAATAGATAAAGGGTTCATAGCACATGTCAGGACATTCCAAGTGGCACACAATTAAGCACAAAAAAGGTGCACTCGACGCCAAACGCGGCAAGATCTTTACCAAGCTGATCAAAGAGATAACGGTTGCAGCCCGCACTGGCGGCAGCGGCGACGTTGACTCAAACGCGCGTCTGCGCAAAGCCGTCACCGACGCCAAAGGGCTAAATATGCCCAACGAAACCATCGACCGCGCCGTAAAACGTGGCACCGGACAACTCGACGGCGTCGCCTACGACGAGATCACCTACGAAGGCTACGGCCCCAACGGAGTCGCCGTACTGGTCGAGACAATGACCGACAACCGCAACCGCACCGTTGCCGAAATACGCCACGTCTTCTCAAAAAATGGCGGCAATATGGGCGAGGCCGGTTCGGTCGCATGGATGTTCGACAAGAAGGGATACATCGTTGTGGACAAGGCGGCAAAGACCGAGGATGAACTATTCGAGATCGTCATCGAGGCCGGTGCGGACGACATGCAGGACCAAGGCGATGTTTTTGAGATCTTCACCTCGCCCGACGCCTTCGAAGCCGTCAGCGACGCCATCAAAGCCGCCGGCATCGAGCCCCAGGCCGCCGAAGTTTCAATGATCCCGCAAAACTACATCGCCCTGACCCGCGGCGACGCCAAAACCATGCTAAAACTCTACGAAGCCCTCGACGACAACGACGACGTGCAAAAGGTCTATGCAAATTTTGATATAGACGAGAGCGAGATGGAATAGGTTGGGGCCTCAATATTCGAGGTTTTGCAATCTCTCGAGTCGTGGCCAAATAAGCTTCGGCGGATGTCAGTACAGTATACTTCGCTGTTCGAAATCATCAACCTTCGTCACTATCACATAGGCGACATTAAGGATGATTAATATGACCACAGAATTAAAAATCCTTGCCACGCTGGAAAAGGGTAAGGTTTCGGCGTTGCTCGTGCGACCTGACCGTGCGACGCATTTGCTCGTTCTCGGTCACGGAGCGAGTTCGAATATGCGTAGCCCCATGCTGCAAACCATCGCGGAACGGCTTGCCGAGCAAAATATCGCAACGTTTCGGTATAATTTTCCTTATTCAGAAAAAGGCGGTGGGCGCAATTCGGCGGCGACTTGTACGGCGACTATTCGGTCTGCGGTTGCAGCGGCGCATGGGGCGGCTCCGGATCTGCCGATTCTTGCCGGCGGGCATTCGTTTAGTGGACGGATGACGTCGACTGCGGCATCGGAATCGCCGCTCGAAAATGTGACGGGCCTCGTCTTTTTCTCATTTCCGCTGCATCCGGCGGGTGAGCCGGCGACAAAGCGTGCCGACCATCTGGCGGACGTTACGGTGCCGATGCTGTTTCTTTCGGGAACCCGTGACGCGCTTGCCGCTCTCGATTTACTCCAGCCAGTCGTTAAGGATCTCGGCAAACGAGCGACTCTGCATTTGCTCGACACCGCCGACCACAGTTTCAAGGTCCTGAAAACAAAGCGGCAGACGGTCGAAGACGTTTTTGATGAAATGGCACGCGTCACAAAGGATTGGGCAAACCAACCCGGCCGGTTTCGCATATAATACGGGCGATCAGATAATTTCGTCCACAGCAAACAAAAAATAAGGAGTATCAAGAATGAGTTCTCTTTCACCTGCACGGATCATGGAAGTTGGTATGGGGTTTTGGCCGGCAAAGGTTTTGCTGTCGGCCGTTGAGCTAGGGCTGTTTACCCGGCTTGGCGCTGGAGCCATGACCGGTGCCGATCTGACGAACACACTCGGGCTGCATCCGAGGTCGAACCCTGATTTTTTGGACACGCTGGTTGCGCTGCGATTTCTCGAACGCGACGGCGATGGGCCCGGCTCAATGTATCGTAATACCGAGGAAACCGCCGTCTTTCTCAACCGCAACAGCCCGGCGTTCATCGGTGGATTCTTTGAGATGGCCAATGCCCGATTGTACCCGTTTTGGAACGACCTGACCGAAGCTCTCAAGACCGGTAAACCGCAAAATGAAACAAAGCACGGCGGGGCCGGTGTTTTTGAGGAGCTTTACAGCAAGCCCGAACGCCTCGAGCAATTTATGGACGCGATGGCCGGGATCTCGATGGGCAATTTTCACGCCTTCGCCGACAAATTTGATTTTTCCGGCTACGAAACGCTTTGCGATGTCGGCGGTGCGGCGGCGACGCTTTCGTTGATCGTCGCCGGAAAACATCCGCATCTCAAATGCACCTCCGCCGATCTGCCGCCCGCAAGCGCCATCGCCGTAAAAAAAATAGCCGCCGCGGGCATGTCGGACTGCGTGTTGACGGCCAACATCGACTTTTTTAAAGACCCACTCCCAAATGCCGACATCATCACGATGGGCATGATCCTCCACGATTGGAACCTCGAAAATAAGATGATGCTGATCAAAAAGGCGTACGACGCTCTTCCAGCGGGCGGGGCCTTTGTCGTGATCGAAACGCTCATCGATGACGCCCGCCGCGAGAATGCGTTTGGCCTGATGATGTCGCTCAATATGCTTGTCGAATTTGGCGAGGCGTTCGACTATAGCGGAGCGGATTTTACGCTTTGGTGTAAAGAGACAGGCTTTAGCCGCACCGAGATAATTCCGCTCGCCGGGCCGGCGAGTGCCGGCGTTGCATATAAGTAGGTCAATATGTGCCGTAATATCAAGACACTTTTCAATTTCGATCCGCCCGCAACCTCGGACGAGGTACAAGCGTCGTCGATACAGTTTGTGAGAAAACTTTCCGGTTTTACCAAGCCGTCGCAGGCTAACGAAGCTGCCTTTGACCTGGCCATCGAACGCGTATCGGCCGCTGCGCAGGAATTGCTGAATTCGCTCGTGACCAATGCACCGCCCAAAAATCGCGAGGTCGAAGCACTACGTGCCAAAGAACGGTCTGTTGCGAGATTCGGAAAATAATTTGACATAGATCGAGGTTGACCTGAGGCGGGATCGAGCAATTCGACAAAACGATTCGAACCTTTTTTGCAAAAGGCTATTTTGAGAACCAACCGGAAACTCTTGCCGAGGTCAGCAATATGTGATCTTTTGATGGCATAGAAATATTTTCAGTCGACTGTTTTGCGGCTAGCGGCGTCTAAACTTTTAGTTAGTCAAATCTAAGGTTTTACAAGGAATATCTTTACCCCATGAAAACAAACATCATTCCCTTTCTTATCACAGTCTTGTGTGTGTTAACGTTACCAGGTTTTGCCCAGCAATCGTCCGGCACGCCGCGTGTATTTATCCGTGACGCTAACGAACTCAGGCAGCTCCGGTCACAGATCCAAACCGGAAAGGACATGAGCGACGCCGCCAAATGTGCCACCTCGCGCGCAAAAAAGGACGCTGATAAAGTACTCAACATCGAGATACAGCCCGTAACGGCCAAGCCCTTGACGCCACCGAGCGGTGACAAGCACGACTATATGAGTCTCGCCCCGTACTTTTGGCCGGACCCGAAAAAGAAGGACGGTTTGCCGTATATTCGCCGCGACGGCGAGCGCAACCCCGAGATCAAGACCCTGCCCGACCACGACGCGCTGGCCGATCTGATAAAGGCGGTCGACAAGCTTGCCGTCGGTTATTATCTAACCGGTGACGAACGCTACGCCGCGAAGGCGACCTCGCTGCTGTCGACGTGGTTCGTGACGCCCGCGACGCGGATGAACCCGAACATGGAGTTTGCCCAGGCGGTCCGCGGCGAGAGCACCGGACGCAATTTCGGCATTATTGAGACGATGGGACTCGTCAATGTTGTCGATTCCGTCGGCTTGCTCACCTCGTCAAAAGCATGGTCTAAACCGATGCAGGACGGGATGGAAAAATGGTTTACCAGCTATCTCGACTGGCTGCAAAACAGCAAATTAGGAAAGCTCGAATCGGGCTCAAAGAACAATCACGGGACGCATTACGACGAACAGGTCGCCGACTATGCCCTGTTTGTCGGAAAGATCGACATCGCCAAGCAGGTGATCGAAGCGGCCAAAGAAAAGCGGCTGGCGTTTCAGATAGAGCCGGACGGCAGCCAGCCGCTTGAGTTGGCACGCACGCAAAGCTGGGATTACTCGACGATGAATCTCAACGGCTACGTTCATCTCGCCCGTCTTGGCGAAGCGGTGAATATCGACCTCTGGAATTTTCAGACAAAGGACGGCCGCAGCATCAAAAAAGCGATGGGTTATCTGGCACAATTCACGAGCGGCGGCAAAAAATGGGATCACGAAACACTCTCGCCCCTCGACCCCGAAAAGCTTAATCGAAATGTCCGCATAGCCGGCACGAAATATACTGACAAGCCATTTCAGGAGCTAGTCCAGGCCGCCTCAAAAGGAGACGGTTCGAGCTGTCCGGTTTTGTTCTCGTACTAAGCGTCAACAGGCCGACTAGAGTGGATCCGGAATGCATATACGGGTCAGAACCACCTGCGGTAGCGGGTGGTTGAAGTTAGGCGGCATTCAACAATAGGCGTCGTGATGCTCGTAGTTAAACCACCCGCTACCGCAGGTGGTTCTGACTTGCTGCACAAAGCCCTAAGTGAGCAATTATCGAGAGATCTTCTTTACCCACAAACGCCATGTCCTCGCGGCTAGGAACCCGGAGGTGAGCCGTGGGGTTCCCGTCTGCGTCCAATACCCTAAATACTTGTGCGAACAAGGCAACGTTGATAATATAACGGAAACGATACTCAAAATATCTTTGGAGGCAATCTACATGAAACGAGCAGTATTTTTCTTAACAGCGATCTTTGCATTGGCGTTTGCGGCGAATGCTCAGGGCATCACTGTCGGAGCAGTGGTCGAGAATTTCTCGATGCCGGACGTTAACGGCAAGGTCCAGACGCTAAACGAAATGAAAGGCAAGAACGGCGCCGTGATCGTGTTCGTTTCGTCACAGTGTCCGGTGGTAAAAGGGTATAACGACCGGATGAACAAGATCGCAGCCGAATATGCGGCCAAAGGTATTACCTTTATCGGCATCAATGCGAATTCGACCGAGATGGACGCAATGGCGAGGCCTGTCGACTGGGTCAAAACCCATATCGCAGCCACATATAGATTCCCCGTTTTGTTCGACAAGGGCAACGTGATCGCCGACAAGCTGGGTGCTGCGACGACGCCGGAAGCATTCTATATCGATGCTAAAAACACTCTGCTTTATCACGGAGCCATCGACAACGACCGCTCAGGCAGCAATGTGACTGAACGGTATCTGACAACGGCCTTTGATTCGACGCTGGCGGGCAAGCCGGTCGCAAAGAAATCGGCTAACGCGTTTGGCTGCACGATCAAAAAAGTCGGCATGTAGACCGGTAATAATTATGGTTAGAATGATCGAGTTTTTGGCGAAGGCGGTGCTGTGCGCTTTGTTGGCGGTGGGGTTGTGTCAGTCGGCTCTGTCACAGGGTGCCAAATCAAAAACAGCCGTGGCTAAGGCGGTGACCGGCCCAAAGGTCACGCAGATCGACATCGAGGGCCTCAAAACCCTCATCAAGCCGAACGGCAAACCGCTGCTCATCAATTTTTGGGCGACCTGGTGCGACCCTTGCCGCGAAGAATTTCCCGATCTCGTAAAACTTAACGCAGCCTATCGAGGCAAGATCGATTTTATCACCGTCTCGCTCGACGACCT
>JANYIL010000178.1 GCA_025362075.1 Chloracidobacterium sp.
GCAAATTAAAGCTGCTTTATGTTGCTCCGGAAAGATTGCTCCAGAGCGGCGACCAGTTTATCGATTTTCTCAGTTCGATAAATGTCTCGCTCTTTGCTATCGACGAGGCCCACTGCATTTCTAGCTGGGGGCATGATTTCAGACCGGAATATACTAAGCTGGGGCGGTTGAAATCGAGCTTTCCCGATATTCCTGTCATTGCGTTGACCGCGACTGCGGATAAATTGGTTCGAAAAGATATTGTCGAAAGATTGAATATCCCGGAAGCCGAGCGCTTTATTTCGAGTTTTAATCGTCCAAATATTTTTTACGCGGTCGAGCCGAAACGCAATTCCTATTCGCAGCTTCTCAATTATCTCGAAAAACGCCGTGAGGATAGCGGTATTATTTACTGCCTCAGCCGTAGCTCGGTCGATGCTCTGGCGGCCGATCTGCGTGCCGAGGGTTATAGCGCGCTCGCGTATCACGCGGGACTGGACAAGGAAACGCGAGAGAAAAATCAGGAATTTTTCCTCAAGGACGAGGCCAAGATCATTGTCGCGACTATTGCCTTCGGGATGGGGATCGACAAATCCAATGTGCGATTTGTGGTCCACATGGACCTGCCGAAAAATATCGAGAGTTATTATCAGGAAACGGGTCGCGCTGGCCGCGACGGCCTGCAAAGCGATGCTCTTTTGTTTTTTAGCTGGGGCGATGTTATCAAGCTAAAGGGCTTTGCCGAGGTAGAGGGCAATCGCGAGCAGAGCGACATAATGCTCAAAAAGCTCGATACAATGGGCAAATTCGGCGACATCAAAACCTGTCGCCGTCGATTTTTGCTCAACTACTTCTCCGAGGAAACGATTGATGTCTGCGGGAACTGCGATAACTGCAACACGACGTTCGAGCGTTTTGACGGGACGATCATTGCCCAGAAAGCTCTGAGTGCCGTGTATAGGACCGGGCAGCGGTTTGGGATGAGTTATATCATCGATTTTTTGCGCGGCTCACAGGCCAAGACGATCCGCGACGAGCATAAGAATATCAAGACGTATGGTGTCGGTTCGGATATTTCAAAGGACAATTGGTTCGATTATTTTAAGGACCTGATCTCGCAAAATTACCTCGCTCAGACCGAAGGACAATATCCCGTGATCGTCCTCACCGATAAGAGCGAAGAGATTTTGTGTGGCAGCGTTAAGGTCGAACTGATCAAGGTCAAGGCAAAGGAAGAAAAACGACCGTCGCTCGTTGGCGAGCTTCAACATGAATATTCTCGCGATCTATTCGATGAGCTTAAGCGAATTCGGACAGTTTTTGCCAGAGACGAGAATGTGCCGCCATACGTCATCTTTTCCGACGCGACGTTGATCGAAATGGCGACGTATCTGCCCCACGATATTGATGAAATACGGCAAATTTCGGGTGTCGGCAACCTGAAGCTAGAGAAATACGGGCGGGATTTTGTTAATGAGATCAGAAATTACTGTAAGCGAAATCAGCTAACGTCTAAGATTGATCTCAAGTCACCAAAACGCGAGCGAAAACAGCGGCCAAAGCGTGGCCGGGAGGGCGACGATACCTATACGATATCGCTCAAAACATTCAAACGGGTCCGGTCGATTGCGGAAACCGCCGAGATCCGCGGTTTGGCGGTAAGCACGATCGAAGGGCATCTTGTCCGCTTTATCCCGACCGGTGAGATCAGCCTCGATGAGCTGGTCCCGGCAGAGAAAGTCGACGCGATACGTAAGGCGCTTATTGCGACCGAGACAACCGGAGCGATCGGTCCGGCAAAGGAATTGTTAGGTTACGAATACTCATACGCCGAAATACGCGCAGTGGCGGCGGACTTTCTTCGTGAGCAATAAAAAAAAGGCCCGCCAGGCGATCCCCTTCATCTTTCCAAACAGATCGGACGAACCATTTTTGTCCGTCGTCCGCCGGCCATTTTTCTAGAGCGGTTACGGATGGAATGAACGGTTTGTGCAACAAGTCAGAACCACCTGCGGTAGCGGGTGGTTGAAGTTAGGCGGCATTCAACAATAGGCAGTCGTGATGTTTGTAGTTAAACCACCCGCTACCGCAGGTGGTTCTGACCCGTATATGCATTCCGTATCCGCTCTAGTGTCTTAATCTGCGGCGGGTTGTAAAAGTTATGCTGGATCTCGACTACGGGCAACAGCGTGACGTAATCGGGACGCTTGGTACGTCCGAATCCGCATGTGCCGACCTTGATGTTGCTTTCCTTGGTAAATACCGGCTAGATCATTGCGTACGGAACAATGTAGAAAGCGATCGCGATAAAATGCAGGACACTGCCGCCGAGCACGAAAAGATGCCAGATAGCGTGGTGGTGCTTGATGCTGTGCCAGCCGAAAAAGATTGTCCCGACCGAATAGCTGATACCACCGGCGACGATCAATGAGATAGGGACAATGCCCATCGCGAGATAAAGTGGCTTGACGGCGACGATCCCGATCCAGCCCATCAGCAGATAGGTCACGGCCGACATCGGGCCCGATTTGATCTTCATAAAGATCTTCATCAAGATGCCGACGGCGGCAAAAGTCCATGCAAATACAAATAGATACGGCCCAACTCCGTCACGCAAGACGATCATTGTAAAGGGCGTGTAACTGCCGGCGATCAGCAGATAAATGCAGCAATGATCGACGAGCTGTAGTTTCTTTTTGGCCATTTCGGAGATCGCGAGATGGTAAAACGTCGATGCCGCGTAAAGCGTGACTAGCGAGAGGCCATAGATCAGAGCGCTTGCCAGGTGCCAACCGTCTCCTTTGAAAGCCGCGAGCGAGATAAGGAATACGAAACCCGCCAGACTCAGCAGCAGTCCCACGCCGTGTGTCAGCGCGTTTGCGATCTCTTCGATACTGAGTTCATTGAGCCTGGCCCGGATCATTTATGTCACAGCGGTATCAAAATGCGACTCGGATGTGGCCCGTTCGCGACGGGCAACACCGGTTGCGTACGCGGCCTCTTCGACCTTGGCGGCGACCGCTTCGCCGACACGCCGATCGAATACCGACGGGATTATGTAATCGGGATGCAGCTCGTCCGGGCCGATAATGTCGGCAATGGCGGTAGCCGCCGCGAGCTTCATCGCCTCGTTTATTCGCGACGCCCGGCAGTTTAACGCTCCGCGAAAGATGCCGGGAAAGCAGAGGACGTTATTAATCTGATTCGGATAATCCGAGCGTCCCGTGGCCATCACGGCGACGTGTCCGGTCGCGTCCTCAGGCATGATCTCAGGCGTCGGGTTGGCCATTGCAAAAACGATGGGGTCCTTTGCCATGTTCGTCAGATCGGTCTCGTCGATGACGCCGGGGGCCGACAGGCCCAAGAAGACATCCGCGCCTTTCATACAGTCGTGAATCGATCCTTTTTCGGCGTCGGGATTAGTGTTTCGGGCGTACCAATCCTTGACCCAATTCATATTTTCCGTCCGTCCGTTGTAAACCGCCCCGGTTGTATCACAGCCGACAATATTTTTAACGCCTGCCGCCATAACGATTTTAGAGCACGCCACGCCCGCGGCGCCGATGCCGTTGACGACGACCTTGATGTCCTCCATCCGTTTACCGACGATCTTGAGGGCATTGATCAAAGCGGCCAAAACGACTACCGCCGTGCCGTGCTGGTCGTCGTGAAATACCGGGATATCAAGCTCCTCTTTTAGCCGGTCCTCGATCTCAAAACAGCGTGGGGCCGAGATGTCTTCGAGATTGATGCCGCCGAATACGGTCGAGATGTGCTTGATCGTCTGGACGATCTCGTGCGGGTCCTTGGTGTCGAGGCATATCGGGAAGGCATCAACGCCGCCAAATTCCTTGAACAACTGGCATTTGCCCTCCATTACCGGCATTGCCGCCGCCGGGCCGATATCGCCGAGGCCGAGCACCGCCGTTCCGTCCGTCACGACAGCGACCATATTCTTTTTAATGGTCAGGTTATAGACCTTTTCTGGGTCTCTGGCGATCGCCTCGCAGATGCGTGCGACGCCCGGCGTGTAGGCCATCGAGAGGTCGGAGCGAGTCTTGAGCTGCATCTTCGAGGCGATCTCGATCTTGCCGCCGAGGTGCATCAGGAAAGTGCGGTCGCTGATATTGACGACATCTACGCCGTCGATGTCCTGTACGGATCTGACGATCTCCTGATCGTGAGATTCGCTGGCGGCATTGACCGTAATGTCCCGGATGAGAAAATCCTTACCGACGCTGACAATATCGATGCCCTCAATGTCGCCACCGGCCCTGCCGATGGCTGTCGTGATCTCGCCGAGTTTGCCCGGAAGGTTATGAATTCTAACGCGCAGCGTAAGACTGTAACTCGCGTTTGGCGTTGGTTTATTGGTCATTTCCTATTAGTTGCCAATACCTCACGAGAGGCAAAAACGTTGCTCGGGACAAGGACAAAGTATGACGAAAAATGGAGACTCAAGCAAATTACAGAATTTAGAGTAACGGGTCAGTGGGATTTTCTTTGTGGTCTTTGGATCCGCCGCTTTATGGCCTTTGTAAGGTAAGAAAGTCTCCCACGGTCTCAAATTGACCTACTACCAGTTTAGCCCGGGGGGGTTGATATTTTTGTAATAAGCCGCGCGATCTTGCTGCGCGGTACAAATCGCTCGGCGAAGGCCGCGAATTTATTAATGCCGCCGGGAATTACAAGTCCGCCGCCATTTTCCAGTTTCCGCAACGCTTCCGTTACGACCAGGTCATGCGTTTGTTCGCCGCCCATGACTTTCTTTCGCTCCTTTGTCGGATCGACGTCCTCTCCGGCCACAGCCAGGCGGCCGGGGCAGACGGTGACGACGCGGACGCCGTAGGCTGCAACCTCGGCTTCGAGGGCGAGTGAGAATGTTGTGATAAAGGCCTTTGTCGCGGAATAGACCGCAGCGTACGGGATCGGCTGAAATCCGGCCATTGACGAGATATTGATAATGCCTCCGGACTTTTGTTCGATCATCGCGGGCAGCAGGCGATGGGTGATCTCGAGGATAGTAGCGTTTTGCAACGTGATCATCTCGACCTGACGCTTGATTGGGATGTCGAGAAAGCGTTTTTGATCGCCGAAACCGGCGTTGTTGACGAGCAGATCGATATGTAACGAACGAGCGGCTAATTCATCGGCCAGAACCGATCCCGCACCGGGTTGGCCAAGATCAAGGACAATAACCTCAACATTTACGCCATGCTTTGACCTCAGATCTTCAGCGATCGCGTCCAATTTTTCCCCGGAACGAGCGACGAGCACCAGATCACGCCTTTTTGACGCGAGCTGACGCGCAAAATAACGCCCTAGTCCGCGCGAAGCACCGGTAACCAGGGCGTATTTCTGCAGTTGATCCAAGTTTCTTTAGGCCTCAGGCTGCCTGATTTGTCGACATGCTCTTTTTACCGTAGAGCCGTTGACGTATCGGTTCGGGGTAGCGGGAATCCAGGAAATAATCAATTACCCCGCTCGTCGTGCCGAAACCGTACTTCATGCCTTGTTTGGTGTGGTGGTACATATGATGTTTTTTCATGTACCGAAAGTACGGATCGCGAAAATTGTAGAAATGCGTTGCGTGATGGATCCACTCCTCGGCCAGATAACACATGAACCAGGTCGCAGTCATCACCGCAACCGGAAAAAAGAAGAAACCCAGCACAACGCCGATAATGAAAAACGGCAGCAGATCACGGATGCGGCCGCTCATGTGATTGCCGTCAAACGGGCGTACATGGTGCTGCGTGTGCATCGGGTCGAGATACTTAACCGCAAAGGTACTCAGGACCTTTTTAATCGGCGTTGACTCATCTAAGTTAAATTTACGGTGGAAAACATAGCGGTGCGACGTATATTCCGACAACATCCATCCGATTATGCCGAGCGGAATAAACGCAAGCCCGTAAAGCACGGTGCCCGAACGGACTGCGAACGCCAGCACGACGATCGCGTAGGTCGTATAAAGCGCCGTCGTCTTATAGATCTTATGGCGCGAAACAACTTCCTGCTCGCGCTTGTATTCACGATAAGAGCTTCCGGTAAGCTCTTCCGGAGCTAATGTTTGTTCAGCTGTCATTGGTTATGCCGAGGACCTCAAACAACAATAATTATATAACAAAGACGGGCATGTCAAGTTTGGCGGGAGCCCTGGATTGCGATTTTATAGTGCGGGCCGCAGCAGTCCGCGAAAGATGCCCAGAATATCGACCCGGTCGGCGGCCAGCCGGATGATCTCACCGCCCTCGTCCGACGCACACAGCTCGACCTGGGCGCCCGCGCGATAATATTTGCGCAGCACGGCCCGTTCTTTTTTTAGGGTCGCCGCGATTATATCGCCATCACGTGCGTGCGAGCGCAGCTCAATCAGGGCAATGTCAAAAGCGGAGATGCCATCCTCGGCGAGGGCGTCGTCGGTTACGCGAAAGGCACGCATCTCGCGTATTTCGCGGCCGCCAAGCATGAATTCCGGCAATGCAAAGGGCTTGCGGTCCTCTGGGTACTCATCGTCCACCGGAGTGTCGAGCCACTGGATGACCTCGCCGCTCGCGGGCGTGATCTGGTCCTGGGCGAGGGCGATCGTAAAATGGCCGTTGACCCAGCGGCGTTCGAGATGGCCCTGGGCCTCAAGATCGGTAACGATCCGTGCAATGCCGGCTCTGGACCGAACTCCCATCTGCCGGGCGATCAACTGATACGATGGCCGCGCGCCATGCGACTCGATATAGTTCGTGATGAAATCGAGTATCTCCCGCTGGCGGCGTGTCGGTGCAAGCATTTGTAAGAATTGTAATCTGTCCGCTCCGCTAGCCAAAACAACCCAAGCGAGGTCGCTTTCATTTCTTTATCTAAATGCTATAATTTTCGTGTTATGACACACCACAGGCTACAGCAGAAGTTTTTTGGACGGCGTTTAAGGGAATGAAAGCCGCCGAGCAAGAGTTGTTCATTGGCAAGCTCATGAAAGATAAGAAATTAGCCGAAGATCTTCGTTACGCTTCGGTTATCGAAAAACGAAAGAATGAACCAACTATTTCTCTCGACGATTATCTTGCCAAGCGCTCAAAGAAAAAGTAATGGGTTACCGCATCGCCCTTTCCAGATCGGCTGTCAAAGAACTCGACAGCCTGCCGCCAAAAATTCATGACAAAATAATCGACCGCGTTCGCCAACTCAAAGAAAATCCGCCGCTATTTGGTGCCGAAAAACTGACCGGAATCGACGCCTATAAATTACGTGTTTGGGAACTATCGAATCATTTATGAAATAGACGACGCCAAAAAAGAAGTTAGGATTGCAATGGTCGAAGACAGGAAACAAGTTTATCATTGGCTGAAGCGAAAACGGTAACGAACTAAAGGTTTATTTTGTTATAATCAAGCCCACATATAGCGGAGGACATAAATCTCTATCAACACCGTTCACGGATTTACCCGCGGATTAAAACATAACCAGCTAAAGCGCATCGAGCGGCTCGCCACTCGCCGCGTCCCCTCGGACGACATCGTCTCGCCCGAACTCGCCCGGCAGATGTCCGAGATTTCGCATGAGACCGGCCGCCAGATCGGCGTCCTCATTAACCGCAAAGGCCAGATCGAATACGTCATGGTCGGCAATGCCAAGCAGCTCGAGATGCCCGATTTTGGTCGTGCCCGCGTTTCCGAAGACCGTTTCCGGGGCTTACGATGCGTTCACACTCATCTGCTTGGCGAAAAGCTGACGCAGGACGACCTTACCGATCTTGCGTTGCTGCGGCTCGATCTGATGTCGATAATCCAGGTCGATCGCAAGGAGGGTTTGCCGGGGATGGTCTATTCGGCCCATTTGCTGCCGGGGACTTCGGAAGAAGGGGAGAAGGGGAGAAGAGAAGGGGAGATAGATGGCCAAACAGCGGATTATGAGTTTTTAGAACCCAACATCCCGACGCAGCTCGATACGCATTTTACGCAGCTTATTAATTCGCTTGAAGACGAAATGGCCCGCATCCGTCTGACGGCCCGCAACCGCCAAACCGGGCGCGACCGGGCGATACTCGTCGGCGTGACTACGGGCGATTCGGATATTGCAGCGGAATCGATTGCCGAGCTGAAAGAATTGTCTGAGTCGGCCGAGGTCGTCATCCTCGACACAATTATTCAGCGCCGTCCGAAGATCGACCCGAAAACCGTGCTTGGTAAAGGTAAACTCGACGATCTGCTGATACGCTCGATGCGGCTTGGGGCGGATATTATTGTCTTCGATACGGAATTGTCGCCTGCTCAGGTTCGTTCGCTTAGCGAGGCGACCGAGCTAAAGGTCATTGACCGTCCGCAGCTAATCCTCGATATTTTTGCTCAACGGGCGCAGAGCAGGGAGGGCAAGTTGCAGGTCGAGCTTGCACAGCTCAAATATCTGCTGCCGCGTCTCGTGATCGGGCAAAACTCTGCGTTTTCACGACTTGCTGGCGGCATCGGTGGACGTGGGCCTGGCGAGACCAAGCTTGAGACCGACCGCCGCCGCGTGCGCGACCGGATTGCTCAGCTTGAAAAACAGGTGGACAGTCTCGGGTTTCAGCGGCAGGAACGCCGCAAAAAACGCGTGCAAAAACACCTGCCGATCATCTCGCTCGTCGGCTACACCAACGCCGGAAAATCGACGCTGCTCAATGCCTTGACCCAGTCGGACGTGTATGCCGAAAAGAAAATGTTCGCGACGCTCGATCCGACGTCGCGGCGTCTGCGGCTGCCATACGATCAGGAAGTCATAATTAACGACACCGTCGGGTTTATCCGCGATCTGCCGGAGGCTCTGGTCTCGGCGTTTCGAGCGACGCTCGAAGAGATCGCTGACAGCAACCTGCTCGTCCACGTCGTCGACGCATCGAATCCTAGAGTGCTCCAGCAGATCGCGTCGGTCAACAAGATTTTGAGCGACCTGCGTTTTAATGCGATACCGCAACTGATCGTCCTTAACAAGGCCGATCTGCTGGCCGCCGACGTTACCGAGCAATTGGAACGGCAAATTTCGCTTGACAGCGGGCTAACAAGCGTGGCAATTTCGGCTATTCGCCGCGAAACACTGCGGCCGATGGTGGAGGAAATCGGAACGCGGACACTCTTGTCCGCCGAACATTGTATAGGAGCGGACAGGAGTATCCGCGTTCGGGCATGAGTAAGCGAATACGAGATCTGAAATCACCGGCGACCGAATGGCGCGAATGGCTTTTTCGGCTGATCGCCAAGCCCTTTGCCAAGCTGTCCGACGGGCAGCAGTTTTGGCTCGGCTTTGTATTTCTGTGTCTCATTATTACTCTCCTGATCCAGAATCCGTGGTGGAAGTCGGGCGGCGAGCAGCAATATCAGGAAGGCGATATTGCCCGCGAGAGCATTAGTTCTCCGGCTGATGTATATTTTGTCGACAGGGAGGAGTCTGACCGGCTCAAGAATGAGGCAAAGAATGCTATAAAGCCTATTTTTCGCTACGAATCAAACAAGGCGGAGCAGGCCGTCCAGGGGTTTCTGTCCTCATGGGAAAAGCTCCAACGGCACGGCGGCGAGAGCGGGCCGCAAAAGGCGACAAACGTAGATATTAAGGGCGAAGTTCACTGGCCCGGAGCCGGTGGCACCGATGTGGGCAAGGTGCTCGCTGCCCGCACATTCAGCCGTAACGAACTTGAAGCCGTACAAAGCGCTCTCCGCGAAGCCGCCGACGGGTACATTTACGACGATTCGGAGCGGCAATATTTTCAGAACGAGGTTTTTGTTTTCGACCGCTCAAAGCCAAATTTGCAATCGACCGTCGCGATGCCCGAGAGCAATTGGACATCGGTCTCCACAGCCCGCAACAAGTTTCGCACCCGGCTTTCGACGATCAAAAGTCTCTCGGAAAAAGAAGCGGATGCGTTTTACACCGCCGCCGGGATACTGATCGAGCCAAGCATTTCCTACGACAGCGCCGCCACCGAATCAGCCCGTTCCGCGGCCGCAGACAACGTGCAGCCGCGAACGATAACGTTGAAACGCGGTCAAAAAATCGTGGACGAGGGCGGGCTAATTACGTCCGACGTGTTGTCTAAGATCGTTGCGGTTCGCAACTATACATCGTCATCGCGTCAGATCAACCGCTTTATCGGACTGCTGCTTTTCATCACCGCTCTTTTTTGGATCGCCTGGAAATTCGTTCAGCATCGCGGCATGCTGCCGCGTCTTGCCCTGTCAGCTCGAAAGACGTTTGCATTGTTCGCATTTATCGTACTCGCCCAAACCGCCATTGTAGCCGCTCTTTTCCGACTGGCCGAATTCACTGCGTTGCAAAATGTAAAGGCACCGATGAACGATGCGATGCTGTGGGGGTTTGCGATACCGTTTGCTACAGGTAGCTTGCTGATGACGCTGCTCGCGGACCGGCCGACGGCACTTTTTACCGGTCTTTTTAATGCACTGATCGCGGGTTTCCTGGCTCCACGCGGCCTGGAATTTGCGGTTTATGCGGCGATCGCGTCGTCGCTTGCGGTTTACGGTATCGGGCGCTATCGCAGTCGTCAGACCGTCACCCTTGCCGGCGGTTTGATCGGCGGGGCGAGCGCGTTGCTTGCCGTCGCGATGATCGCGTTCACACAGCAGCCGTTTATTTTGAATACCGTGATGCTTGCGATCTCATGCGGGCTTGCGAGCGGCATAATCACGGCGGCGGTGACGGCGGTTTTGCTGCC
>JANYIL010000205.1 GCA_025362075.1 Chloracidobacterium sp.
ACGACCGACGGCCACCGCCTCGCCTACATCGAGAAAAAGCTCGATTCCGGCGACACGACCGATGTCATCGACACGCTCATTCCGAAAAAGGCTCTGCTGGAGTTGGCGAAAGTCTCACGCGATACGTCGAGCGATATCAGCTTTGGCGAGGACCCGAATCATCTTTATTTCGAGATGGAAGGCCGCCTGCTCATCAGCCGCAAACTCTCCGGCAATTTCCCTAACTACGAGATGGTCATGCCAAAGGACAACGATAAGGCCGCAATATTCGACCTCGACGAAATGCGCTCAGCTGTGCGCCGCGTAAGCTTAATGGCCGACGAACGCAACCGCTCGATCCGTGTCACCGTCCGCGAAGGCGAGATCGAACTCTCAGCTCAGTCGAGCGAAGAAGGCGAGGGCCGCGAGGCGGTCCAGGCTGAATATTCGGGCGCCGAATTTCAACTCGGTTTCAACTGGCAGTATCTGCTCGAATTCCTAAACAACGCCGGTTCGCTCCACGGTTCCAACGATTCGGTCGCGTCCGACTCCTTGTCAGTCGTGTCCGACGACGAACCTACAATCGGGGTTCGCCCAGACGCCGCACCCGGCTCCGCCGCCGCAACCGCTCCGGCCCGCGATTCCGGCCGTGCACCGCTCCGAATAGCCTTCGAATTCAAAGATGCCAACGCCCAAACCCAACTGTCTATCCACGGCGATTCAACCTACGACTACAAATACATCGTCATGCCGTTGAGGAAATGACGGTACGAGTCACCCAACAGGCGTGACGAGGGGTGAAAAAATTGACCAAGTTCCCGCTTGCTAGGACGTCGTTAGTTCGCACGTAAACAGAAAAAGGCTTCGCTCCGCAACGGGCGAAGCCTTTTTATAAGGAGTAGACAACGAATGAATATCCAAGATTTATTGGAAAAAATTGAACTATTTAAAAAGGTCGTTGAAGAAACCGGCTTCAAACGTGACATGGAAGGGTATCTTACAGCTCTTTCAAATGCAGAAACCCAAACGAATCTTTCCAGTCTGAAAGACATAGCAGGAAAGGTCAAGACATCCCTTGAGCAAATCAAAGATAGTGGGCTAAAAGAAGCATTGGATATCGTCCGCCCCACAGAAACAAGTTTTACTGATCAAAATCACCTAGCTGACATTGACGAATTACTTGAAAACCCTACCATTGAAACGCCGGAGTTTTATACCCAACTTAACAGTATTTTGACCTCAATTGTTGACCAAATTAAATCGGATTCAAAGGATTTAAGAGCAAGAGAATCGACATTTCGAGAATATATTCCCTCCGACGACGAGGATGAAAATATAGCAAACAAGGAGGCAATCATGTCCGTCATTCTAAAGGATATGGAAACGATTACAAGTCTTTTGAAATTCGCCAAGACTTTGGAAAGATGGAATCAGGTACTCCTTCTTTTTCACCAGCTTGTAAAGAGCGAATCCCCGAAAGAGATAGGTTTAGTTGAGGTACAAAATGGTTCGATTGATGTAATCGTAAATATCGACATAGACGTCGCCGTAGATTTTATTGTTGTGTTAACAGCAGGTTATAAAGCATTTCGAGCATTTTTGGACTACAAATTAAGAAAGGAGGAAATATTAATTGGTTTTCCTACCAATAAGAAACTACAGGACCTGGAAAAAAAATCGGAAGCCATCATGCTCGACGCTATCAAGGAAGAAATTGAGTCGAAAATTCGCGAGTTGCATAAATTACGGAAAGGAAATGACCGGAAAATTAGTTCTACTGGAATTGATGCTTCAGTTCCTCGAATAAGTGGTTTGCTGACGGATCAGATAATCAAAGGAAATGAAGTAAAAATGTTAACGGCCGCTAAACCGGTTGAGGGCGAGGAAGAGAAAGTCGACGAAGGGGAGGAACTTAGAGAACAAGCGCAGCAAATTCGAAAACTCCGAAAACAATTAAGCCAAGCGGACACAAAGCTACTAATAACGAAATACAAACTCCCGCATGACGATTAAGAATGACCCACCTCATAACTCTAGAAGAAAACGCGCCGGCCGAGGATATTTCCCGTATAGGCGAAGGCATCGACCGGCATGTTGGTGAGTTGTTTCCCGGTAAGAGCGTTGGGACGATCACCTTTTTTGTGCGGGACGACGGGGGCGAGATCGTGGGCGGGGTGAGCGGGAATTATGGGTCGTTTGGGTGGCTGTATATTGATGCCCTTTGGGTAAGCGAGCATTTGCGGGGCTGCGGGTATGGGTCGAAGCTGATGCAGATGATCGAGGCCGAAGGTGTCAGGTACGGCAGCAGGAATGTGTATCTGAATACTTTTAGCTTTGAGGCACCGGAATTCTATAAAAATCTCGGCTACGCGGTCTTTGCCGAACTGGAAGATTTTCCACCCGGCAACAGCCGCCTGTTTTTGAGAAAGGCTCTGCAATGACACAAAGCCACGAACTGCACGAATGAACACGAATAAGATTTGTTCGCGTCCGATCCACCTCGAAAAGCTGATCGCCGCAAGCCGGGAGGCAAGCGGTTGTGATATCTAAGGTTTTTTCGACCCGTTGTTCTCGTGCCATGCCCGGCCGCACTTCACAAGAGGGCAATGTTTATTCATAACGCAGCGATTCGATCGGGTTCAGACGGCTTGCGCGGATAGCGGGCAGGACGCCGGCGACGAATGAGATGGTGCAGACGAGGACCATTACGATAAGGATCGACGGTATCGTGAAAACAAATAATGAATAACCCTCGAACGATTCGGCGTATGCACGGCTGAGGATCTGATTGGCGATCAGCCCGACAAATATCGCCCCGACGATGCCGATGGCCGCTCCCCAAAATCCGATCAGCACCGATTCGAGCGAGAATATGGCAAATATCCTGAGGCGGTCCATGCCGAGCGCCTTTTGCAGGCCGATCTCTTTTGTTCGTTCCATGACAGCGATGACGAGGGTGTTGATAATGCCGAACGAGGCAGCCAACAGGGCGATGAATGCGACCAGCCCCATTATGATTTTAAAGATGCCGATAGCGTCGTCGGTGCGCTTTTGCCGGTCGGCCATCGATTCGCCGGTAAAGCCCTTGTCGGCCAGCTTTGCTTTTACCGAATCGATCTTCGCCTGGTCGGAGGATGATAATTGAATGGCGAAGCTGATAAACTTGCCCGCGAGGTTCGGATCCGACTGATCGGCGCTGATTATCGAGGCCGTTTGCGAATCAACAAACGCATTTGATAACGGCGCGAACCCTTTTGTCGCCACACCTACGATCTCGAGCGGGTGCGTCCTCATCGAGTGATCGAACGCCTTGTAACCGATAGTCGCCATTTTGCCGATCAGGTTTTCGATCTGTGGGTCGAGGGTGCGGGCGAGAGAGAGTGGTATGACGATCTGGTTGATTTTGCTAATCGTTTTACCGGCCTCAACCTTTTGCGTAACGCCTGGCGAGATCACCTCAAGGCCTAAATCGTATTTTTTCTCACCGTCGAGTGTGATGTATTCGCCGTCGATTTGGTACTGCGGCGTAACGCTCTTAACGTCGGCAATGGCATTTACGGCGTCCTCCATTTGCGGCAACGTGACAAAGCGGGAGTTGGGGTTTGTCTGATTAGGCGTTGTTGCCTTGGTCGATTCGTCCCGATACTCTCTTGGCTTATCGCGGCTCGGCGGTTTGTCATCATCCTGCCTTTTTCTTCGCACAAACAGCACTGTGTCGCTCTCGACATTTTTCACTTGGGCGTTGATATAGCTTCGCATTCCGTCGCCGACGCCGTTGGTCATCGTGAGTGTGAACGAGCCGATAAATATTGCGGCCACCGTTAGCGCGGTGCGCAGCTTGTTTCTGAAAAGGTTACGGTTGGCGGTCTTTAGCAAATCCCAGAGTTTCATGATGCCGCAACCTCCATCGCACTTTCCGAGACGATCTCTCCATCCTTCATCTCGATGATGCGACTACAGCGAGCGGCGAGGTCCGGGTCGTGGGTCACGATGACGAGCGTGATGCCTTTTTCTCGGTTGAGGTCGAACAGCATATTTTCGACCGCCGCCCCGGTCGTGGAATCGAGATTTCCCGTCGGTTCGTCGGCAAATATCACCTGCGGTTTGCCGACCAGGGCACGGGCGATGCAGACGCGCTGCTTTTCGCCCCCGGAGAGGTCCTTGGCCTTTTTGTCCGACTTGTCCGACAGGCCGACGGAAATCATGGCTTCATCGGCGTCGGTGATCATATCATATTCGGATGTCCCGCGAATCCGCAGCGGCAAGACGACGTTCTCAAAGACAGTATCGCGGCCATTTAGGAAAAACTGCTGAAAGACGAAACCGAATTTCTCGTTACGCAGCCGGTTTTTCTCCTGCTCGGACATGGTCGATGTTTCGTCGCCGTCGACATAAACATAGCCATCGCTGGGCGCGTCGAGACAGGCCAGCATATGCATCAACGTTGATTTGCCGCTACCCGATTTGCCGACGATCGCGAGGCATTCGCCACGCTCGATGCGAAGATCGACATTTTTTAAGGCATTAAAACCTACGCCATCGCTGATGTAGGTTTTCGACAAACCTGACGCTTCGAGTAATGGCCGGAGCGACGGATCACGCCGAACCGGAGCGGGACGCGGCTCTTCGATAACAATTTCCGGGCTGGGTTCGGGTCCGAGTACGGGAATGTCCGATACCGCCGGCGGATCCTGAACCTTTGCTTTTCGGGCTAGGGGTTTGGTTTCTTCGGCTTCGACCGTCTGCGGCGCTCCTATCACTACGTCCTGCGCCGGAACGCCGCGAAGCTCGAGGCTCAAGGCCCGGACCGCAACTTTATCCCGTTTCATACGGGCCTGATTGACCCGTGCGCTCGTGTTTTGATTAAATTGCACGCCGTTTTCGAGTGTCCAGAACGTGCGATTAAGAAGGGCGTACATCGTGACCAGTTTTCGCTGGTCGGGAGTCAGATTCAGCGCGTCCATGATCGCATCCGAATAGACCTGACCATAATGTGTACCGTACCAGCTTGCCTTGATACGGCCGATCGCCTCGAGCGGGTCGCCCTGGGCGAGGCTGTCGAGGTCGACGAGGCCGGAAAATCGGCCTTCGTGGACCATCACGTTCTTTGACGAGAGATCGCCAAAATAGGTGTAGGGGCGAACGCTGTCGAAGTAACCTTTATATTCCGTATTGATCCAGGCGAGTATCTCTTTCAATTCGTCGTCGATCACGCCCGTTTTGGTTCCCCACCCGATCACGACACGAGTAACCCGCGCAACCTCCGAACTCCACGAATCGACAAGATCCTTGTCATCGCCCCACAGAACGCCAAACTTGCCGTTGTTAGGCACGCTGCTCAATTGTCGAAAAATATTGGCGATCTCGCCCCCGATAGCCCGCAGTTGGCCATCATCGAGCGTTTCGATCACGTCATCGATGTCGCGTCCCTCGATCTTGTTCAGGATCTGGTAGGCAACCGGAAAAACGGATTTTGAAAAATCCTCGGCCAGTATCTCAGGCACGCTGATGCCTTTCGATCTAAAAAGCGGAATGTGTTCGTGCGAACCGCGCATGAACCGCGGCTCAGCGTTTAGCCGCACCACGACATCGCGCCCGCCGGTCCCGACACGATAGACCTCGTTGCAGATGCCGTTTGTCATCCGCGTCACCGACCCCGCAGGCGTACCAAATTCGCGCAGGGTTATCTGGGAGATTATTTCTTTATGATCGTCTGCCATTATTTAGCGTAGATGTAAAACTGGATAGATTGTAATACGCCGATGATAAAGCCAAAAAGCGCACCGAACAGCTCAATGGTGCGAAGGTGCTCTTTGGCAACGGACATGACCAGGGCCTCCAGCTTTTCGGCCGGGTAATTTTTTATCTTTTCGCGGACCACACTACCCACGTCGAATTCGGCGATGGCCTCGGGCAGTTTGGCGGATGTTGCGGCAATGATCGCGTCGGTCAGCGAGAGAGAGGCGGCGCGGAGCTTTGCCTCGGGGATGTGATCGCCGAGTTTGCCGATCGGTTTTGACAGCAGCTGGTCGATCTGACCCGCCAGCATCTCGTTGATCATGTTCGACGTTTCTTCGCGGGCGAGAATGTCGAGCAGGCCACCGGCGAGCAACGTTTTGAGCTTTTCTTCGGATTCCGGATGAATTATCTGTAGGATCGCGTCGATGCTGTGCGGGCGGAGTTTCTCAAGTGTTTCACGAATGTATGTTGTGATGACGGCCGTCGTTTCGTCGCTTTGCAGTAGCGACAGAACGGACTTGGTCACCTGTTCTTTCAGGCGTTCAAGCTGAGCGGGAGCGACTTTGCCGATGACTACAGGAAGCGGTTTTGCAAGTGCCTTGTCAATGCTCAAACCGATAAATTCGCGTGCCTCCTCGACAAAAAAAGCACCACGCAGCGTTTCCTCGATACGTTTTGGAAAGCTCTCGTTGACCAGCTCATCGACCTCGTCGAGCAGCGTCTCGCGTGAGACAAATATCTTCTTAAAAAACGAGAGGTTTTCGTAATAGTCGTGGACCTCGGTCTTGATTAGAGCGCTGATCTGCGTGCGTGTCTTTTCGGCGGCGGCCAGCTCGGCTAGCTGATGGATGGCGGGTTCGATCTGTTCGTTGGCTTTTTCCTTTAGTAAAGCAACCGCATCGTCGGTGAACATTTTGCCGAGCGGCGTCTCGGAATTAATGAGATCGTCCAGCCATCGGCTGATGAAATCGCAGATATTCGCTTCAAAAGATTTGGCCTTAACGGCGGTGCGGATGCGTTCGTCGAGGAAACCGACGATCTTGGCAAATGTCTCACCGTCGATCACATCGGAGATGCGTTTGCCGAGCACGTCATCCACCCGCCGCGTGACAAAGCCGCGGATAGCATCGCGGGACTCTTCGCTCTGCAAAACGCCCTTAATGTGGTCGCCGAGCTTGATCTGCAATGCCGATATGGCGTCAAGTATGGTTTCGCGGACATTCTTTGGCAACGCCTCAATCAGCGAAGGGTAGTCCTCAGCCAGGATCTCGTTTGTATATGAATCGACAACATTTTGTATCTTCTTACGCAGGAAGTCCCTGCCGATGAGCTGTTCGTGGATGGTCTCCTGCGAGACAAGCTCTTCGCCGACCGCTTTTCCGATCGCGTTAGCGAGACGCTCGCGATGACGCGGGATCATACCCTGGGGAAAGACAGTAATTCCCAGTATCTTGAAAGGCCTGCGCGGCCGAAAGAGCATTCGCACCGCCAGCCACGCACCCGCGTAGCCATGAAACGTAGCAAAAGCGATCAAAAGGCCGATCTGAACGTAGAGGTTCTTAAAGACTGGTTCGATTGATTGGAGAATGGAATCCATTTAAAAGCTAACCACGAAATTACACGAAGTGACACAAAATCTTTTAGTGTTTGTTCGTGTTATTTCGTGGTTTAAAATCCCTAAAAAACCTGAAACCCCTTAGACTTCAAACAAAAATCCGCAAATTCCGCCAGCCAATCGTGGCTGACACTGTAATTTTTCCACTCCTCGTCACGGTCGCGATAGAGCGTCTTGTCGTCCGGCGCGTCCGTGATCGACAGGTCGGCGAACATTCGCTTATTCGGCTCTAGCTTTGGCAGGATCTCATGACGGATCCGCGTGCCTATATCGTGAGCGTCCTCTAATGATACCTTCACGCCCGTAGCATTGTACGTCATCTGCCGTACCGCACCTTCGCCGATGATGTCGAGACTCTTAATGACCTCGAGAGCGGCTTTCCAGTTCCATACGTTGGCGTTGAATTCAAAGTTCTCGCTGCCGAGATCGATTAGTGTAAAGCTCATATTTATTTCCTATTAAAAATGCTAAGCGGTAAACGAGGTTTGGTCAATGAGTTTCGACCGGGAAAACGATATAATTTCCGTTTTAGGGAAATGAAGCGCGAAATTCCGATTCGAATCAGGGTGCTGCGGCCGCTGGCCGGTGTCACGATGCAGGTTCAGCGGGGCAAGGACGAGCTGCTGCCTCCGGCTGTGCGTTCCGCCGATGCACTCGTTTTCGAATTCGAAATTACGGTTGATCTGTCATCCGGCACCCCCAATTTTCTGGGCGAGTACGCGCAGGGACCGAAGGACGTAAGATTTATCTACGTAAATTCCGGCACGTATGCAGGACAGTCAAAAATATTGTGGTCCCGCCGGGCGAAAATATCGCTGATGAGTATTACCCGCGAGCAGATCGAAACTCTACTTTCTAAACCCGGCATGATATTGCAAACCGAATTTGAAGGTGTAGGACGCGACGGCGGCCCGACTTGTGCGAGCGTCAAAGGCATCGAGTGGAAGGTGAAAGATAAATGACACAAAAAGCGATCTCTTATGCCGATGCCGGTGTTTCGATCGACAACGCAAATCTCGCGGTCGCGAAAATCCGCGAATACGCACGCGGTACCTTTAACGAGCGGACGCTGACGGAGATCGGCAGCTTTGGCGGGATGTTTGCCGGGGCGTTTCCGAATATGACGGAGCCGATACTGGTTGCGTCCGCCGATGGCGTAGGGACAAAGCTCAAGCTGGCGTTCGATACCGGAATTCATAACACCGTTGGTGCGGATCTTGTAAATCATTGCGTCAACGACATTCTGGTCCAGGGTGCCAGGCCTCTGTTTTTTCTCGATTATTTCGCCACCGGCAAGCTTGAACCCGACGTTACAGCCTCGGTCGTAGAAGGTATGGCCCGTGCCTGCCGCGAAAACGGCTGCGTCTTGCTCGGCGGCGAGACTGCCGAGTTGCCGTCAATGTATGCCGACGGCGAATACGATCTCGCCGGTTTTATCGTCGGCGTCGTCGATAAACCAAAGGTCATCGACGGCAAGAGCATCGTTCCCGGCGATGTCGTTCTCGGAATTCCATCGACAGGCTTGCAGACAAACGGCTATTCGCTCGCTAGAAAACTCTTTTTCGAGGTCGGCGGATACACGCCCGATTCATACATCGACGAACTAGGCACCACCGTCGGTGAAGCACTTCTCGCGACCCACTCCAGCTTCCTCCCGCAGATCGGCCCGCTGCTCGACACAGGCGTTATCAAAGGCCTAGTCCACATCACCGGCGGCGGCTTCCTCGAAAACATCCCGCGAATCCTCCCCGACGGCGTCTCGGTCGAAATCAGTCGCGGCACCTGGCCGGAGTTACCGATTTTTGGGGTAATGCAACGACTGGGAAACGTCGATGAAAAAGAGATGTTCCGGACGTTCAACATGGGGATCGGGATGATAGTGATTTGCGCGGAACGTGACAAAAATACGATCGCGGATCAATTAAACGGCCCCTGCGACATCGGTCGCGTCACCAAGGGAAACATGAATGTGGTAATCCTGTCTTAACGATTAAGATAACGTGGGGGGTGGGGGATTAATCGACGATGCTTATTGATTCATACGCCCCATCTCTCAAAGAGTAAAATTAAAACTTATTGTTCCACGAACTTTAGAAGGTTTGCTTTGTCCCGAAACCGTTGTTGGATTGAACTTCCACTGCTTCGCCGCTTCGATTGCAGATTCAATTAACATTCCTTCTCCCGAAACACCGGTTGCCGAAACAACATTTCCATACTCATCGATCAATACTTCAACTTTTACGACACCGGTTATTTTTGCTTTTCTCGCCTCCTTAGGATATGACGGACTTATCTTGTAGGTTGCCGAATAAACAAGATTTCCAACGAACGGAACCTCGCCAGATTCAACAGCATCTTTTGCCGGTGGAGTTTCAAGTTTATTTTTTTCAGCAGGAGGTTCAATAAGATTACGAAGCCCTTGAAGGTGTCTTGGGTTAAGCGAAAACTCTAAACGTCCTAATTGTGCTTCGACAGTTTTAGCATTAGCGATTTTTACGAAGACTTCATATGAAACAGGAACAAACAGCTTTTCTAGGTTTCCAACATACTGAACATTAAATTCTCCTTGCCCCATCATTCCTAAATTTAGACGCTCACCGTCAATTAGGAATATCAAGGTTCTGTTGTTCGAGTCTCGAAATTCCCAGTAAGCCTCAAGAACTTCAAACTGAAAAATAATTTGTTCCGGCTTTTTCCACGTTTGTCCCTGAACATAAAAGCCGCCCGTGAGCCAGAAGTTAGCGATACCGAAGATTACGGGAGTGTAATTGTTATTTCCCAAGACAAGCATTTTGTCCATACTGTAAGTAGTCAAATCCTTGAATCGATCGTAGCTCGATGTCCTATTTATAGGTTTTGTCTCTAAATATTTAGCTTGACGCTCGGGTTCTTTCTGTTTTGTTTTGCGGTCTATTTCAGCTTCTTTCTCGCGTTGCTTACGTTGCTTTTCGTCTGGTTCTGCGGCCTCTTTAGCCTCTTTCGATTGTGGAATTGGGGACGGAGATTGCGCGTCTGCGACAGAGAAACCAGCAACAAATAAAAAGACGAAAAAGATGAATTTTGTGCTTAAATGAAACATATATTTTCTATGACTCAGAGGGAAATTTGCCTTTATTGGGGCGATGATTCCTATTAATCAGACAATCTCAAGATTAACTTTTTTACCAGGGCTTTAGCGTATTTGTGCAGCGTCGATAGGCGAATATCTTCCCCATGGTTTTCGATCCGCGAGATCGTTGATTTTTTGGTTCCTAGTTTTTCAGCAACCTGTTTCTGTATCAACGTCTGTTACCTATCGAATCTCACGTTCGCTTAAGAGTTTAGCCATACGGGTTTGCCAACCCGGCCCTGAGGCTTTCCATGCGGCAAGAACGGATTCGGGAAGGCGAATAGTGATTTGCCGCCGAGGGTTCACAGAGACCGGTCGTCCGGCCCGCTTGACCGTTCCACGCACGAGCATTTCATCGGTCAGTTCCGGAAGGTCCGTGTATTCGCTTGCCTTGATCTTATGCCGATCCACTCGGTCGAGATCAGATTTCAAAGTGCGGGCCGATTTTGGCTTTTTCACGTTCATTGGCTTTTCTCATGCTAAATATTTGGCGAGTTGTACCTCGCGTTGTATATCCGATAACAACCAGTCGGTCCGCGAGATGTCCGAAGCAGATCATACGTTTCTCACCATAATCCCTACGAGTATCCTCGACTTCAAACGTTAGTCCCTCTAATACGGCGACAGCGTCCTCAAAGTCAAGCCCTCGCTCGTCAAGCGTCCTCAGCCGCTTACTCGGATCATAGCTAATCCGCATAGATTATTGTAACTACATCAATTATCGAATGCAACAACTGAGTTAACCGGGCACCGATCTTCTTGAGACTTTAAGAGATTCAGGTTTTCCAACAGTCGGGACAATTCTGCGGTATCAATTAGCGCGACTTTCTTCTTACCGGGTCGCCTTATCACGATCACCTCACAGTCATCTACGACTCGGTCGAGAACCGTTGCAAAATTGTTTCTTGCTTCGCGATAGCTGATTTCAACTGGCATATGTAAGATTAATGTACAAAAGGAAGCATTTTGAGTCAATGAAAATTGGAATACTCATCTCAGGCAGAGGGTCGAACATGGTCGCTCTCGTTGATGCGGTTAAGAGCGGCGAAATACCCGATTCTGAGGTTGTAATCGTTATCAGCGACAAGGCGGACGCAGCGGGTTTGGCAAAAGCTGCCGAACGCGGTGTTGAGGCGGTTGTGGTCGAGAGAAACGGGCGAAAACGTGCAGACCACCACGCTGAGATAATTACCGAGCTAAATAAGCGAGGCGTCGAGCTTGTCTGTCTCGCGGGCTATATGCGGCTGCTGTCGCCGGAGTTTGTTCAGGCGTTTCCGGACCGGATCGTCAATATTCACCCGAGCTTGTTGCCCGCGTATCCGGGCCTCAAGGTCCACGAACGCGTTTTGGCCGCAGGTGAGACAATCTCTGGCTGTACCGTCCATCATGTCAACGAAGACCTCGACGCTGGTGAGATAATTCTTCAGCGCGAGGTGCCGGTTCTCGCCGGTGACACCGTCGATACGCTTTCGACAAGGATCCTTGATGAGGAACACGCCGCTTATGTCGAGGCGGTCGGGAACCTCGCAAGGCAGAAACACGACCGGTAGGGAGTGTGCCGGATTTCCCGACCGAGGCGATCGTTGCGGCAAGGGGCACCCTCCCTACTGGTCGGGTTTCCACCTTTTGGGATGATTTAACGCACGGTTCGACACCTTTGCGGTCCGTAGGTTTAACACAAGGATGCCGTCAAGGTCGATCTCGGCATCCGGAAATTCGACCGTTTTCTCTATATGCAGCCCACATTCGGTCAGCAAGCGATAAGCCGAAACTTTGCGGCCGCCGTGGCGGCCCGATCTGTTTGCCGGATAGGCATTTCTCATGCTCGCCCCGGTGGGTTTGAGCCCGATGGTGTTATTTGCGCTGTCGTAGAGCAGCAAAAAAGCCGCCGGCGAATCCATCCTCTCGTAAGCGGCTTTATTCATAACGATTGTCCCTTTGCTGTTCATGGTCGCATAAATACCCGCCCACTGCGCCCGCATGTCGCCGCGTCCGATCTCTTTCCAATCTCGTTTCATTCCCATGTCTCCTTCTAAGAGTGTAGCATAATAGGATGAATGTTGCACCGATCATACAGAAATAGGCTGAAGAAAGAAGCACGGCTCGGTCTATCTTCGGGCTGTGCCCATTGATTTGCGGAAAAGCTATGCTTTTCCGTGCAGCCCTATAAAGAGGGGCGGCTATGCCGCCTCTCCGAAAACAGCGGCATAGCCGCATGAAATTAATAGGGTCTGTCGGCGAAGCACAGTTTCGCCGCACATCAAGAGGCATAGCCGGAACGAAATACACCGGAGAAATCGGGATAAAAATCGGCCGTCATAAATAAGGATAATGACCGTTATGATCAATTTGGATGATTCGATGTCTCCGCAAGCGTGATGAGCCTGCGGGAGCAATCGTTAAAAAGCGACATTCCGGTTCGGCGCCACACGTTTTTTGCAATTTGGGACGCGCGCTGAATGGGACGCATGATTTCAGGAATCGCCATCTACCCGTGATGCAAAATGCAGGGTTGTCATCGCATTTTTATCATCAGTAAATTCGAGCATGTCTTCGCTGTTATCGGTATCGTATTGGACCGAGATGCCTCGGACGCCGGTGACCTCGTCGGTCATTGAGCGAGCGGTGCCGCCGCTGACATAATGGCGTTTGACGGTTATCGTGTGGCCGTCGATCGAGATGTCTTCGAGTGCGGCCTCGCGTTCCTCTTCCTTAAAGCCCCCGTGGGGGCCGAAAAGCTCAAATCTCGCACCGCGTCCGCGATTGCGCCCCGTAAATGCGTTTAGGAACGTTGCCCATTCCTGTGGCTCGACTGCTTTGATCATCGTCATAAAGATAGTTCCTCCGGCTAACGCAATTGTCGGACATCGAGCGGGCGCTTGCAAACATGGCGCTTTCACGCGCATTTGC
>JANYIL010000235.1 GCA_025362075.1 Chloracidobacterium sp.
CCAAATCGTCCGACCGGTTACACCGAAGAGTTGTCGTGGTGGCGTTGGCTGGTTGACGATCAACGCGAAGCCTCGGGCCGCACTGACGTATTGACTTACGTTTCGGACACGCTGACCACCCCGACAAAGATCAGCGGCCAGCCGATAGCTAACATCATTGCCTCGACCAGCGGAACGGACTCCGATTGGGTCGTCAAGGTGATCGACGTGTATCCGGACGAATTTGCCGGCCAGCCCGAAATGGGTGGCTACCAATTGGCGATCGCAATGGATATTTTCCGCGGCCGCTATCGCGAAGGTTTTGAGAAGCCAAAGCCGATCGAGGCAAATAAGCCTTTGCTTTATAAATTTGCCCTGCCGCCGGCCAACCACGTCTTTTTGTCCGGACATAAGATCATGGTCCAGATCCAGTCGAGCTGGTTCCCGCTTTACGACCGCAATCCACAGACGTTTGTCCCGAACATTTTCTGGGCAAAACCGACGGATTATAAGAAGGCGACGCAGCGGATCTATCACCTGACAGGTCAGCAGAGCTTTATCGAAATGCCGGTGGTAGTGCAGTAGCAGTAAAGGAAAGTTAAACCATGCGCTGACGGAGGGAACGATGAAAGATATCACAAGACGCGAGTTGATCTCGGGGCTGGCTGCCGCCGGAGCTGCTTCTTTATCGGGGCAGGCCTTCTCTCAGACCTCAAGCGTTGCGGCGAACCCGGAATATATGTTTGAACCCGGGTTGATCTATCTAAACACGGCGGCTCTTGGGCCCACTCCCAGGTCCATATTAGACCGAACGCTGCAGGCTTGGTATCAGCTCGAATCAGATCCTGTAATGATGGCATACGGTGACGGCCCCGTTCACGTTGCCACCGACAAGGCACGTGAGCAACTCGCGGCTCTTATTAACTGTACCGCCGACGAGATCATGTTAACCCGTAGTGCTACCGCCGCCATGAACAGCATTTCCGTAGGCATTGGTCTTGGCCGGGGTGACCGGGTCCTAACGACCGACGTCGAACACGAAGGCGGCACAAACGGTTGGCATTACCTCAAGAAACACAACGGGATCGAGGTCGATGTGATCACAATTTTGCCCACCGATCACGATGTAAAGGCCATCACCAGCCGGCTTCGAGCGGCCATAACCAAGCAAACGAAAGTAATAAACGTAAGTCACGTTATCAGTTCGACCGGCCTGCGAATGCCGATCAATGAAATTGCGGAAATCGCAAAGCAAAATGGTATTTTGTTCATCGTTGACGGCGCGCAGGCGGTTGGGTGTATAGATGTAGACGTTAAGGCTCTCGCATGTGATGCCTATGTAGGCACCGGTCACAAATGGCTAATGGGGCCTAAGGGCACCGGGTTTGCTTACATCAACAAGTCATCCGCCGCAGCAATACAGCCGTTGGAGCGGGAGCAGGGACTTCGGTTTATCTGTGGTTCGACGGGTGTCGGCAGCTTGCCCTTGGTTATCGGTCTTGGCGAAGCCGCTCAGGCCATGAGATCGAGAGGCATGCAGGCCGTCGAGAAAAAGACTATCGGCCTTCGAAACCACGCGTATGCCGGTTTGGCGAAAATTCCGCAGATAAAGCTCTATAGTCCGCCGCCCGGACCTGAAGCAACGGCGCTCGTCGCCTTTAAAATTCCCGACAGTGTTGATAGCCGCGACCTTCGAGATCGGCTGCTGACAAAACACAAAGTGGTGATCAAGGTCGCAGAAAAGCGGTGGTTTAACGGCAACCGCATCTCTCCTCACATTTTCAACACCGAAGATGATATAGATAGGGCGATAGCCGCGATCAAAAAGGAACTTGCATAAAAACTTAACCTGATATGAAAACGATATTTTTTTCTCTGATCATGATCTCCTTATTATTGGCCCCTTCCCCGCTAATTGCGCAGGAACCGGTCAATGCGGCGATCAACGCCAAGATCCGCGACGAGGGATTGAACCGCTCGCAGGTCCACAAAACCTTTACGCACTTTACCGAAGTGATCGGCCCGCGTCTGACCGGTTCGCCAGCGGTCAAGGCTGCCGACGATTATGCTCTCGGCTTACTCAAAGATTGGGGACTCGGCAACCCGCATCTCGAGACGTGGGATTTTGGGCGGGGTTGGACGCTTGAAAAATCGACCGTCGAGATGATCGAACCGCGATATATGCCGTTGATCGGGTATCCTGAGGCATGGTCGGCATCGACGCCGGGCGAGATCGTCGCGACACCTGTATTTATTGGCAATAAAACAGTTGCCGATCTCGGAAAGATGAAAGGCCAGCTCAAAGGCGCGATCGTAATGAGCCAGCCGATTCAGGATTCGTTCGAACGCATCGACCGGCAGCAGCCGACGATGTTCGACACGCCGGTCGCGATCGGTCAGCCGGGACGACCGCAGGGCTCGTCGCCGATGATAACGCCCAAAGAGATGAATAAGGCACTTTTTGACACCGGTGCGAGTGTCATACTCAGGCCAAATCGCGGCGAGCACGGTACGCTCTTCGTACTCGGACGTGACAATGGTGATGCGGCGATGCCGAGCGTTATTTTGAGCGCCGAGCATTACAACATGATCGCCCGGATGCTCGACCTCGGCGTCAAGGTTAAGCTCCGCGTCAATGTCCAGACCAAATATCACACCGACGACAAAAATGGCTACAACGTTCTCGCCGAGTTGCCCGGCTCCGATCTAAAAGACGAAACCGTTATGATCGGTGCTCATCTCGATTCATGGCACGCCGGAACCGGTGCTGCAGACAATGCCGACGGAGCCGCAGTCGCTCTCGAAGCAATGCGAATCCTAAAAGCCATCGGTGCAAAACCCCGCCGAACGATCCGCCTCGCGATATGGAACGGTGAGGAACAAGGTCTATTTGGGTCGGCAAATTGGGTAAAGAAAAATCTCGCCGGTGACGAGAATAAAGCCGCCCGCGACAAATTTGACGTCTATTTCAATCTCGATCCAGGCACCGGCCCGATCTACGGCTGGTATTTAGAAAACAACGCAGCCGTAAAACCGATCTTCGACGCCTGGCTCGAACCTTTCAAAGACCTCGGTACACGCAAGAACATCATTCAACCGATCGGCAACACCGACCATGTTTCATTCAATAAGGCGGGCGCTTTAGGCTTTAACGCCGTGCAGGACTATGACCTTTACGACACACGTGTCCACCACACAAACATGGACACCTACGAACGCGTTAAGGCCGCTGACTTGAAGCAATGCGCGATCGTCCTCGCATCATTCGCCTATCACGCGGCGATGCGAGCGGAGAAAATACCGGCCACAGCGGTAAAGTAGGTTACTACGCTTTGGCTAGATCATTTCCATAATCTCTTCTAGAGGTTTTCTCTTTATATCCGGCACTTTTGCGTCTGGTGCCGGATAGCCGACCGGAATGAGAACAAAAGGCACTTCGTTCTTTGGCCGGCCAAGTATTTCCTGCAAAAACTTCATCGGCGACGGTGTATGCGTCAATGTGGCAAGGCCCATGTTATGAAGTGCGGCGAGCAGCAGTCCTACGGCGATCCCGACCGATTCCTGCGAGTAATAAGTCGGCTCGGTCTCGCCATCCTCAACGAACGAATTGATTCGAAAAACCACTATCAGGTACGGTGCGATATCAAGAAATGGCTTGTCTTCATTGGTTCCAAGCGGAGCCAGCCGGCGCAGCCATTTTTCAGACATTCGCCCGTGATAGCTCTCATACTCTTCTTTTTCCGCCGCCTCGCGAATCTTTTTCTTGATCTCAGCATCCCTTACGACGACAAACCGCCATGGTTGCAAATTTGCGCCTGACGGGGCAGTTCCGGCTGTCGTGATGGCTTTTTCGATTAGCTCGAACGGCACCGGACGGTCTGAGTATTCGCGGATCGTTCGGCGGGTATTCATCAATTCGAAAAAATCGTCCGCTCGCTGCAATTGTTCGTCGACAGGTAATGCTCTAAAACTAAATGGTACGAATTTCGGCGCTGGGAAATCTGGAATCATATATTTACAACGTGTGACTCAGAACATCGTATTGATGTTTTCGGAAGTTTCGGGAATTCCCTTTAACACATCCCAATGCTCGACGACCTGGGCGTTATGGCATTCATCGGATTGCCGTGTCCGAAAAAAAAAGTGGGCATCGGAGAGGTCATTTTTTTTTCAATTCCTTTAAACGCTTCCACAACTGTGGCAGCAGTTTTGCCGTCTGAAACACCGAGCCGCTCGCAAAATATTTTGCAAAACCTCGAAAAGTCTCAACCGCCGTCGGTGTGTACGGCATCCACCAAACATCCGGTACCAGTGACACTTTATTAATGTGGATATGCTGCGGCTGAACGAGTTCCAGCAGGCCTTCGCGACCGTGTGTACGGCCTCGGCCGCTGTTTTTGAAGCCGCCCCATGGCGTCTGGCCGATGCCGTGAGTGTAGAGGACCTCGTTGACACAAACGGTTCCGGCCTCGATACGCTCGGCGACACGTTTGCCTTTGGCAAGGTCGCGGGTCCAGACGCTGGCGGTCAGGCCAAATTCGCTGTCATTGGCGAGGCGGATCGCGTCTTCCTCAGTGGCAAATGTCGCTATCGGCAGCGTCGGGCCAAAGGTTTCTTCCTGCATTGCCCG
The DNA here is from genome assembly GCA_025362075.1 of Chloracidobacterium sp. GTDB lineage: Bacteria > Acidobacteriota > Blastocatellia > Pyrinomonadales > Pyrinomonadaceae > OLB17. The sequence goes on from JANYIL010000235.1 coordinate 4,610, forward strand.
CATGTCGTTATTGGCGTTTGTGATGACGGTAGGTTCGTAAAACAGGCCCTCGAGTGCCGGATTTCGGCGTCCGCCTATCTCGATATTTGCACCGGCGGCGCGAAAATCCTCGATGTGGTCCTCGACGATCTTTATCTGTTTCTCCGATGACATCGCTCCGACCGATGTCGTTTCTTTATCGCCGCCATCTTGTTGTAATGCCCGCGTTTTCTCGACTATCTTGCGTGTTAGCTCGTCAGCTACCGACTCATGAACATAAAGCCGCTCTACGGACGAACACGATTGCCCGGCGTTGCAAAATGCACCCCAGACGGCGGCTCCGGCGGCGAGTTCGAGATTGGCGTCGGCGAAGACGATCATCGGGTCTTTGCCGCCGAGTTCGAGCACAACGGATGTAAGATTCTTAGCGGCCGCAGCCGCGATCTTTTTGCCGGTCGCAACCGAGCCGGTGAACATTATCTTATCCGGCGCCGCTTCGACCAGCGCCGCTCCGGTTGCTCCGCCGCCGCTTACGACCTGGACACAGTCAACAGGAAATCCAGCCTTTTCAAAGATCTCGCCGATCTTGAGTCCGATTATCGGCGTTAGTTCCGACGGTTTGATGACAACCGTGTTCCCAGCCATCAGGGCCATTACTGCCTCGCCAAGCGGTATCGAGAATGGATAGTTCCACGCCGGAATAATGCCGACGACACCGAGCGGGTGATAAATGATCTTTGACGTGCGGCCAAGCAATGCGTATAGCCCGATCCCGATCTTTGCGGGCTTTAGCAGCTTTTCGGTATTGCGTGCAAAATACTGCATCAGATCGAGAACGGGAGCGATCTCCATCGAAAACGCTTCGGCCACCGGCTTTCCCGATTCGTCTGAAATAAGCCGGGCGATCGCATCCATTTCCGTAAGCAATACTTCGCGGGCCCGCATGATATATGCTGAACGCTCTTTGAATGAGGTTTTCTTCCAGATTTGAAACACCGCCCGTCCCCGCTCGACAGCGGCCTTTACGTCATCTGCTGAAGTTTGCGGAACACGACCAACCTCAGCGCCGGTCGCAGGATTAAAGGAGATAATTTCGTCAGTTTGAACAGGTAATACAGCGCTCATATAAACCCTCAAGCATTATTAGCCGCAGATGACGCAGATGAACGCCGATCAGACAATTTAATTTCTTTATCTGCGTCATCTGCGTTTATCTGCGGCAAAAAATCCTATCCTAACATCCGCTCGATGACGCCATAGCTTGCGTCGATGGCTTCGGCGAGTTTCTCTGTTTCGGTACCGCCGCCTTCGGCCATGTCGGCTTTGCCGCCGCCGCGTCCGCCGACGATCGGGGCGATCTCGCGGATGATATCGCCAGCCTTGACCTTGCTGGTCAGGTCGTCGGACACGCGGACGATGATACCTACCTTGCCATCGTCTGTACGGCCAAGCACGACAACGCCGGATTTGAGACGGGCGAGCAGCGTGTCGGAAAGCTGCCGGGTGCCGTTGCCATCGAGGCCGTCGACTTGTCTTGCCAAAACCTTGACGCCGTTGATCTCTCTGGCTTCGTCGCCATCCGAGTCGGCTGAGCCGTTGCCCATCGCTCCGGTCGCGACACTGAGCTTTAGATCGTCCAATTGCTTCCGGGTTCGTTTCAGCTCTTCCTGCAATCGTTCGATTGCCGTCGGCAAATTATCGCGCTGGGTTTTTAACGCGCCAAGCGAGCGGTCGATGAGCAGTTCGTCCTCGCGAAATCGCTCGAATGCATCAAAGCCGGTGATCGCCCGAATGCGCCGCACACCCGAAGCAATCGCCTCGTCGCCGGTAATCTTAAAGCTGCCGATGTCGCCCGTCGCACGCACATGCGTACCGCCGCAAAGTTCTTTCGAAAACACACCATCGCCAACGCTCAAAACGCGCACCGCTGATCCGTATTTCTCGCCAAACAAAGCCGTCGCCCCACCCGCCATCGCTTCCTCGATGGCCATGACGTTTGTATTGACCGGATCGTTTTTAAGAATATAGCTGTTCACAAGGTCCTCGACCTCAGCGATCTCCGCCGCCGACATCGGCTGGTAATGCGTAAAATCAAACCGCAAGACATTCGGCCCCACAACCGAACCCGCCTGTTTCACGTGCGTCCCCAAAACCTCTCTCAAAGCCGCATGAACCAGATGCGTCGCCGTATGATTTCGCCGCGTTGCGTCGCGTTTTTCGACATCGACAGTCGCGGTAACGGTGTCGCCTTTCTTAATGATTCCTTTTTCGACCTTTATTTTATGAAGAACTAGTCCAGAAATAGGCGAAAAGGTATCCATTACCGTAGCGACGAAGGGTTCTGGAAGTCCGATCTTTTCACCGATAACTTCACTAATTTTTTGATTTCGCGTGTGGTTACCTTGTCCTACCAATTTGCCGGAATCACCTACTTGACCACCCGCTTCCGCATAAAATGGGGTATTCCTTAAAACAACCAACCCTTCGTCACCATTTGCCAGTTCCTCAACCTGTTTTTCATCTTTTACAAGAGCAACAATTTCGGCATCTTCAATTTCCGTTTTCTCATAACCGTGAAAATTCGAACGACCAGTAGCTCTCTCTAAAACGGCATAAATTGGATTGATTTTTTCGTTTTGTTTCGTTTTGCCGATCTGGGAGCTTTCTTGAAATTCTTTGATTGAGTTTTCGAAGACTTTTTCAAAAATTTCCTCTGGCACATCAAAATCATAGTCTCGTAAAGCTAAAAACATTAGATCTTTTGGCGTTCCAAAAGTGTCGTAAAGTCTCGCAAAGTCTGATATCAATCGATAAATATTTTTTGGGTTTTCAATCTCTAGAGACCACTTTGAGGCATAAGCATCTTCAAAGGTCCGATAGTTTTTTTCTTCCGTTAGAGTTGGAAATTCGTTTCCTAAAAATTCATTGTGCCAATGTTTCCGCCATGAAGTCAGATCTGAGACGGATACAGGTGGAAGTATATCTACTTCTTCTCCTGAAAAATACTCCCTAAACCATCTGTTAGCACTTACCAAAGCAGTTTTTCGACACTCCTCAAAATATTGATTGATCAATTCGTCGAGTTTGCGCAATCCAAAGGTAATCGTACTCCCAAACCTTTCCTCCTCGATCCGCACCATCTTGCTGATAAATTCACGCTGCGTTTCGAGTTCCGGATAAGCTACGCGCATCTCGCCGACGACGAAATCACATACCTTGTAAAAAAAAGCATCATTAAGCCCAAGATGTTCGCGGCCGTGATAGATGGCGCGGCGCATTATCTTGCGCAGGACGTAATTGCGGCCTTCGTTGCCGGGTAAAATGCCGTCGGCGATGGCAAACGCCGTCGAGCGCGCATGATCGGCGATCACGCGGGATGCAAACTGCTGACTTTCGGTTAATTCGTCGTAAACACTCATTATCCTAATAATACCAGTGTCAGTAGCCCGCACGTAAGTAAGGGCTGGGCGGTTTTGATAGAACTTGCAGGAGGCGAATCAGCTTACCTCAGTTACTTCAATCTGGTCTTACCATAATATTGCCCTTACTTACGTGCGGGCTATCGACTGCGGGCTACTGACAGGCCGCCGATCAAGTGAAATGCCGCACCGCCGAGCGATGTATAGATTCCCCATCGGCTGATATCGGAAAAATGTTCGAGTTGGTAGGTCTCGACGATAAACGCCCAAAGCAAAACTCCGCTTGATACCGTCAATAAAAACGATCCGAAATATTGCAACGCCCGCCGCCAAACCGCCGGTCTCATCGTCAGGTAAACTCCGAGCATAAGATGAATGAGGGCGGAAAACAAAATATAGATATGCCGCGACCGCATTAGAATGCGAAGTTCCTGTGGGATGATTTCCTTGTCCGGAAAATCGACACGCATAAATTTGCCAGTCACCGCAAAAACGATGAAGATAATAATTCCGAATATAAGATGAAACCACGACATAGGCTTGTAAAATAAGGCGTTCGTAATTATCATTT
>JANYIL010000260.1 GCA_025362075.1 Chloracidobacterium sp.
CGCACATCCACTGGTTTCGGGCTCCATGCGTATCTACAGCTCCGCCCGGTTTTCGTGTCGTTTTGATCTCAACGCCCTCTGTTCCGGCAATTGCGGCATTGTTGGCGTATGCGCCTCGAACTATCAGGTCGGGGTGGCCGTTGTGATACAGATTTTCCGTTAATGTCCGGGAGTGTTTTGCCAGACTCGCGGTGACCATATCTGACAAAAGGCCCGACATTATTGCGGGTCTGAGCATATCATCGAGCCGTTGCAGACCCTTGCCGATCAGATGTGAGTTAACGTCAAAGAAAAAATCGTAAACATCCTGAGTAGCCATTTCAAAGTCCTGAATCCGCAATTCGAATGGCAAATCAGCATCTCGATTAAACTTTGTAATATCTACGGTGTTCCTGTAAATCGTCATTGAGCTTTGAATATTTCCAAAGATTATAGCAGATTAGTGACAATGACGGAGAAACGGAGATCGATCCATATTTGTCAACGCGATTTCCCGGTATTGCCAGAATGACTAATATATTGTCCGCAGTGGTCCGAAAATGCTACAATCAACGTCAGTCGGCAAGCGCTCGCCGGCGGTATTCGCGGGTTTGCGGTACCATTTTCGGTAAACAGTTAACGGTAAACGGTGACGGGAAAAGCATAGATCCCCGCAGTTGCTTGTTACTTGTCGCCCGTCCCCTGTCACTCTTCGCTTGTCCCCCCAGTAGATGAAGCACCATCTTTTTTCCGATACATCGACCGGTTTGAATTTCGTCACCATAGGTGGCGGGAACGGGCTGTCGACGCTGCTATCGGGGCTCAAGCATTTTGTCGACGCTGAGGATACCGAGCCTATCTGGATCGAAAATCTGTCGGCGATCGTAGCCGTAACGGACGACGGTGGCAGCTCCGGGCGTCTGCGCGACGAGCTGCAAATGCTGCCGCCGGGCGATATTCGCAACTGCATGGTGGCGCTGAGCGAGGATTCACAGTTGTTATCACGGCTCTTTAGGCATCGTTTTCGCGGTGACGGCGATCTGGGCGGGCATATTTTCGGCAACCTTTTTTTGGCGGCTTTGACCGAGATAACGGGCGATTTTGCCGAGTCGGTCAAGCTCAGCAGCGAAATTTTGGCGAGCAAAGGCCATATCTATCCCGCGACAGTCGCCGATGTGCGGCTCGCGGCTGAGCTGACTGATGGCACAACGGTTCATGGTGAGACCAAGATCGGGCACGTCGGGCATTTGATAAAACGTCTGTATCTCGAACCGGCCGATTGCAAGCCGATGCCTGAAACGCTCGCCGCCATCGAATCAGCCAATGTAATCACGGTCGGGCCGGGTTCGCTGTTTACGAGTCTGCTGCCGCCGATACTTGTCGATGGCGTCGCCGACGCGCTCGCTGCGTCGCGGGCCACCAAGATTTTTGTCTGCAATCTCATGACGCAGCCTGGCGAGACCGACGGTTTTTCGGCCCGGCATCATCTCGAGATCGTGCGGGAATACGCTCCGCAGATCGATTTTGATTATGTGATCGTAAATAACCACCGAATCAGCGAACACCAGGCCGAAAAATACGCCGATGAAGGAGCCGAGCAGATCGGCGTGCACGGCTCGGTATCACCAGAAACGATTGAGGGGGCCGAGATCGTTTATGGTAATCTGTTGGACGACGGCGAGATGGTCCGCCACAATCCCGGAAAACTGGCTCAAGTGATGCTTTTATGTGCCTTGCAGGAGAAGTCAATTACGAATTACGAATTAGGAATTACGAATGCATGACGTTGCAGCCGTAATTTGAAAAAACCAATTCGTAATTCGTAATTTTTAATTCGTAATTATCTACCGTGAATACTGATCTCGACATATTAATAATGGCAGCGGGGCTTGGCACTCGGATGAAGTCGAACCTTGCCAAAGTGCTCCATAAACTCGATGGCCGGCCGCTCATTAATCACGTTGTCGAGGCGGCTCTCGCACTCGAACCGAAGAGTATATGCGTGATCGTCGGCTATCAGGCCGATGATGTCAAAGCGGCGGTCAATAGCGGGTTTCCGGACGACCGCGTTTGCTTTGCTCTGCAAGAAAAACAGCTTGGAACCGGCGATGCGATCAACGCGACGCGGAAGATGTATTCGACGTCCGATTCGACGATTGTCGTGCTGACAGGCGACGTTCCCCTTATTAAGAGCGAAACGATCGGCGCTCTAATCCAGCAGCATGAGACCGAAGGCTCTGCCGCGACGCTTCTTTCCGTCAGGCTGGCCGATCCGATAGGTTACGGCCGCGTTGTAAGGGACGGGAATGAGTCGTTCGCCAGGATCGTCGAGCAGAAAGATGCGTCCGACGACGAAAAAAATATTGACGAGATCAACGCCGGATTTTATTGCTTTCGCTCAGGGATCCTGTATGACGCGCTCGCCAACCTTTCCAACGACAATGTGCAGGGCGAATATTATCTCACCGACGTGCCAGGTATTTTACGAGCGAACGGCGAACAGATCAGCATCTATATGGCACCGAATGCGCAAGAGGTAGAGGGCGTCAACGACCGCCGCCAGCTCGCCGACATGGAAAAACAGATCCGCCGCCGCACGGTCGCAAAACTAATGCTCGAAAGCGGCGTGACATTTATCGATCCGAAGGCCGCATATATCAGCTCGCGGGCCTCGATCGGTCGCGACACGGTCATTTACTCTAACGTCACCATCGAAGGCGATAGCGTAATCGGCGAAGGCTGCATTGTGCGGTCGGGTACGCGGATCCATTTTTCTAAGATCGGCAACAATGTTGAGATTCGCGACAATTGCCTGATCCGCGATTCCGAGGTCGGCGACTCGTGTACGCTCGGCCCGATGGCCCACCTTCGCGGCCACGCCGTTATGGCGGACAATTCGCAGGTCGGAAATTTCGTCGAGCTAAAGAAAACAAACCTCGGCCGCAGCTCAAAGGCGAGCCATCTGACATATCTCGGCGACGCGACGATCGGCGAAAAGACCAACATCGGCGCCGGCACAATTACCTGCAACTATGACGGCAAAAACAAGCACGCGACGGTAATTGGATCGGGCGTCAAGATCGGTTCGAACACGATGCTGGTAGCACCTGTCACCGTTGGCGATCGAGCGATGACCGGAGCTGGAAGTGTTGTCACAAAGGACGTGGGCGAGGGCGAACTTGTCGTCGGTGTTCCGGCGAAAGTAAAAGCAAAATTTGAAAAGGCGGACCGACCTGAAAAGGTAAAACTTTCTGCGGAGGAAGCTCTTCGACGGACAAACACGTTTGATGAAAGAAAAGACGAATTTATTGACGCAATTAGAAAGAGCAAAAGTTAAATTATGTGCGGAATAGTCGGATACGTTGGAAATAAACAAGTTGTGCCGTTGATCATCGACGGCCTCAGGAAGCTCGAGTATCGTGGGTATGACTCGGCGGGGATCGCGGTGGTTGATGACGACCATCATCTCAGTCTGCGGCGTGCCGAGGGCAAGCTGCGAAATCTTGAGGAGGCGATCCGGCTAAATCCGCTTGACGGGAATTACGGCATTGGGCATACGCGCTGGGCGACGCACGGGCGTCCGACCGAGGAAAACGCTCACCCGCATCGTGACCAATCGGGCAAGATCGTCGTCGTTCATAACGGCATTATCGAAAATTATCTGACTCTGAAAGAGCGTCTCGCGGATCTCGGGCACGAGTTTAACACCGAGACTGACACCGAGGTCGTTGCCCATTTGATCGGGCATTACGTTGAAACCGAGGGCATGTCGCTCGAGCTTGGTGTGCGAAAGGCGGTGGCTGAGCTTCGCGGCATTTTTGCTCTTGCGATCATCTCGGTGGACGAGCCTGATATGGTGATCGCGGTTCGCGAAGGCCCACCGGTCGTCATCGGTATGGGGGACGGTGAATTTTTTGTAGCCAGCGACATCCCGCCAATTTTGGCACACACGCGGGACGTGTTTTTCCTCGGCGACCGCGAGATCGCGGTCCTGACTAAAGACTCTGTCCGCGTCACGGATTTTGACGGACACATCGTCGAGCCCGAGCAGCAGCGAATAACGTGGGACCCGATCATGGCTGAGAAGGGCGGCTTTAAGCACTTTATGCTCAAGGAGATATACGAGCAGCCACGCGCCGTCCGTGATACCGTCCAGGGCCGCATCTCGCTTGACACGGGTAAGGTCTATCTTGACCCGATGGATATTTCCGAGGCGGATTTTCTCGGACTCACATCGATCAAGATCGCTGCCTGCGGCACCTCCTGGCATGCGGGCCTGGCCGGCAAATACATGATCGAGAGCCTCGCCCGGATTCCCGTCGACGTTGATTACGCGTCGGAATTTCGCTATCGCGACCCGGTCTTGCGTGAGACTGATTTGCTGATCGTAATTTCGCAGTCCGGCGAGACCGCCGACACGATCGCAGCGATGCGTGAGGCCAAGCGGGCTGGATGTAAGGTGCTGGCGATATGTAATGTCCACGGCTCGATGATTACACGTGAGGCCGACGGCACGATATTGACCCATGCCGGGCCGGAGATCGGCGTGGCGTCGACCAAGGCCTTTACCGCCCAGATGGTCGCGCTTTATTTGTTTGCTCTTTATCTGGGCGAGCTTCGCGGTAATATCGATGAAGAACGGGCGAAAAAGTTGTCACAGGACCTCGCGGAATTGCCGCTCAAGATCGAGCAATTGCTGAATGACGCAGATTCGATCGAGGAGCTATCTAAAGAATTCTTCCGCGTGCAGGATTTCCTTTATCTTGGTCGTGGCATCAATTTCCCGGTCGCTCTCGAAGGAGCGCTAAAACTAAAAGAGATCAGCTACATCCACGCCGAAGGCTATCCCGCCGGCGAGATGAAACACGGCCCGAACGCTCTGATCGACGAAAAATTGCCGGTTGTTGTCGTCAACACCCGTGAAAAAGGAAACGCAGGCAGCGAGCTTCGCTACGAGAAAACCCACTCGAACATCGTCGAGGTCAAATCCCGCGACGGCATAATCATCTCGGTTCTGACCGAAGGCGACACGATGAGTTCGAAAGTCTCGAGCCACGTCATCGAGATCCCGGAAACATCAGATCTGCTGGGCCCGATCCTCTCGATCGTGCCGCTGCAATTGCTCTCGTACCACATCGCCGTCCGACGCGGCTGCGATGTCGATCAGCCGCGAAATCTGGCAAAATCGGTGACGGTGGAGTAGAATTACTTCACATTCTGTGAGAGATCTATTGTCACTTCTTTTCGTTCTTGCTCTGATCTCTGTTGCTAGCGGTCAGTTCAGTCGTGTTTCATTGCCGTCAGATGAGAAGTTCTCATCTGATGCTCGGATTGAATATACCGAAGGGCCAGGTTCAAAGAGTTACGTGGTTGGAAAGAAAAATGGTGTCGAATATAGGTATTTCCTGGACGATGTCCGGGGAATTATAGAAGGAACGAAAGGATATGGCACTGACTCAGTCCTCGGCCCTAGCGACCCAAAGAACTGGCGATTCGGCTGTCATTTGGTTGGAAACGCCGGTCAAAAGGATTGCGTTTTTTCCAGAGAGGGCATCGCGATGATCACTTATATAAAGGATGGGAGAGCGGGCACGTGGATCGCGAATACAAATTTCAGCACGGACGATCCAGACCTAGTTTTTGCAGACATCGTTCGGGTCGACGGCGTTGAGATATACAACTCACGGAATAAACAATTCTCGACTGAAGCACTGTCAGTAATGCGTTCAGGGAAGGTGCTAACACTGCTTCGAGGCCCTGATCCTAAAAACGTAACCACCTACGATCTCTATGGCTTTAACACGGCATTAGAACTTTCTGAATGGGCTATCAAGCACTTATATTAGGTGCGCGCTCTATAAGGGGATTTCCTGTTTTATTAGCCTATGAAAGCAATCTTAGTCCACGAATTTGGCCCGCCCGAGGTAATGAATATCGAGGATGTCGAGACGCCTCGGCCAACTGGTACCCAGGTGCTTGTACGCGTCGAAGCGATCGGCGTTAATCCAGTCGAAACCTACATCCGTAGCGGAAATTACCCGAGCGTTCCGCCGCTGCCTTATACGCCGGGAAAGGATGCGTCGGGTGTCGTCGAATCGGTCGGCGAAAGCGTCACGAAGTGGAAAGCCGGGGATCGCGTTTACACCGCTAATTCGCTGTCGGGCACGTACGCGGAATACACGCTTTGTGACGAAACGCAGCTTGCGGCGTTACCTGATAACGTGACATTTGAGCAAGGAGCGGGTGTTTTTACTCCTTATGCGACAGCGTATCGGGCGTTGTTTCAAAAGGCGCATGCCGTAAGCGGCGAGACAGTTTTGATCCACGGTGCGTCGGGCGGAGTAGGTATTGCGACGGTGCAATGGGCGAAAAATGCGGGTCTGAAAGTTTTCGGCACGGCTAGCTCCGACGCAGGGAAAACGCTTGTCGCAAATCAGGGAGCCGACGCAGTTTTCGACCATTCGCAGGACGGCTATCTTGCCGCGATCAAAGATGCGGCGGGCGGGATGGGCGTTGACGTTATTATCGAAATGCTCGCAAACGTCAATCTACAAAAGGATTTTGAAGTCCTCGCGATGTTTGGCCGGATCACGGTCGTCGGCAATCGCGGCAGCCTTGATTTTAATCCGCGAGTAATTATGGGCAAAGATGCGACCGTCACCGGAATGGCACTTTATAACGCACCGCAGCAGGATTTTGACGAGATCCATGTTGCGATACAGGATGGTTTGAGCAAAGGCTATCTGAATCCGATCATTAGCCACACATTTCCATTGTCAGAGGCGGCGATGGCTCATCGCGAGGTCATTGAGAGCAAATCTCAGGGTAAGATCGTTCTGGTCACATGAGTTACTATTTATCTAGAGCATAAAGCCCGTGAACACTAATCCTTAATAAGAGAGGTTTTAATATGGCAAATTATCGCAGCCAACTTCCGCAACTTAAAGGCGGTCCGTTCCTGACAGATGGCGGCATAGAAACAACCCTTATCTTTAACGATGGACTGGACCTTCCGGATTTTGCCGCGTTTTATTTGCTAAGGACGGCCGAGGGTCGCCGGGCCCTCGAAAGGTATTTTCGAACTTACGCGGAAATAGCCAAACGCTGTCAAACCGGTTTCATTTTTGAGAGTCCTACGTGGCGAGCCAACACCGATTGGGGCCGGAAACTTGGTTATTCTGACACAGGGTTGGCCGAAGCCAATCGACAGGCGATCGACCTTGTCGCCGCGGTCCGCGCCGAATTTGGAAACGGTGCTTCGCCGTGGGTAATAAGTGGTTGCCTTGGCCCCAGAGGCGACGGGTATGTGCCCACCGACGCAATGTCGAGCGAGGAGGCCCGTCAATATCACAGCCCTCAAATTAAGACTTTCGGAGAGACGGAGGCCGACATGGTCACGGCGATAACGATGAACTACGCAGAAGAGGCCATTGGCGTCGCCCTTGCCGCCGAATCCGTGGGAATGCCGGTAGTCATCTCATTTACCGTGGAAACTGACGGCCGACTACCGACCGGGCAGACTCTTCAGGATGCGATTTCATCGGTGGACCGTGCGACTGACAATGGGCCCGCATATTATATGATAAACTGTGCTCATCCAGCGCATTTTGCTGATTCACTTATAGCCGGTGAAGAGTGGACTGCACGTATTCGCGGTTTTCGTGCTAACGCCTCAATGAAGAGTCATGCCGAATTGAACGAGAGCGAAACTCTGGACGAAGGTGATCCGGCGGATCTTGGTCGTCGGCACCGAGCGTTACTGGAGAAACTCCCTCATCTGAATATTTTCGGAGGCTGTTGCGGTACCGATCACCGGCATGTCGAGGCGATCGGCAAGGCCTGTTTTACTTGAGCGAGCAACTAGGCTGCGGGCAAGGCCTCTGCATATTTTCCGTCCCTAAATTCATCCAAAGCCTCGAAAACCTGCAACGCATACTTCACATTGCCAAACGGGGCTGAGACCTGGACGCCCTGGATTACTTCGCGGGTTTCGATGAGGGCTTCGCGGGCGATGGAGATGCCTTCTTCGCGGGCGTGTTCTTTGCTTTTTTCGGAGGCTATTCTCATGCGTTCGAGGATGTCGGCTGGGACGTTAACGCCGGGGACCTCGTTGTGCATGAACTCGGCGTTGCGATAGCTTATCAGCGGCCAGATGCCGGCGACTATCGGGATGCGGACGTGCTCGATAAGCCCGAGAAAGCGTCGAAGCTGATCGGTGTCAAAAACGGGTTGGGTAATAGCGTATTCCGCTCCGGCCTCGACCTTCCATTCGAAGCGGCGCAGTTCCTCTTCCATATTCACGGCACCCGGATTGACGCCGACGCCGATCGAGAACGCGGTCGGTTTGCCGATCGGGTTGTTGCCGAGATCGAGGCCGTGATTGAGTTTGTTGACCATGTTGGTCAGGCCGATGGCGTCGATGTCGAAAACGGCGGTCGCGTCCGGGTACGGCCCCATCTTTGGCGGGTCACCGGTAATGAGCAGCAAATTATGCAAACCCAAAGCGGCAGCCCCGAGCAGATCGGACATCATGCCGAGCAGATTGCGGTCGCGGCAGCAATAATGCAGAACGGCCTCAATGCCGATCTCGCGTTCGACGAGCACGGCGGTCGCCTGGGCCGACATCCGCGTCTGGGCACGCGGTCCATCAGGGATATTGACACCGTCAACGCCCGCGTCTTTTAATAGACGAATGCTGTCGAGCGTCTTTTGTGCGTCGCAGCCCTTTGGCGGGAGCACCTCGACCGACGTGACAAACTCGCCGCGGGCTATCTTCGCCGACCACCGCGAACGTTCAACCGGATCGACGACCTGCACGTCATCGGGCTTCAATTCCGCAACGGTTGCCGGCTGTTGGACGAAGCTTTTTGCTGTCTGGCGGGGACTGTCCGCCCGAATTGCGCTTGCGATCAGTTTGATATGCGTCGGCGTCGTTCCGCAGCAGCCGCCGACGAATTTTGCCCCGACCTGGACAAACCGCCGTGAAAATTCCGCCATATATTCCGGCGATCCCATATAAAACTGGCGTCCCTGAACGTCGCGCGGCAAACCGGCGTTTGGCTGGGCCGAGAGCGGTTTTGTTGTGACCCTACGCATTTTTTCGAGAGCGTTGAGGAGATGATTCGGGCCCATTCCGCAATTAAGGCCGATAACGTCGACGCCGAGTTCGTCGAGCTTTTTGGTCAATTGCTCCGGCGTGTCACCGTACAGCGTTTTGCCGTCCATCTGGATCGTCATCTGGGCGACTATCGGCAGACCGGAAAGCTCGCGTACGGCCTTGATCGCCTGCTCAATTAGCGGCAGTTCGGAAAAGGTTTCGAGGACAAAAAGATCGACACCGCCCTCGCGCAAGGCCTCGACCTGCTCTTTATACATCTCCTTCGCTTCTTCGAAGGAGGTCGGGCCAAATGGTTCCAGCCGCAGTCCGAGCGGGCCGATCGCTCCGGCGACGTAGACAGTCTCACCCGCCGCTTCGCGGGCGATCCTGACGGCGGCGAGATTGATCTCGCGGAGTTTACTTTCGAGTCCGTATGGCTGCAGTTTATGCCGGGTCGCACCAAACGAGTTTGTCTCAATAATGTCCGCACCGGCGGCGACATATTCGTCATGGACCTCGCGGACGAGATCGGGCGCGGCGATATTCAACTCGTCGTAGCTGCGATTAATATAAATGCCCTTGTCATAAAGCCGCGTCCCGACCGCCCCGTCAAAGACGTAGACACCATCGGACGCGAGCAGTTCGCGAAAGTTTTTCATAAGCGGTCAGCAATCAGCAATCAGCGGTCAGCATTTGGTGGTGATCCGGGCTTATTGCCGAGTGCTGATGCCGAAAGCTCAACAAAAAAAGCCTCGCCAAAACAGCGAGACTTTTATTCGAAATTGTCTATTAGCTGTTTAGCGGATTATTTAACGTGGTCGCAAGTCGCATTAACTCACCACGAATGTTAAGGAAATAATGTGCCTTTCACAAAAAAGTGTCAAGTCCCGGCTCGTCGCCGCTCTAGCTCGATGCTTTCATCGGGCCAAAAAACGCATAGTTCGCTTTTCGCCCCTTAACTTCCAGACGCCAGTGGGTAAAATCTTCGGCGTTGTCACAGTTGTTGCCGCGGCCTTGAAAAACGAGAGTGTATTTTGTCGGAGCGATAACGCCGGTTTTGAAAACTCCACCACCGCTCGTGACCGTGCCCTCGAAACTCCACTCTTTATAGAGCGACGGGTCGCCCTCTTTTTTATCGTGAAGATCAATCTTCTTCGTTGTCATTTTCGCGGGTCTTGGCAACACCAGCGTCCCCGCCTTTCCGGCCTGATTTTTGATGGTGATCTTCCAAATATTATTTGTGTAAGCGTCAACAAGGCTGAGATCGTCGAAGCCAAGATCGCCAATGCCCAGCGGCCCGTCGCCGCCATCGGTCATATACAACTGCGGCGTTGCGCCAATATGCATGTCTTTTAGCAATTCAAGCTGATGCTTGGCGGGGGACCCGGTAAATACGTCATATTGTCCCTGGTCCGCGCAGCACGCACACGCAAACGAAATGGTCGAGGCCGTTAGCAGCACGGCGACGGAAACTAGGGCCATCAACGACTTGTTGTTTTTCATATATTTTATTAGTTGAGAATTCTCATGCCTCAAAGATGCTGTCTTTGTGCCAGCGGTTTGCCAGTATTATTTCCTCTGGCATTTCCGGCAATAATACGTCGAACGGCCGCCTTGTTTCAATCGAACGATGGGCGTTTCGCAATTTCGGCACGGCTCGTTTTCTCGGTCGTAGACGTACCAGACCGTCTCGTCGCCGACGCTGAAATACCCTCCTTCGAGATTTTCGGGATCGACGGCAAGATCGCCGGCGTGCGAGATCGCGATATTTAGCACCGCGCGAATGCTGTCGTAGAGGAGCGGTACTTTCTTTGCGGAAACCTTATACGCTGATGTCTCGGGATGGACGCCGGCCGCAAACATCGCTTCGGCCGCGTAGATATTACCGAGGCCGCAGACCTTTGTCTGGTCGAGCAGAAATTCTTTCAGGCTGCGTTTGGACGTTTTTAATGTGTCTCGCAAATATTCGGGCGAAAACTCCTCCGAAAACGGTTCGGGGGCCAGCTTTTTTAGCTCTTTAGCTTCTTGAAGTTCGGGTGTCGAGACGATTTTCATCAACCCGAAATGGCGCTGGTCGTCAAAAACGAGCCGGGTCTCGTCTTCGAAATAGAATACGGCGTGCGTAAATTTCGGATCCTCGCGGTTTGCCGCGAGCAGCGAAAAACGCCCGCTCATCCGCAGATGCACGATCAGCGTTTTCTCATTCCCGAGGTCGAAGAGGATATGTTTTCCACGACGATGAACAAAGTTGATCTTCGCATTATGCAGCGCAGCCGCAAATCCGTCCGGCGTAATCTGAGGAGCGAGCCGCTCCCGACGCAGCTCCGCCGTGCTGATCGTTCGCCCATTTACGAGCGTATCCAGCGCACGCGAGATCAATTCTACTTCAGGCAATTCGGGCATAAGACAACTAATAGTGAATAACTAATAGTGAACAACCGGCAACAATAAACATCTCACTATTCACTATTCACTATTCACTGTTTTCGTATAGTCCGTCAACGAAGTCTTGTCCCCGAGTACGGTGCCGGCCCCGACGATCGCATTGCGGCCGATATGACAACTGCGGCCGATGATGGCGTTACGGATCTCGGCTGAGCTTGCGATGCGCGAATGCGACCAAATAACCGAGTTTTCTATAACTGCTTTCTCTTCGACATGGACACCGGTTCCGATGACCGAATTTATTATCTTAACGCCGGGTTTGATGACGCAGCCCTCGCCAATGAAGGACAGCTTGTCGATCTCGGACCGCGTTGCGACATCCGAGACCGCGCCTCGTTCGAGTTCAAACCCGCTGATCTTGCCATTCAGGAAATCATGGTGGGCGGCCAGATAATTAGCCGGCGTCCCGATGTCCTGCCAGTATTCGTCCTGCATCAGGTACGCGTAAAACGGCAGTTCGCGGGTCAGGATCTCGGGAAAAACGTCATACTCGAACGAACGGTTAGTGTCCACCGGGATCAGCTCCAGGATCGAAGGTTCGAGGACATAAATGCCAGCGTTTATTGTGTTTATGTCGAGACCGCCGATCTCATCCGCCTTCGGCTTCTCAATAAAACGCTCGACCCTTTGGCCATCCCCGACACCGACCAGCCCATACCGCGTGGGGTCGTCGACCGTAGCCAAAGCGATGGTCGCGGACGAGTTTTTTGCCCGGTGAAATTCGACGATCTTGCTAATGTCAAAATTGGTGAGGATGTCTCCGTTAAAAACCACGCACGTCTCGCCAATCGTGTCCGAGGCAAACTTATACGCCCCACCCGTCCCCATCGGGCTCGGCTCGGTAATATAGCGCAGCGTCACCCCAAACTCGGCCCCGTTCCCCAATACCTGCTGTATCTTGTCCGGCTGATAGCTCAGGCTCAGCGTGATGTCCGTGATCCCCGCCGCACGCAAAACGTCGATCTGATACAACAAAAACGGACGATTAACAACCGGCACAATAGGCTTAGGCGTATAAACCGTCAACGGCCTAAGCCGCGTCCCCTTCCCACCCGCGAGTATCAATGCTTGCATAAAAAAGTCCCGTCAAAGCAAAGATTGAGACTAATGAAATAGCGAGGAAAAATCAAAAACACGATTCGAGTTAAAAGCGTGGGGGATTAAAATCGGCATTTTAGAACGCTCTCGATAAGGATTTCCATAGAAATAAAATGGCAGTGTCTTTAAGACAATACCGGGAGTTGAGAGAAATATCAGGATGAAGGCTCAGGACAAAAAAAAGGCGTCGGATGTGGGAATCCGGCGCCGAAGTTTATAGTCGAAAGTATCAATTAAAACGTGTAGCGCAGAAAAACAGTCGCTACGTTCGCGTGATAACTGCCATAACGCGCATCCTGGAAAAGATACTTCGGAGCGTCGCTCGTGATGTTTCCATGCACGTAGGGCTGGAGGACGTTAAAGCTGAAATCATCCTG
>JANYIL010000265.1 GCA_025362075.1 Chloracidobacterium sp.
CTCGACGACCGATTTTAACCCGAACACTCCGGCATGGGATCCGACACCGGCAGGCGGCCCGGCGGCGATCACCAAGCTAGGATGTGTGCCGACGGCTGAGACCGAGGGACTGGATGTACCGGCAGCGGCAGAAGCAGCAGCAGTCGCTGAGGCGCGTGTCGTTCGCCTGGTATCTGGAACAACATCAGGCCGTGACATCACGGTCGAGATCGAGATGGTAGCTCAGGGCAACGAGGCCGGAACGCAGTACACACTGCATTTCGACCCAAGCGTCGTGAGTATCAGCGATGTGAGCGGTGTGAACTCGAACCCGGATGTAAGTCTGGGAGCGGATTCACCCGCAGGCACAAGCCTCAACGTCAACGCGGACGGAGCCGCAACGGGAACGATCGGCATCGTTGAAAACTTCAACGCGACCAGCGATTCGATGTGTGCCATCGCGACAGGCAACAGACGCATCGCCAGAGTGACGTTCCACGTGAGATCGGGTGTAGCAGCCGGTGAATCACCGGTCTCCTTCGACGATTCGGTGGTCAAGGGCCTCTCAGCCGACACGAGTGGCATAATCCTCTCAACGACGTTCGACCAAAACGGCCGGATCACCATTCCGTCAATCGCCGGAGCCAGCCTCTCGGGTCGCGTCACAACCCCCGACGGCCGCGGTGTTCGCGGAGCAACGGTAACGATCGTCGACCGGGCCGGTTTCGCACGGACCGTGACAACGAGTTCGTTTGGCTACTACACGTTCGACGAACTTGGAACGGGTGCGACCTACACCATCGGCGTATCGTCGAGGCAATACCGCTTCGCGAGCCGCACCATCGAACTAACCGACACCCTCACGGATGTCGACTTTACCGGATTGGAGTAGTTACCAATCCACATCCAAATGAAAAAGGCGGCCCTCGGGCCGCCTTTTTGTAGTCGTCAAGAAAAGTTTCTCGATGAGCTTATTATTCGAGCCCGACAAAATCTATATTCGTCAAATTGTCGCTTATCGCGAAACTCTGTACCGCAAAGCGATAGAGCCTTGAGTTTACGGATATTTGATAGGTGTCGCCGGGTCTTACGTTATCGAAGGTGTAGAAGCCGAACGAGCTTGTGGTGGCGAACTGTTTGCCACCCTGCGAATCGGTAATGACCACCGTGGCGTTTCGCAGGCCGGCGCCGCTTGGCGACGTAACACGTCCGCTGACCGAAACCGAAGTGAGGTATCGGGCCATCGCCGCGTCGATATCGCCCGGTTGATTCTCACCAAAGCCGACTGCGACTATTTTGCCGTCGCTCTGGATTGCCACACTCGTAACTCCATCAAAATTGCTGCTAAAAGGAGTCGTCGCAATGCCACCGTTGCTGAATGTTGTGTCCAGGGTGCCGTTTGAATTCAGCCGAATAAGAGCGAAATCGGAGTCGGTGGTGGCGGTAAAGACCCTCCCGCCGGTGACGATTTTGCCACTCGACTGTAGGCTGAGCCCGAAGGCATCTTCGACGGCGAAGGGAAGATTCTGGACGATCCCGGCGGTGCCAAATGTCGTATCGAGGCTGCCATTGGTGTTGAGCCGGACAATGGCAACCGGATCGGCGGCTGGGGAATTTAGATTTACTCCCGACGCGACGATCTTGCCGTCCGACTGCAATGCGACGGAATGAGCTTCGTCCCGGCCGGGCGAAACCGCAACGGTTGTTTTACCGCTGGTGCCGAACGCCGGATCAAGCACGCCAGCGGTATCATACCTCGCGAACGTAAAATCCAGATTTTGTGAACAGGTAGCGGCGGCACATCCCCAGCCGCCTGTAACGATGCGGCCGTCGACCTGGATGACGGCCGAGTAGGCCGATCCCTCGTGGCCGATGACCTTGCCGCCGGTGCCGAATGAGGTATCTAGTGAACCATCGGTGTTATATCGGGCGAGTGCCGCGAAGGTTCGCTCCGGAGAGTTATTGCTTGTGCTGCCGGTCGCCACGATCTTGCCGTCCGTTTGAATGAGAACGACATCTGCCTCGTCCATTGCCGAGAAATCAGTTGTGACTCTGCCGCCGGTGCCGAATGCCGTATCAAGTGTCCCATTCACGTTGTAACGCAGCACAAAAAAGTCGAATCCTGTCGTTGCCGCTGCCGAGGGACGTGCATAGCCTGCGACGACGATCTTGCCGTCGGATTGCAATGCGACCGACGTCGCCGAAGAAAAACCGGCGCCGAAATCCTGAGTCGCCTTGCCCCCGGTACCGAAGGATGCATCAAGCGATCCGTCCGAATTATATCGAGCGACAAAGGCGATGGTGCTCACAGCCGACGAGCTGAAACCTGTACATACTATTTTGCCGTCAGATTGCAGCACTACCGACGTGGCAACATCTTCCTCGCCGCCGAACTGCGTCGTGACCTTGCCACTCCCGCCAAAGGTCGTATCGAGGTCACCCGCCACAAATGGGCTCAGAGGTGAGTTGGTTATAGACACCTCTCGGGCTGAGCGATTCCCGGCCAGGGTTCGCCCGTGGATACGCGCGGCGAATGCGTTCGGCCGTCTACTGTCCGCGTTCCCCAGAATTGAAGCGTCCACGTTTTCCCGCGCCGCATATTCACCAATGCCGAGGATCAAGAAAGCACACATGCCCAAAACCAACTTTTGTATTTTATTTTGCGTTCTCATAGGTTGCCTCTATTTCTGATGGAGTGGGTACTGCTGACACCTAACTGGCCACATAGATTTTACGTGAACTTGCCGAAATAAATCGGCACTCGAACAGTAGGTGACATTTACATTATAACAGCCGACAGGGCTGATGGGGAATACCTAATTTTCAATCGCCAAACATCAAATTGAGCCAGCTTTTATGCCCGTTACCAGCCATTTGAACAAATGCCCGACATCCGAAGTAGTTAACAATTTCCCGACCGTAAAATACCTTTGACGTTGCTCGTGGCGTGTTAGTCTACAAAATTAATGCTAAAACCGTGCTGGAAAATCGCAAAAACGACCGCGGGTTAGGCTCGACGTTTGAAACTCGCGAATATGGGAGCGAAAACAAAGCTGTCTGTCGAAGCGGCCGTAATGCACCGATTTGACGGCCGCATATTAATTTACTTCCTCTGAGGATTAAGCGTCGTCATCATCGTCCGAATCTTCGTCCCCGTCGTCCTTATCATCCCCGTCGTCTTCCGAATCTTTATCATCGGACTCATCCGAGTCGCCGTCGTCATCGTCTTCATCATCATCCGAATCATTGTCGCTATCGGATTCTTCGCCGCTATCGTCGTCCGCGGACGCTTCCATTGCTCCGAAACCGAATAAGGCGGCCGCTCCGGAAACAGAAACGGCCGGAATTATACCGTTAATAGAGGTCAGCCCAAAATGGAGGAATATTGCAGATAAAAGTTCGATCATTTATTAGTGCTCCTTATTTATTCTTACCGTCTTTCTTCGGGTCGCCGCCGGGCGGTGAGTAAAAGGGCTTGTGTTGGACGATGTACGTCTTGTCGTCATACTGCCCATCGCCGTCGACATCGACCTTAACGTCGAGCTTGTATTTTTTCCCTGGCTGGTGAACGCCGTCGAGGTCGTACGAGAGCGAATACTGGCTGCGGAGCAGTGCGTTGATCGATTCAAGATAGCCGGGTATCTCGCCCTCGAACGTCATCGGAAAATGCATGCCACCTGATTCCTTGGCAAACGTATTCATCGCGTTCTGAGCCTGTAAAAATGTCAGCCGGCCCGGCATGCCCGTTAGGCCGTCGGTGGCCCCGAGGTACTGCTCGTATTTCTTATAAAACAAATTGCCCGTGCTGATTATGTAAATGGGAATTCCAGCTTCCTGAATAATGCGCCGTGCCTGATCATAGTTGATCCGGCTAAAGGTGTCGATGCCCGACGCGACCAGGATAATCGCCCGGCGTTTGGCTTTAACGTCGACCATACCTGCATAGTCGGACTTTTCGTTTTTAGAGTTCTCCAAAACGACCGAATCGCCCCGACCCCCGATCAATGCAAACTTTAGCGCATCGTAGAGATTGTTTTCGCGAAACGCGGGCGAATTGCGCAGCAGCAAATTCACCGTCTCATTCAGCCGTTTCGGATCATTGGTAAAATCCGTGATCGGCGTCGGGCGGATGTCAAACGCGATGACCGAGGCATAATCATTTGGCGGCTTGATAAATTTACCTAAAAATTGGGCGACGGGCCTGATAACCTCGTATGCTCCCGGTTCGAAATAGCCCCCACTGGCCGATCCAAACAGCTCTGTCCATTTGCTGTACTCGACGACGAGCGTAACGGTGATCGGCGATTCGGGCGTGCCAAAACCGGTCATGTTTTGCTTGACACCGTCCTCGAATATCGCAAAATTCTCTTTCTTTAGCCCCGTGATGATCTGACCGGTCTTTTTGTTGATAACAACGGCATCGACGTTGACGATATTTGTATTGATCTTTTCGACGGAGGTGTCGACAATGGCGTTTTTCTCTTCTTCAGCTCGTTTCTTTTCTGCTTCCGCCTTTTTACGCTCTTCCTCGGTCTGGGGCGTCGGCCGCGTGTTCTTTTTTTGATCCCCCTGGTTCGGGTCCGGCTTCTGCGGTTTAGACTGGCCTACGGCGCCCGTCGCAGCTAACAAAAACATAGCGAAAGCAATCGTAACGAGTACGAAACACGAGCGTCTGACGGCAAAGAAAACCATAATTACATCCTTAGATCAACAACTTACAGGTTTAGATACAAATTGTCCGCCTTTAGTTGGTTAAAATCAAGAAATAATGCGGGAACATGGGCCATTGGCAAACCGGCAAAAAAAATCTCGACCCCTGCGGATCGAGACTTATGAGTATAGTTACCGATTTTATCACTTTCCTTCGTCTGGCAGGATTTCGATCTTTACGTTAAAAGCTCCTGAGTTGTCGTTGAGGTTACCCTCGTTAATGCCCAGGAAAAGGGCCCCGTCGCGTGTGGCGGTGAATTCGCGTTCGGCTCCGACGTAGATAAAATCGTTGTTATCATCGCCGATCACGGCGATCAGGGCACCGGTCGGGACGTTTTTGAGGAGCTTTTGAGCATCCTCGATCTTTGGCTCACCGGACGGGGTTGTGCTCTGACCCTTGCCAAGCGAGACTTTGCCGACGCCCGAGATCCGGATCTTCTGGCCTTTCTTCACCACCCAGCCCGAATTGGTCCAGCCATTCGAGGTGTTATCGGCAAGGACCTTGATCTGCCACTCGACCGGCTTCATTTTCCCGCCTGAGTTTGCCGGTGTATTTGTCGGCTGGCTGGGTTTGCCGTAGTCGGTCGTCACAACCCTCGGCGACGTGACCGGTTCTTCGTACGATGCGGTACGGTTTGTTACCGGAGCGCTCTGAGGCGGCATCGCGGGCGAGTCAAAATCGATCGACGATATCTCGGACGACAAAAAGGACATCTGCCGTTTGCGCGAGCCTTCGCCGATCGTGATGACAAATTTGCCGTTGTCAAAGCTCACGATCTTTCCCTTGAGGATGCTGCCGTCCTTGAGCCTGATTGTGTCGGCAAAGACGAGCGATGTGAGCGAAATGATCAAAAGCAGCGAGGTTGCAAAACGAAATGTTCTAAACGGCATAACTCCTCCAATGGCGAAAAAGCGATTTCAAATTTTCGATAGAAACGTTAGTAAAAGGCCAACCGGATCAAAGATGATATTTTTGAGTCTTGAGTTGCAAAATTTGCGCGCGAGACAAATTCAACAGCGATGATACACAATTTTCTTAAAGTTGTAAATGAATTTTTACCGCGTAGGTTGTTGAAAGGAAAACCCTTGGCGTCCCGTGCCGAGGTCTCGGTAACTTATAAACCCTATTTGTTTTGCTAAAGGTGCGAACCGAGCGCGGATTTAATCGACCCCAAATAAAAGATCCATCGTCAACTGATCCAGCTTTTCGTACTGCAAACCTTTTGCAGCGAGGGCTTTGCGGTCAAAACTACGCGCAAGCAGCGTCTCGAAATCGCCGAGGCCGTCCGATTGGTTTGTTGCCTCAATGTCCGCGAGTATCGCTTGAATTCCCGGATGATTGTTCCACCGCCGGGCCTTTTCCTTGAGGATCAGATAGGTCCTCATGCAGCCCCGTGCAAAATCCTTGACCCCGTCGTAGTCCTCTGTCCGGTATGCGTGAGCGTCGAAATGCCTCATGCCGCTGTAACCGACATCCTCAAGAAACTTGACCATCCAAAACATCTGCTTCGGGCTGACCGAGCCAAATCTCAGGTCCTGATCGTAACGTCCCGGATATTGATCGTTCAAGTCAATGTGGAATAACTTTCCGGATTCCCAAGCCTGTGCGACAGCGTGGGTCATGCTCAAACCCGGCATTTGTTCATGTGCCACCTCGGGGTTAACGCCAACCATTTCCTTATGATCGAGTGTTTCGATGAACGCTAAGTACGCTGCTGTCGTCGGCATGTAAATGTCGGCCCGCGGCTCATTCGGCTTGGCTTCCATCGCGAATTTGTAACCGTAGCCCTGGGCTATGTTGTATTCGCAAAGATAATTCATTGCCTCACGCAACCGCTTGATCGCGTCGTCGGCCCGGCGGCAGGCATCGGTTTCGACACCCTCGCGCCCGCCCCAGAGGACAAATATCCCGGCGCCGAATTCCGCCCCAAGATCCATCGCCCGCATAGTTTTTTGAATCGAGTATGCCCGCACATTGGCGTCATTTGCCGTAAATGCGCCGTCGCGAAAGACCGCTTCGTAAAAAAGATTAACCGTCGCCATTGGCACAGCGATACCGTTATCGCTACACGCCTGTTTGAACTCACGGACGATCCGCTCACGCTCTCCCGTAGAGGCATCGATCGGCACGAGGTCATTGTCGTGAAAATTTACCCCGTAGGCCCCAACCTCGGCCAGCATCTCGACCGCCTGGATGGGCGTCAACGTTTCCCTCACGGCGTCGCCAAACGGATCGCGGCCGCGATTGCCGACCGTCCATAGTCCAAAGGTGAATTTATGCTCCGGTTTGGGCGTGTACAGGTTGTCACTCATATTAATCTTCAGCTCCTGAAATTTCTAAGTATTCGGATCGGGCGCTAAAATATTTAGCTTTGATATTACAAAAATATCTCAACTTATCTGAGTTTCCCGCCCAAGGCTCCATCCGCTTATAGGATCCGCGCAACTCCGTTGCCGGGCTTGGGAAACTTGATAAATACCGCAGGATCGTGTCCGGGAACGATGAGGTCAAGGGTTGAGGCGATTTTTTTCATCCGGTCTTGCGCTTTCAAATTTGAGTCGGCGTCGAAGGTTTGTGCTATCGGCAAGTGCTTTTGCAGATTTTCGTAGAGATACATGTTGTCAGAGGCAATCACGGCCGTGCCGCCAGCGGTTCGGACCCCGACAAACTGCGACGCGAACGTATGCCTGCCGCCGGTGTAAACGGTGATGCCATCGATTATCTCGCGGTTGTCGCCATCCACCAGGTTAACCTTGTGAGCCATGTTGAGCTTTACCAATGTCAGCACGTCGTCCTGGTCGATGCCCCCGGCCTTTCCGCCGGGTTGCCACGCCGCACCGGTGTAATAGGCGAATTCATCTTTTTGTATCCAGATCTTTGCGTTCGGAAACAGATCCATACCGTCCGCGTGGTCCCAATGCATATGAGTGACAATGACGTCGCTTATGTCCTCAGGTTTCAGGCCGAGTTTCGCGATCGCCTCCGAAGGTTTGACATAGCTCTTGATGCCAAGTTCCTTTACAAACTTGTCGTGATAACAGCCTGTATCAACGAGGATATTCCTTCCGCCGGGCCCTTTGATCAGCCAGATCATCATTTGCAGGTCTACTTTTCTGTCCTTGTCGGCGCCCGCGACAAGATTCGAGATCGCGTAGCCGGGAAAGATGCCATAGCTGATCGCATAGACCTCGTAGCCGGGGTTCGAACGTCCCTGTCCGGCCGCTGACGCCGACATACTAAAAATAGCGAACAACAAACAAGTTCCGATTAGTGCCAAACGCATAAAAATCACCAAGAGTGAATTAAGTAGATGCTGAAATTTTAGTTTATCAGACGACCGATGCAAAACGTCGATTGCGGTACTGTCTCGGATGTGAGACAATTAGGTCAGATGAATGACGAAAAAAAAACGTTATTTTTCACAACAAAGCAAGAGAAGTCATCAAAGGATTTTCTAAGTCCGCAAAGTTCGACATCGGCAGTCTCTTATTCGATTTACAATGCGGTGAGAATATTGGGATGCCTGACGCTCGACCAATGCCGGAAGTAGAACGCGGAGTGTATGAATTGCGAGTAAGAGACGCTGACGGCATTTATCGCGTGTTCTACTACCTGAAATCGAAAAAGGGGATTTTAGTGTTTCACGCCTTCACAAAGAAAACACAGGTCACGCCACAAAGTGAAATTGAAATCGGAAGGAAAAGACTATGGGAAATGTTAAGCCAGTAAAAATGGGACAGACAAAAGTTTATGTTGCACGAGACACATTTGAGTTATGCGACATCATTGGACTCAACCCACAAGATGCCATTGAAATTGAGTTTCGGGCCAGGCTGAAAAATAAGATTGTCGAAACTGTAAAAGCCAAAAAACTCACGCACGAAAAAGCCGCGAAGTTGTCCGGCACATCTCGAACCAGAATGACCGCGATACTTAACGGCAATACGTCCGGCGTTTCAAGTGACTTACTTTTGCGTATTCTCTACTCACTCGGATACCAGACGAAAGTAACTTTTACTCCGGTGAAATTAGCCGCATAGCACTTTGTAAACTTCCAACTGTCTTACACTTCGAAATAGCTACCGAAGCGGACAGCGGGTGAATCTCTGTTTAAAATGGAGCCGGTGATAAGACTCGAACTTACGACCTGATGATTACAAATCAACTGCTCTACCAACTGAGCTACACCGGCTTGGTCGGGTCGCCGGTGGGCGATCCGCAAACGAAAATACTAGCAAAGTCACGCCGTTCTGTCCAAATTGCAGCGGTTAAAAAGCACGTTTGATAATGTCCTAACTTGTGGTGTCATTCTAGTTTGTAGATGCGAATAAGGAGCAGAATTCTTCTCCGTGTCCTCTGCGAAAAACTCTGCGGCCTCTGCGTTAACCTGGCTTGAACGCAGAGGCCGCTTGAGGAAGACGCAGAGAACGCCGAGGTTTTTGCTATCATTTTTCCTCAGCATCACAGGATTAGGACACTGCCGCACGTTTAACATTGAACAAAAATGTTGACGCTTGCGGGATTTTGGCGTTATAATGGGATGTACCCGCTTTGGGTATCCAGCAATTTCTTGCATCAGAGCACCTTTCTAAGGTTAAAGAGAACCAGTAATCACAGCCAACAAGGAGAAAATCGTGAATTTTCAAAAGTCTTTTGTAAAACTAGTCGTCCTTTCCAGTTTGCTCATCGTTGTATTTTCGTGGGTCGCGTCGGCACAGGACCAAAGGCCGCTGACCGTAACCAATGCGCCGAAAAGGGCCTTTGACGTTGCCGGGGCAAATAACCTCTACTGCGCGGGCTTTATCCAGACAAACGCGATCAACACGAGCAACAAGATCGTTGGGGCCAAAGATGAGACGGATCACTTCAACTATTCGCAAAACGATTTTTTGTACATCAACATGGGCCAGAATAAGGGCGTCCATGTCGGCGATGTTTTCGCGGTCGTGCGGCCGCGGGCCAAGGTCAAAAGCAAGTGGTCGCGAAAGACGGACTTAGGGTTCTACGTTCAGGAAGTCGGTGCCGTCGAGATTGTAAAGGTAAATGCGGAGGTTTCGGTTGCCCGCGTCAAAACGTCGTGCAGCAGTTTCCTGCTGGGCGATCTTGTCCAGCCGGTCGAGAAACGCACAAGCCCGGTTTATGCCCGACGACCGGCCCTCGACATTTTTGGAGCACCGTCGGGCAAGGCTGAGGGACTCATCCTGATGTCCAGGGACGGCGCAGAATATCTGACCCGCGACTACATCGCGTACGTCGATCTCGGGGCGGACGACCATGTCAGCGTTGGCGATCGTCTGACGATATTCCGGCCGCTGGGCAAGGGAAATCTCTTTCTCGACCCTGACCGCGAATCCGTAAGCGCCCGCGACTACGGTTTTGAGAGCGATAAATACAAGGGCGGAAAATTCTCGAACCAGGCCGCCCGAAAATCCGGCGACAAGGCCGAGGGCCAGGAAGTCAGGACGCGTGACGCCAAAAAAGACCGACCCGCAAATCTGCGTAAGGTCGTCGGCGAGGCCGTTGTTCTCAACGTTAAGGAAAAGACCGCGACAGTGGTCATTACCCGCACCGCCACCGAGATCCATACGGGTGACTGGGTAGAGATTCAGTAAAGGCAAAAGTAAAAAGGTAAAAGTAAAAAGCAAAAGTGGAGTGATTCGCTTTTGCCTTTTCTTATTGAACGTCTTCGATGGGTTTCGTAGCCTCGGCGGCTATTTGCCGCTTTCGCTTGTTCTCGGTAAAAAAGAACGCAAAATAACCATACATCGACCAGACGGCCGTTATCAGGGCGACCCAGAGGGCGCCGCGGCCGACAAGGTAGCCAAAGACCTTCCAGTCGTTCGACGTGATCGTAAATTTTACGAGATCGGCAAAGGCCGTCTTGACCTCAGGCACCTGCCAGAACATTGCCGGATAGTCGAGGCCGAAATTCGAGACCGGCGGCGGCCCGTTGGCGGCGGCTATGAGCAGGGCGACGACAGCGACGCATTGGGCCCACATCTTTAGCTTGCCCATGCCCTGGGCCTGTATGACGATGCCTTCGCTGGCGGCGACAGAACGGAGGCCGGTGATGATAAACTCGCGGCCGAGTATGACGACGACGGCCCATGACGGGGCCAGGTGCTTTTCGACAAGGACTATCAGTGCGGCCGAGATCAAAAGTTTGTCGGCGATCGGGTCGAGGAATTTGCCAAGCGTCGAGACCTGTTTTCGGCGACGCGCGAGATGGCCGTCAACGATGTCGGACAAGGCCGCGATCAGGAATATGACGATTCCCGCCGCATAGCCGCTGATGCCGAACAGATGCTCGGCAACGGGCGTCAGGAGGACGACGACCAGCAATGGTACGACGACTATCCGGCCGAGAGTTATGTAATTGGGCAGATTCACGCGTTTAAGGAACAATTTTAGATTTTACCTCGGCAAAGTTCAAGAAACCGACGCAAAACAAAAAAGGCGGGCCGAAACCCGCCTAAAAAAGAACTGTGTTGTCTTGCTTTTATGGCAAGAAGTTGAGCGACGGAAAGGTGCCGGTCGCAAAATTAGGCAGGTTTGGAAATACCGTCGCCAGGGAAGCAGTGTCCTGCGGCATGCCATACCATCTGGCGAGGACCGAGGCGTATTGATCGACGGCTGTCGTCGGGATCCACCGTCCGCGTGCTCCCGATCCGGTATCGGCATCGTCCGGCCCCGCAAACGTGAGCGTAGGATAGTAATTTCCGGTGCCGTCCGGTCTGAGGCTGCCGTAAAAATCGCCGCCGAGTACCGAACCGCCCATGACGAACATGTGATTGCCCCACGCGTGATCGCTACCGACTATCGCTCCCGTACCCGCCGGATTGAACGTACGGCAGAAATCCGAAAGCGTAAACGTCGTAACGTTGTTCTGCATGCTCTGGACGCCGAGTTCGTCCCAGAAAGAACGCATTGCCTGAGAAACCTGCGTTAAGAGGTTGCCCTGTCCGGTGAGCTGGCTTGTGTGCGTGTCGAAACTGCCGACCTGCACATAGAATATCTGCCTGGTTACGTTAAGCGCCGTGCTGTCTTTGATCAGGCGGGCGACTTGCTTTAGCTGACGACCGAGACCTGTGTTCGGGAACAGCGTTGTTACATCCTGAGCGGTCGCGAGGCTATTGTTTGCGTCCATCGCGGCCTGCGTTACATTACTTGCGGCGGCGACGTAGTTAGACGAGCGATCCAGCGTGCGTAATGAGTTGAAAGCCGTCAGACGCGCCGGGCCACCCGTACCGGTGAAACCGGCCGGATTGAGAACGTTCGCCAGTGGCGTGTTAGCATCGGCGATCGCGAGCGGCAGCGTGGTCTGTCCAGCGGTAAATAGCTGCGCCCCGTTGATCGATGTGACCATAGGTATTAAGCCGCCTGGGTTGTCGGAGGACGTCATCTTATCGGAAACGCGTCCGCCCCATCCGGTAAAGGCCTGAGTTTTGGCATTTGCCGTCTGCGACTGGGTCACCTGATCCGAATGCGAAAACAACTGATACGGTTTTGCAAACGACGAGCTTTGGTACTGGGCCTTGGTCAGCGGACGGACAAGGTTGCCGACGTTAACGACTGCGGCAAGTTTGCCAAGGCCCCACAGCTCGTGGATGCCGTTATTGACAATGGTCGTGCCGTTTTGGGTCTGCGAACCCATGTTCGGGTGAAGCGCATAGGCAAGATTGCCGAGCCGCGGCACGTTAATTTGTGTCGCCGCAAGCTGAGTTTGAGTCAGTGCCAATCCCTGATTATTTCGAGCGGCCGAATATGCAGTGTAATTGCTTATCGTGGCATCACCATGGTTTGGGATGATCATGTTATTGCCATCATTCCCGCCCTGAAAATACAGGAGGACAAGGGCCTTGTACCCCGCATCGGGGCTATTAGCCTGATCGTCCAACACGCGTTGAGCCATCGCGCTCATGGCGCCGAGGTGATGCATCTGCGTGGCAAGCGAAACCATGCCTAAGGCACAGCCGCCGGATTTCTTCAAAAAGTCACGTCTTGTTTCTTTCATGTTTTTCACCTCTGTACCTGATATTGCGACGATGTCGCGACTAGATAAACTGCCTGTCTCGAACGGTTTAGCGTATCCGTTGCGACTATGTTAGTGACGGCCGTCATTATCGTGCTCCGCATTTGCGTCGACATTGTTCCATGGAGCATTCGGCGGTTTAATTCGTCGACGAGCTGGCCCCCGGTACTGTCCGCAGTCGAGAGCGCTTGCAGATCGCTAAAATCGACCGACGTTCCCCTAGGGCCGCCGCCGGTGGTGGAATCCGCAGTAATAGGTAGGGCCGGTGCGGTAAAGACCATGCGGTTCATAAAATTAGCCCGCTGGATCGACGTACCGGTCGTCATCACCGCAAATTCGGGCCCGATCAGAGAAGAATTCGGAATTACGTAGCCGGGCGGGAAGTAATTGAAAACCGTCGGTGAAAAGAATGGAATCTGGCCCATTCCCCTATACTCGCCGCTTCCCAACAGGTAGCCATCGCTCAGACCCGTGCCGTCAGCCGACCGCACGTTAAAGCTGCGAAGGAAATTGGTCGAAAGTTGGAACGGTTCGCGGAGCTTGCCGTAGTTCGGATCGGTTTTAAGATCACCGCGGGCCTCAGGATCGAGCAGGATAGCCCTGACGACCGCCTTCATATCTCCCCGGACGCCAAAGCCGTTGTTATTGAAAACCCCTGCTACACGGCTCACATAGGCCGGTGACGGCGAGCTTGTAACCAAATGCTGGATCATCGTCTTGCTGATGAATGGGCCGACGTTCGGATGATTAAACAGATTGTCGAGCGCCTGATTCATCGAGGCATTGGCGTAGGTTACGGTATTTGCCGCGGCCTGCGTGGCCGTGACTCCCGTCGTGACCGTGCAGCTCGTAGAGCCGGTTGTGGGACAAGCCGCGACGTTCGAAGTGGTCGAACCCGTATAGGACGTCAGCGTTTTTGCCGTAAGGTCATGATTGGCCGTATTGAGCAACATCGGGTCGATGTAGTTTAGGGCACCCACCGCGACATTCGGACAGCTTGCCTGCACCGCGCAAAACGTCCAGCCCGTAAAAACCTTGGTCAGATTATTGACCGTATTCTGATCGTATGAGGGCTGCGGAGTATCGCCCGTTTGACACGGGTTGTGTTCTACACAAATTATCGAGCCATCCTGATTGAGCATAAACAATCCGACCGTGAAAAGCTGCATGATCTCACGGGCATAGTTTTCGTTCGGATTGTTCTTGGTGCTGAGCGACATGCTGAGATAATCGCCCATCGTCGGGCTCAACGTCATCTGGCCCATCATCGTCCGGAAACTGCCAAAAGCATTATTGGAAAGGATCTTGTGATACTCGACCATGTGGCGCGACTGTTGGACGTCGACACCCGAATTTACCCAGATCTGACCCATTGCCCAGGCGACGCGATGCCGCAGCGGAGCTGTACCGTAGAGTGACTCGAATGAGTTCCACGTCTGGAGCGGATACAAAGTGTATGTATCACGGAAACAGGTCGTGGGGACATCCGGCGTCAAGGTCTGCTCACCATCGCAATCGGCTGGGATATTGGCCGGCTTTAGCGGCTGGTTTGGATATGGATTAAGGGCCGACGGATATTGAGCGGCGAATTGCTCCGCAAGCCATGTCTTGAGGCCGATACGCCTGATGCGGTCGTCGAGGGCCTGCGTCGGCCCGAAGGTTGCCTGTTCGAGGAACCGGCGCCGGTCGGCCGCAAAGCGGTAGCCGACGAAATCGGGCGTGATGTTCCTGCCTGATTTTCGCGTCAAGGTCGGCGGGCTCGTCCTGTTGCCTAAGTTCGTAGTACCGAGCGGCATCGGTTTTGAACCATCGGTGAGGACATCGTCACTGCTGATGTGGCCGATACCGAGTCGGGCTGTGTTGCTGGCAAGTCCTCGCCAGGTCACATACAACGCTACATCGCCCACGGGTTTTGTATCCCAAAACCCGCTGTCATCCGTCAACCGGATCGTCATTGCGTAGAGGTTTTTGGCGGCGGAGACCTCTTCGAGGCCGACCACGGGGAAACTGTAGATGTGGTTTTGACCGTCGGTCGCGTATGCACGAAATGCATTTGCCCCCTCACCTTCCATGAGAGCGAGATCGGCCACGTAGATCACGATATCCGAATCCGGCGGGAAAGCTTGCGACGTCGCTATTTTGTTGGACGGCACACGGCTCGCGGTATCGGCACTTTGGGCCAACGCACGGGTTGAGGTCGCCTCGGTGATCAAGATGGGCGTCGGCGAATTCGGGTCAGGATCGTCCTGAGCCATCGCCCAAAGACCGAACACAGAAACCAACGCCACCGCAGTCAATACTCGCAAAACGAATCGCGAAATCCTGCTTTCCATACCATTTCCTCCTCTAGAATAACGACGCAAATTGAAATGTCTATTAATATGATCAAACGGACGGAGGGAAATGTGTCCGTTTAAATTTGTTTTACAATCCAAATATACAATTTTTCCGCAAACAAAACAACTATTTTCTTCACCGGGGACAGCCGCAGTTTATTTTCAACAAACCTTAGACGTACAATATATTCCGAAAGCCGATAAAATGTAAAGATAAGGTAAATTTATTATTCAGGTTAATTTAACATGCCCCTGGAATTATTTCATAAAACGCCTGCTCATTTTAGCTTCCGGGCCACGGTTTACAGCCATGGCTGGTGTGAATTGCCGCCATTTGGCCTGGATGAGGTGAATTGGCGATTGAAATACGTTTTCCGCGATGCCGCCGGCAAAAAGGCGGTTTTCGGGATTATCAGCGAA
Source organism: Chloracidobacterium sp. (assembly GCA_025362075.1). Taxonomy (GTDB): domain Bacteria; phylum Acidobacteriota; class Blastocatellia; order Pyrinomonadales; family Pyrinomonadaceae; genus OLB17. The sequence goes on from JANYIL010000265.1 coordinate 15,479, forward strand.
AAAAAGGGCGGCGTTTTGATCGAACTTGCCAATTCTAAGATCGCTCCCCAACATATCTTACGCGACACGCGGCATCTTTTGCGGCTGGATGACGATCTTAGGGGACTTTATGAGGCGGTCGATGGCCACGACGCGTTGAAATGGGTCACCGAGAAACGCGCGGGCCGATTGCTGCGTTCGCCGACCGTTTGGGAGGATCTGGTCAAAACGATCTGCACGACGAACTGTTCGTGGGCCCTCACAAAAAACATGGTCGGCAATCTGGTCGAAAAACTGGGGGCTCCGGCAGGAAAGGGCGAAAAAGCGTTTCCGACGCCAACGGCCATGGCCTCCGTTTCATCCGATTTTTACCGCGAAGAGATCCGTGCTGGCTACCGCTCGCCGTATTTTGCCGAGCTTGCCGAAGCCGTAGCATCGGGCAAGCTCGACCCGGAAGGCTGGCTCCACTCCGATCTTCCAACTCCCGAGCTGAAAACGAAGATGAAAAGGGTCAAGGGGGTTGGCGATTACGCCGCCGAAAACCTCCTAAAATTAGTAGGCCGCTACGACGGCCTCGCCCTCGATTCGTGGCTGCGGTCGCAGTTTTACAAAAAACACAATGCCGAAAAGACCTGCAGCGACAAAAAGATCGAAAAACACTACAAAAAATTTGGAGAGTGGCGCGGCCTGGTCATCTGGTGCGATATGACGGAGAAATGGATCAGCTAGCCTCTTTGCGCAAGCCGAGGCTCTCCCTTGCAGAAGCTCGCGCGTGAGCGAGGGCGTAACATCCAACGTTGAGTGTTACGCCCTTACTGACGTGCGGCTTGCGGCAAAGACGTGCGAAATCCTAAGGACAGGAGCTATTCCAATCCAATAAAGTCGACATCCGTGAGGGTGTCGGTTAGTTCGATGGTGCGGCTCGCGAAGCGGTACTGCCGTGAGGCGACGCTGATCGTGTAGGTTGCACCCGTTCCAAGTTCGTCGAAGGTGTAGTAGCCGAACGAACTCGTTGTCACGGTCCGTGCGAAACCAGCTCGATCGACGATTGTTACCGTTGCTCCGCGAACGCCGCGGCCGTCGGGGGTTGTGACGCGGCCGGAAAGGCTGGCCCCGGCGATTGACGGAATGGTGATCCGCCCCGTCTGGTCGAACGTCGTGCCGAGGATTAGGCCGGTCGTGTCAGCCGAGAGGCCCTTGACGACCGAGTCGTCGAAGGTGACCGGTGACTCGCCCGCTGCTGCACCTGAGCG
>JANYIL010000054.1 GCA_025362075.1 Chloracidobacterium sp.
CAAATTTGTAGCGGGTTTACGTCTGTTCCGGGTTGTGCCATTGTTATATTTTCCTCATCGCTTTATTTTTATGAAAGGTAATGCAAATCCCGACCGAATGCAATCGGAGAGATCAATTGAACCAATCTGTGCGTAACCGCAAAGTGCCGACTGTGCTATCATTTCGCGTATCGAGTCATCTCAAATTATGCCCGAAAACTCTCCATTCACCGCAGACCTGATAATAAGCAATATCGGTCAGCTCGTACCCTGCGCGTCAGCCGGTAAGCCAAAACGGGGCGCGGCGATGCTCGATGTCGGGATCATTGAAAATGGAGCAGTCGCGGTTGCAGAGGGCAAGATTGTTGGTGTCGGCAATTCGGATGACATTTTGAGGAAATTCAACGCTGACCAAAATGTCGATGCAGATGGATGCGTCGTGTGTCCGGGGTTTGTCGATCCGCACACGCATATTGTTTTTGCCGGCGACCGGCTAAATGAATTCAAACTAAAGATCAAAGGCGCGGATTATCTCGAGATTTTGGCCAACGGCGGCGGGATAATCTCGACCGTCAAGCAGACACGGGCAGCGAGTGAAGCTGAATTGGTCGAGCAAAGCAAAATCCGCCTCGACAAAATGCTCTCCTGCGGCACAACGACCGTCGAAATAAAAACCGGTTACGGCCTCGACACGGAAACCGAGATGAAAATGCTCGCGGTGATCGAGGAACTCGACAAAACGCATGCGATCGATATTGTGCCGACGTTTCTCGCGGCTCACGCCATCCCGCCGGAATTTAAGAGCAATGCCAACGGCTATGTCGATCTGATCTGCAACACGATGCTGCCGCAGGCGTGGAAATGGTTTGTCAGCTCACATTTTTATGGCCGCGTTCCGTTTTTTGCCGATGTCTTTTGCGAAAAAAACGCATTCGATCTCGCACAATCAAAACACGTCCTCGAAACCGCCCGAAGCATGGGATTCAGACTCAAGGCTCACGTGGACGAATTTACAAACCTCGGCGGCAGCCGTCTCGCGATAGAAATGGGCGCTGCGTCAATAGACCATCTCGACGCGATCTCAGACGAGGAAGTAAAACTGCTCGCGGCGTCAAATACCATCGGCGTGGTTACTCCGGCCGTTAATTTCAATCTCGGCAGTTCACATTTTGCCGACGCGCGAAAGTTGATCGACGCCGGCTGTGCAGTCGCACTTTCGACCGATTACAATCCCGGCTCGGCGCCTTGTCCGTCACCGCCGATGGCGATGGCGATCGCTTGCCGTTATCAAAAACTGTTGCCGTCCGAGGCGTTAAATGCGGCCACCATCAACGCCGCATTTGCGGTCGGCATGGGCAATAAAGTTGGCTCAATCGAGATTGGTAAAGCTGCTGATCTTCTAGTTTTAGATTGCCGCGACTATCGCGAGATTGCTTACGAATTTGGCGGAAATCTGGTCGCAAGCATCTATAAAAATGGTAGAATTCAATGTATTGCGAGGTAATTATGACGCCTAATCCAATTAGAAAAATAACGCTTGACGAATATTTCGAATTCGACAAAAACGCTGAGGGAAATTTTGAATATTTTGATGGCAAAATATTTGAGATGAGCGGTGTATCTCCAAATCATGCGAGAATCGAACGCAATGTCGCTTATCGATTGACACAGAGAGCATTCGATAGGGGGTGTGAGTTATTCCCGGCAAATTTAAGAATTAAGCCGAAAAACGCTCTTACATATCGCTATCCGGATCTCTCAGTCGTCTGCGGCGGAGCAAAATTTGTCGAAATCGGCGGGCTTCAATGCCTGACCAATCCTAATCTCATTGTCGAGGTACTTTCTGACTCGACCGAGAAGTTTGATCGTGGAGACAAGTTTCGCGAATATAAATCAATCGAGAGTTTTGCGGAGTATCTCATGGTCTCCTCGACAAGTATCGGGACGACGCTTTTTCAGGCTCATAACGACAGGTTTTGGCTGCAAAGCGATTATGCAACCGGCGAGTCCTTTCACCTGAACACGCTGGATATCGATGTAAGCGTTGACGAGCTTTACCAGGGCGTTGAATTCCCGATACCGAGCGATGATCGAAATAACCCTTGATGGCGAAAGCCTGACATTTGAACAAGTCATCGCGGTCGCCTATGGTAAACCCGGCGAGCCGCGCGTTGTCTTGTCCGACACGGCCAAATCGAATGTAAATCGTTGCGCCGCAGCGGTGCAAACGCTGCTTGATCGCGGTGATATCGCGTATGGCATCACAACCGGTTTTGGAGCCTTCAAAGACAAGATCATCAGCCGTGAAGAAGTTGAGACACTACAGCGGAACGTCGTATTAAGTCACGCGGTCGGCGTCGGTAAGCCATTCGATATTCACACAGTGCGGGCCATTATGCTGATCCGGGCAAATACGCTCGCACGCGGCTTTTCGGGCATCCGGTTTGAGACGCTCGAACTTATCCTCGCATTCCTGAATCGCGGCATTCATCCGGTAATACCGGAAAAGGGAAGTCTCGGAGCCAGCGGCGACCTTGCTCCGCTTGCCCATTTTGCCTGCGTTTTAATTGGCGAGGGCGAGGCTGAATATCGGGGTGAAACGCTGCGCGGAGCAAAAGCTCTGGAACAAGCCGGCCTCGCGCCAACAACGCTCGCCGCCAAAGAGGGTATCGCCCTCACCAACGGCACCACCGTGATGACGGCCGTCGGTCTGCTTGAAACATCGAGGTCGATACGTTTGGCTTTGCTCGCGGACGTTTCGGGCTGTTTGAGCCTTGAGGCATTGCATGGTACGGTATCGGCGTTTGACGAACGCATCCACGCCTTGCGCCCGCATCCGCGACAGATCGAATGCGCCCGAAACTTGCGCGAAATACTTGCCGAGAGTGAATTTGTCCGCGATTTCGATCCCGTAAATGTGCAGGACGCCTATACGCTGCGGTGTATGCCCCAGGTACACGGCGCTTGCCGCGACGCCGTTGCCTACGCCGAATGGCTTATAAAGCTCGAGCTGAATTCGGTTACCGATAACCCCCTCATTTTCTTGTCAGAACCACCCGCTACCGTAGGTGGTTCTGACACGGTTATTGAAGTAATCAGCGGCGGCAATTTTCACGGCGAGCCGCTGGCCCTGGCGTTTGATTATCTGACCATCGCACTGTCGGAGCTCGGAAACATCGCCGAGAGACGTATCATGCGTCTGACAGACGAGGCGTCAAATGCACATATTTTGCCACCTTTCCTGACCGAACACGGAGGGCTGAACTCCGGTTTTATGATCGTTCAGTACACGGCCGCGGCGCTCTGCACGGAAAATAAGATCCTCTCGCATCCGGCAAGCGTCGATACGATCCCAAGCTCGGCAAATGTCGAGGATCACGTTTCAATGGGAGCGACCGCCGCGTTAAAGCTGCGTCAGGTCGCCGAAAATCTTGAAACGATCCTCGCACTCGAACTATTTTGCGGTGCTCAGGCCATTGATTTTAGAAAGAAGGCCTTAGGTGCCGATAAAAAGCTGGGCAACGGCACCCGTGAGATCTACAATCAGATTCGCGAGGTCGTGCCATTTATTGAAAGGGACGAATATCTCAAAGACCATATCGAGTCCGTCAGGGCGATAGTCGCTATTTATCAATGCTAAATAAACAAAAATCGTTGATCTGCTGTTACGTGCTGGCCCTCGCGCTTGCGAGTTGCGGATCGGCAGGCCCTCGCACCACTTCGCAAAATACCGCCGCTAACATACAATCGACTGGCGATAACATGGCCGAAAGCGATCAAAACCGACTGTTCCTTAAGAACCTCCCGAGGGGATTTTCGCAGCCGAAGAACGATCCTGAAAGACTCCTGCTCAAGGAATATGGTGCCGTTTACGTCGCTCGCGGCGGTGTGACGCCGCCGAATAAGATCGTCTTTAAGGACGAAGCGGACGTGTCGGCCTTTCAGGCCGGTTTGTCCAAATCTACAGAGAATATCGGCGGCACCTCGATCGATCTCCAGTCCCCCGCCATGACCGCCCTACGCCAGGCGAGGGCCGAAGCGCAAAAAAACGGCCTGACGATCGGGCCGCGCGGTTCCGATTCGGCTCGACGTGGCTATAAACATACCGTCGAACTCTGGGCAAGCCGCGTAAATCCCGGCTTCGTCCACTGGGTCGGCCTCGGAAAGGTGACCCAAGCGGAAGCTAATCGCATCAAGACACTGTCGCCCTTTGAGCAAGTGCCGGAAATATTGACACTCGAAAAAAGCAATATTTTCTTCGCCACCGACTTCTCAAAATCGATCATCTACTCCGTCGCCCCTCCCGGGACGTCGCAGCACCTGTCGATGCTCGCCCTCGACGTCAAGGAATTTGAAAATGCCCGGGTCCGTGCCATCCTGGCCGGACATGGCTGGTATCAGACCGTTACATCGGATCTGCCGCATTTTACATATCTTGGCGTCGCAGAAAGTGAGTTGCCGGGCTTGGGCTTGAAACAGGTCACGAACAGCGGCCGCGATTTCTGGGTACCGGATATTTGACTTTGGTTCAGAACGGCTATTTCATTCGCTTAAAATTCAGATCGTGAAAATCGTAGCTGAAATCCGTCAGCGGAGAGATCGCGCGCATCGTAAATCCGTATGGCTTGCCTTCCTCGTCGAGGCTAAAGCTCAAAAATGCGTCGGCGTCCATACTACGGTCGACCCATTTGACGACCAGCGTATTTCCCTTATACGGCAGCAGCTCGCCCGTAAGTTTTGGCGAGCGTTTTGAATCCAACCACGGTTTGCCATTTTTCATCGAAATATTGACCTCGCCGAGCCACGGATCTGAATATTTCCCGGCAAATTGTCCCATATCGATCTTGCTCGCAGATCTCTGTGCCAAATCTATATCGGCCGCGACCTTGTCGGTCATGGCCTTGGCGTCAGCTACTGATTTAGCTCGACCGCTGGACAGCGTGGTGACCCAGTCGGTGCCGGTCTTGCCAAAATATCCATCTTTTATCTGATTGGTAATACAGGAAAATGCACCGCCTTCCTGTTGGTTGGTCAGGACAATGATGCCAAGATTCAGTTCCGGTATCATAGTTATCTGCGTAACCATGCCCTCCAGTCCGCCGGTGTGCGAGACCTGCTTATATCCGTTGACATCGCTCAGACCAAAGCCAAGGCCGTAGGCTGCAAAGTGCGTGTTATATGGGCCGGGAGCATTAACCGGAATGATCGTCTGGGGTGACCATTGATCTCGCTGTACGGCCGCGGAGAAGAGCTGCTTTGAGAGCCCGTCACCATACTTTCCATGATTAAGCAGCGTCTGGACCCACTTGCTCAGATCGGTAATATTCGAATAGATACCGCCTGCAGCTCGATCTATCGTAGATTTATGCCGCTCAATCACCTGCACCTTTCCGTTGACCGGTGCGTGAGCATCGATCACATTGCTTTTGTTTGTTAAACCCTCAAACGACGCGGCCGATTGCGTCATTCCCAGCGGCCGAATAATCCTTTCCTCGATAAATTCATCCCAGCTTTTGCCCGAAACCCTGGCGATCACCTCACCAGCTACAATGTAAAGATTGTTGTCGTAGTCGTACTTAGAACGAAAACCGGACACCTGCTTGAGGAAACGCAGATTATATATGACGTCCCGTAACGTAAAATCAGCCGAATCGGGAAAGAACATCAGATCACCGGCCCCGAGGCCGAGGCCGCTGCGGTGCGTGAGCAGGTCACGGATCGTGAACTCCTCGCTCACATACGGGTTGTAGAGCTTGAATTCGGGGATGTAGTCTCTCACCTTGTCGTCCCATTTGATCTTCCCCTCATCAACCAAAATGCCTAACGCTGTGGTGGTGAAGGCCTTGGAGTTGGACGCGATGCCAAACAGGGTATTTTCGTCCATTTTCTGCATCGAGCTCAGCGATCTGACACCGTAACCCTTGGCGTGAATAACCTTACCGTCTTTTATCACGCCAACCGCAATCCCCGGCACGTCAAACGCCTTCATCGACCGCGTAACCAGGCCGTCGATGGCGACACTATCCAAACCCTGAGCCTGCGAAATACGGCAGACAACGAGCAGAAGCAAAATAATTACGATCTTCTGAGAATGTTTTTTGTTCATAATGAAACTACGTCCTTTTGTTTATCCGACGAAGGAGGTCTGCGCGTCGGCAAATTGAGCGAACATTAAAAAGGAAAATACGAATCGGACGAGTCTTTTCATAAAATTAACTGCTGAGTTTTAGCTTGCGAAGATGCCGAATCGTAGAACATATTCGTCCGCAATGTCAATCGCGAACAAAAAAACGCGATCCGGTGAGATCGCGCTTTTACTTAGAGAATTAGTTGGTACACCCGGCAAGATTCGAACTTGCGACCCTCTGATTCGAAGTCAGATACTCTATCCAGCTGAGCTACGGGTGCACACTGTCTGCAATTTTAGGTTCTCACCCATCGATTTGCAAACGCGCTGGTTTTGGCGACCGAGTTTATGCACCTTGCAGTTTCCGGAGGTGTTTGACGACCGCCTTGATCTGATCATCGGTCAATTTGCCTTTGAAGGCTGGCATGCCGTCGTCGGGCGAGCCTTCGCTGATGTCCTTAAAGAGCTTGTCATCGCTGCGATTTTTTATCTTATCGGCAGTTAGGTCGTTGGGCTTGAGCGATTTGCCATCAATGGTGACCTTGCCGCCCTTGCCGCTGTCTTTGTGACAGATCATGCAGTTTTTCGTATATAGGTCGGTGGTCATGGCAACCTCGTCGACTGTTGTGGCGGACGGAGCCAGTGGCGGCGTATTGGCGGCGTTCGACGCGGAGTTCGATTTGTTAGGCGTCGATGCCGACTGGCTGCAGGCGACAACCAAAATTGCGAATGCGGTCAACACAAAGAATAGTTTCAAGCGATACATCACGTGATTCTCCAAAAAATTTGAATATAGGACGCGAAAAGTTTATCGTAAGCAACAGATCAACGCAAAAACCCTGCAACAGTTCGTAACTTTATGAAAAAAGTACTATTCGTATCGCTCGGCACATTTCTGCTGTCGTTGGCAGCTATCGCCCAGAATGCCCCGGTTAAAATGGTCGTTAGCGGTTTGAAGGACGAGGTCACAATTCGCCGTGACAGCCGCGGAATACCATATATCGAGGCCAAGTCGGATGCCGATCTATACTTCGCCCAGGGTTATACGACAGCCGGCGACCGCCTCTGGCAGATGGACCTGATGCGGCGGCTGGCTCGTGGTGAGACGGCTGAAATCTTCGGAAATCAGGTACTCGAAGAAGACAAACGCTGGCGGCGTTTCGGCTTTGCCGAGATCGCGAATCAGAGCCTCGCTTCTTTAACGCCCGAATTACATGCGGCTCTCGACAACTATGCCTGCGGCGTAAACGCCTTTATCGCCACGCTCGACGATAAGACAATGCCTGTCGAATTCAGGATATTGCAGTATAAACCCCGCCAATGGTCGCCGACCGACACTATCGTAATAGGAAAGATACTCGCCGATGCTCTCAGCACAACGTGGCGCAACGATCTCCTGCGGGCGTCGCTTCAGAGCCTGTCGAAAGAGAAGTTTGCCGACGTGACAAATCAGGTGACGCCGTATGATGTTGTGCTATTTGGAAAAGACGATAAGAAAGTAGCAACGGTCAAGTCAGAACCACCTGCGTCAGCGGGGGGAACGAACGTTGCCTATAATTCAACGATATTGCCGCCCGCTTACGCAGGCGGTTCTGACCTTCCCTCCGCCGCGCAAGACGACCAAACTCGGACCGCATCGCTCGAACGCGTCGGTCTCTACGCCGAGGACCTCGCGGCCAGCAACAATTTCGTCATCTCCGGCAAGCGAACAGCCGACGGCAAACCTATCCTCGAAAACGATCCGCATCTGGCCCCGACAGCGCCGGGCATCTGGTACCTTTCGCATCTATCGTCACCAACGATGCGCGTTTCGGGTGTGACCTTTCCCGGTGTTCCGGGCATAGTCCTCGGCCACAACGAGTTTTTCGCATGGGGAGCCACCAATGTCGGGCCGGACGTGCAGGACTTGTATTACGAGACTTTTAACGAGCAAGGTGAGTATAAAACCCCGACGGGCTGGGCGAAACCGACTGTACGAAAAGAAATTATCAACGTTCGCGGCAACCTGATGAAACCCGAGACGACGCCGGTCGCCTTTGACGTTACCGAGACTCGCAACGGCGTCATCATCCTCGAAGAGGGCGGCAAGAAATACGCGCTGAAATGGACCGCCCGCGACCCCAAAAACAATGAATTCGAAGCGTTTTTCACCGCCAACCGGGCAAAAAACTGGGACGAGTTCAAAGCTGCGTTGAGAAAATACGGTGGTGCCACGCAAAATTTTGTCTACGCCGATGTCAAGGGAAATATCGGCTGGTACGCCGCCGGCCGCATCCCGATCCGGCGAACCGGCGATGGCGGCCTGCCCTACGACGGCTCGACGACCGACGGCGATTGGACAGGCTACATTCCTTTTGCAGAGCTGCCAAATCTCTACAACCCGCCCGATGGCCTGATCGTCACAGCCAATCAACGCATCGTCGGTACCTCATACAAATACACCCAAATGTCGCAGGACGCAGGTTCGCCGTGGCGAGCGAGACGGCTCCACGACATTATCGATTCCAAAAAGAAAATCACGATGGATGATGTTCGAGACGCGCAGTATGACGTTTTTAACATTCCGCTGGATAATCTGTCTAAAACGATCGTAAAGCTCGGAGCAGCGTCACCCGAAACCGTCGCTGTTCTAAAAGACTGGGATGGACGGATGACACCAGATTCGCGCGGTTCTATCCTAACGACCGAGATCCGCTCATGTCTCGCCAACAAAATGGCTGACGACAACAAACCGGCTCCTGCGTTCCTAATTCGCGAACGCATCATCGACTGGGCCGTTCGTGAAAAGCCCGCCCGCTGGCTGCCTACTGGCTTTACGACATACGACGATCTCCTCAAATCGTGCGATGCGTCGTCGCGGATATCGCTTGCGGGTCCCAAACGCCTCGGCCCTGACCCGACGACGTGGACATGGTCACGAATTTTCCTGTCGCGATTTCCGCATCCGCTGGCGGTTGCACCGCTTATCGGCGCCCAATTCGCGACCCCAAACATCCCGATCAACGGCAGCGGCCAAACCCCAAATGTCGGCTCAAACGTCTCGATGCGTTTCATAGCCAGCCCCGGAAACTGGGACGCCACCCGCCACGTCATCCCCCTCGGCGAAAGCGGCGACCCCAAATCACCGCACTACAAAGACCAGTTCGAAGCCTGGCGGACAGGAACTCCAATGATCTTTCCGTTTAACAAAGCGGCTGTGGAAAAGGCGGCAACGGAGATTGTTGTGATGATTCCGAAATAAAGAATCATGTTCCTGTCAGAACCGGGAGCGATAGCGACAGGGTCTTGACTTGGGGCAGTTTGAGGCTAATCAATTTCTAACGCGACTTTCAAGGCTTGATTTAATTCTTGAATCTTTTGCGACGAGAGGGAGCCGATAAAATTCGTCAAAGCCGATTTTTGCAAACTAACAAGTTCATCACAACGAACACAGCTATCGTGCTTTAACCCCTCGTCGATCCCGATTTCCACCTCCGAGGAGAGACCGTTACAATTTGAATAAATCGGAGCGCAAATTACCGTCGGGTATGTCCGTTCGATAAAATCCTGGCGGCTGACAATTACAAAAATGCGATGCCCTTTCGGATCGCGTTTACCAGGTTTTTCGACTCGATAAAGTTCTCCTCGATTCACAAATCCGCCTGATATATCAAATTTTCCAAGATCTCTTCGCGTTGTTCTGTGCCGATTCGATTAAGAACTTCAATTTCTTCTTCACGGGTCAGTTTTCGCTTTTCCGGTTTCCGATTCAGCGTCGGTAAATATATCTGCAACGCCTTTTCAAAAACTTCCGACCGATTCCGAAACCCTTTTGCCGCGCTGTCTGCCTGTGCCAGCAGATCGGCTTCGATGGTGATTGTTGTTTCGACTTTCATAATTCTATATTTCGTGCCACACCCCTCTTTTCTGATTTTACTACAACTTTTACTTGTCCGTTATACGTTATTAGTTGTTCGTTATTATATTCCCGTGCTACATTTCCCGTATACGGATAGAGAGATGATAAAAGGGGCAAGGAAAAATGAAGAAACTGCTACTACTATTCAATTTGGTTTGTACGACAGTGGCGTTTGGCCAAAGTGTCACGGTTGCCGAGCTTCAAGCGAAGGCCAAGACGGAGAAAATAAAGGATATTTTGATTAACTACGACCGATTCAAGGATGCGGCTATCGTTTATACAAAGCCGCAGAATCTAATTGGATCAGGTGAAGGAGGGATGGCTATCTTTGGCCGCGGAATGATTGGCCCGGCGGCGGGACCGACTCAAACTCTTCTCTATTTGTCGATCGGCTACGCGTTCAAAGGCGATAAGTTGGCCGATACACCGAACATATTCGCTGTCGCGTTTAAGAGCAATAGCAGTGATTGGGTGTATCTGAAGGGTGATAAAAATCTATACATTCTCTATGACGATCAACGGCTCGTACTTAATTCCCTCGGCACGGATAGCGATGTAAATCTTGGGATGTTCTATGATGTTACGGTTTCGGAAACACTTGGCTTTGCGATCTCACGAAACGATCTCCAAAAGATTATCGAAGCCAAAAAAGTAGAGTTCAAACTTGGTGATACGAAACCTCGGCAATGGAAGCCGGATTGGTCGAAACGTATTCAGCAACTGCTCACATTAACAACGCTGAAATAGTTTTAACATGCAGGACGAATGAACAGCAGGCCTGGCCGATTTCATCACATCCTGCTAACGAAATCTCGATTACAATGGGTTGCTTCGCTCGCGTTAAAAAGTAGACACGAAGGGCACGAGCAATGATTGTCTACAAATACTTATCAAGCAAATACTGGAAAAGCGTTCTCAAAGACTCGCTTATTCGGTTCTCCCCGCCGTCCGTCTTTAATGACCCGTTCGAAATGCAGCCGTTTTATGAATCTCTTGCTCTTGACCCAAACGTCCAGAAACAGCTGACAGAGGAAAATGCGGGATCGACTCTTAAAGAGTTATTGAAGCAGGCACTGCCTAACGTACCGCCCGAGGTTCGGGCATTGGTCACAGCCGACAAGAATTTTTTAGATAACTTCGCTGACATAATCGCTCCTCTGACTGCCGCTTATTCGACGCCGATTCTTGAAAAAGTTACATCGTCGATTGGAGAAGGAATTTATTCAGGACTGGATAAGAACGTTGGCGTTCTTTCACTCTGCGAAAGATTTGACGATCTTTTGATGTGGGCGCATTACGGTGAACAGCATAAGGGCATGGTCATCGGTTTTGATAGCAATGATGGCTTTTTCGATCAACGCCTAAATGAGCATGACGACTTTCGCCATTTAAGACCTGTGCAGTACACCCAAATCCGCCCGACAATGCAGTTTGCTAGGGATGATGAAATGTCTCAAATTCTCTTAACCAAGAGTGATGAATGGAGCTATGAAGAGGAGTGGCGAATGTTACTACCGTTAGCCCATGCGGAAAAAAAGTTTGACGTGAAAGGAGAGTGTGTTTCGCTCTTCAAGATCCCTCATCAAAGCATCGTTGAAATTATTATCGGGTGTCGAATGCCAAACACAATCAAGCAACGGATCGAAAAGTTTGTCCTTCGGGACAATCGATACTCACACGCTAAACTGTTCGTCGCCGAACTTGATAATAAGGAATTCAAGCTACGGTTTAAGGAACTTAAGCGGGACTAGCTACAGAAATCGCACTTCACAGGGCGAAGTCCTAAGATCGAAGAGATCAGTCACTATCGTGCCCGGTTCTGACATGAACCAGCGATCTGTAAAACCCGCAAAATACGTCAAAGCCCGCAAAACAGCATTTAAATCTGTTTCGATATATGTAAGTATGAAGAGCCGCTGAATGTCTGGGGTGAGGGCAAGAGGGCATCCGACTAATTTCGAGACACCTCGGCGGCAGATAAGCGAGAATTATGCCAGATGAGCGACCGCAATCATGTCTTGGCGCTCGGGCATTTTTTAACCTGCGGCGATCTCGTGAATCGTATGAATAATGTCTGCGCTGTAGTAGCGGTTTCCACACACATCACAGATGCCAACTGTCACATCCTCCAAAATGACAGAGCCATTTTTATGCTTAAACGCTTCGTGGGCTATTTTCTTTGGCCGAACCGTTCCTTTGCAATACTCGCATTGATAACCGTACATAGTTTTTATCTCTCCGGCGTTACCGATTACGGCTTTCCATTGCTGGAACATCCAATTTTGCGTCGCTTCCAGACCGGATTGTTCGCTGCGTTGGCTTAGCAATAGTTCGGCCCGATGCCAATGCCCGCGCGCGCGCTTCCTCAATGTAGCGGTGAAGATCCCCTCCGGCTTCGGCAAGCAGTTTCGCCCGGGTTGCGTGGATCTCATCAATAATTGAATTAGTTGACATTATAAAAACCTCCTAAAAACTCCGCAGGCGTGCAAATCAATATCCGTGGCAGGCCCAGTTCTTCGAGCAAATCATAAACCCTTGGGAGCACGTGCGCATTCGCGATGTGCTTACAGTTTTGCGTCAATAAATAATCTACCCCACCGGCTGCGGCGGAAGCAACGTGTAATGCATCGAGTTTGGCCTTTGCCGGCATCAGCGAACGGCGGATAATTTCCTCGGCTATGACTTCGACCTGAACCGAGGGAAGTAACAGTGGTATTCCGTCAAGCATTTCCAGCCGACGACAGGCTGCGTCAGCGTCGCCATCGGATGCCTCATCAATGACGAATTGGGATGTAACCAGCCGGTAATTTTTCCGCTCTTCGACCCACCATTGCTTTGCCTGCTGCTGAAGAACAGCCGTAAGCGCATCGCTGCTGGGCCACGCAGTCGCGTGGCTCACGATCGAGGTTTCAATGTAAACCGTGTCCATTGCTTTAGTTTATCCTAACCAACTGAATTTATGCAGCGAGATATTTGGGAGGCGAGGGGCTTGACCAAAAGCATTCGTGTCGCCGCAAAACGTCAAGATAAGGCGTTCGTCCGAGAAATCCGTGTCGACTACAGCGATATTACCGCCGTTCAAACCCGATACGCTCCGCGATCAGCAAAATCCGCAAAATACGTCAAAGCCGGCAAAATAGCATTTGAATCTGTTTGGTTATATGCAAGTATGAAGAGCCGCCGAATGTTTACGGCGAGGACGAGAGATCTTTATTTATCCCGTCATGTTGTTTGACAGTTAAAAACCAGTGATCTTGTCCCACCAAAGATCGACCCTCTGAGTTACCGATAATCTCCATAACATCAGTATTTCTAAGATTTAGAGATTTGTCACAGCGTGACGCATTTTTTTTCAAAAAAGGCGGGACAGCGGGTAAAAATCACCGCAACATCAATAAAAACAGTTAGTTGTGTGTCCCACTTGGGTGTGGGACAGCGGTGGGACAGGGACAAGGCAAAAGAAAAAAGGCAAAAGGCAAAATCGCGACGCCCCTACACTTTAGGAAGTCGGGACAGGAAATCGCTCAGAATTATCGCCGCAGCTTCGCTGTCGACCAGTCGACGCGATTCTTTGAGACCAACGCCGCGGCTCCAGAGGTTTGATTTGGCGGCGTAGGATGTGACGCGTTCGTCCTGGAGATAGACAGGGACATCGAGTGAGAGCGAGAATTTGCGGGCCATGTCGCGAGCCGTCCCGGACATGATACTTTCGTCGCCGTCGGATTCGAGCGGCAAACCAATTACGAGGGCTTTGGCATCATATTCGGCGAGGATGATTTTGACTTGTGCGAGCAGCTTTTTCCAACTTTGGCGTTCGATCAATTCGAGCGGACGTGTGGTAAATCGCATTTCGTCGCAAATGGCGACACCGATGCGTTTTGTGCCGGGGTCGAGAGCGAGAATACGGCCCTCTGCGGGCACATCTTTTAGCTCTGTAAATTCGTCGTGATTAGTAGTTTCTTTTTGTTGCACTGGTAGTTTCAATAGACGATAATTAGCTGTTCTTTGCTGGCAATAGTTTTATACGAGGTATTATATGTCATTTCGCGGAAAACTTTGGGTACTGGCTCTTTCGGGTGTAATTGCCGTTTACGCGGTCATCGGCGGTCTGCCGATGGTTGGGGGGCTGCTCACGACTTCGGCTCAGGAACCGGTAAATGATGCTGGGGCCCAATTACGGATCGTGGAATCGGTTCTGCAGCATATTCAGAACGATTACGTTGACGACCCGAACATGGAAAAGGTGCGCATCGGAGCTCTCCGCGGACTCGCGGGCGGACTGGATTCGTATTCGTCATTTTTGACTGCGGATCAGGTCAAATCGTTCGAGGCGAATAAAACCTCAGGCAAGGTGGGTATCGGAGCCAGCTTTTCGCAGGTTTCGGGTTATCTATATGTGATCTCGGCCCTTAAAGGATCTCCGGCGGAAAAAGCCGGACTTAAGTCGGGCGATGTGATCGAGTATATTGACAGTAAAGCGACTCGGGATGTTTCGTTGTATGACGCCCGCCAGCTTATGATGGGTGACGCTGGGACGACCGTGAATTTGCGTGTCCTGCATGCCGCTGAAAAACCGCAAACGATCAAGGTCACGCGCGGTACTTACAAAGTGCCGAACGCCGAGTCCCGAATGGAGGCCGGTAAGATCGGTGTCGTAAAGGTTTACAGCCTCGAAGAGGGCGAAGGAAACGACATACGTGGCCAAGTCGCGAGCCTTACAAAACAGGGAGTGCAAAAGATCGTCCTCGATCTCCGCGGCGTCTCGGCCGGAACTCTGGCTGAGGCAGCGAGCGTTGCAAATCTGTTCATCAAGGACGGCGACCTTGCAAAGATAATTGGACGCGAAAACAAGGTGACCACGACGTTTACCGCCGATCCCGCAAAGGCGATATTTGATGGCGGACTGGCCGTTTTGATTGATTCGGGAACGTCTGGTGCGGCCGAAGCGATCGCTTCGACCGTGATCGAGCGAAAACGCGGCGAAGTGATCGGCGAACGCAGCTTCGGAGCCGGAACCGAGCAAAAACTATTCACACTGCGCGGCGGCGACGGACTCCTTCTTACTGTCGCGAAATGGGCCTCGGGGGGCGGTACGCCGTTCTTGGGTAATGACCGTGCAACGACCGGCGTTAAGCCCTCAATCGAGGTTAAACGCCCCGATACCCCGGAACCGCTTGAGGTCGAAAACCTGATAGACCAGCAGACCAATCCGAACGCAACTCCTACCCCGACCCCGGCGCCGAAGGCAGTAACTCCAAAGGTCGTCGAGGATCTGCAATTGAAAAAGGCACTCGAGGTTTTGACCGACAAAGCGGCAGCCGCGAAGGTAGGCTAGAAACGGCGGTTTAAGTTTGATCTTTGACAGGTTTAGGGCCGGGGGCATGTCTCCCGGCCTTTTGCTTCAAGGTAATTAATTGTTGTTCTGCTCGCTGAAGACTGATAGAATCGTTCGTCAATGGGTGACATCCAATTTAACATCCGACCGCTCGAAGAGCAGGACCTGAACGAATGGCTGCGGCTCAGAACGCGCCTGTGGGATGAGGCCGACGAAGACGATCACCGCGCGGAAATGGTCGATATTATCGAGCATTCCGACTCGCAATTTGTCGCGGTCGCCGATCCCGGAGACGGTCGTTTGATTGGCTTTCTCGAGGCGAGCATTCGCTCATTCGCCGAGGACTGCGAGTCGGATAATGTCGGCTATCTCGAAGGCTGGTTTGTCGAGGAGGGCTACCGGCAGCATGGCATTGGCCGCAAGCTGGTGGCGTTTGCCGAGAAATGGTCCCTGCAGCATGGCTGCACAGAAATGGCCTCGGACGCGGAACTCGGTAATGATGTGAGCCTACAGGCCCATCTTGGTCTGGGCTATACCGAAACTTCGCGGCTTGTTCATTTGCGGAAAAGGTTATGAAAGAGATTCAAATCATAAGGGTTTACGTATTAAGCTTTTGCGTAGCGGCCTTGTGCCTGACCGTTCCCACGCTCGCCCAGTCTTCCGATCAAAATTTTCCCACACCAATTACATCAAATGAATTGAACGGCGTCATCAAAGCTCGCGATATTGGCGATGCTCGGCTGACGACGTACTTCTTCGCCTTTGACGGCGAGCAGGGTGACATATTTATCAATGTCGTCACGAAAAATCTCTCGGGTGATATCGATATTTTCTCAGCCGAAGGGCTTCGTTCGCTGACGAAAATGGTCGTCTATTCTGATGCCGATTCAAACGAAACTGGACGGCTGATCTATCTCCGCAAGCCAGAGAGACTGTTACTTCGAATCGAAGGCCGTCCACCAGGTGACGATCCGGCCACATTTAGAATCAAATTTGGCGGTAGTTTTGTCGCCTTCGAGCCGTCAAAGGCGGTCGAAGAAGTGAAGCCTGTTACAACCTCCAAAAAGGACGAAAAGGGCATCCGAGTAAACTCCGTCGGAACCATAATAGAGTCCAAGCCCAAACAAGTTCCAATTAAGAATACCGAACCTGAGAAAGCCAAGACGGTCGAAACTCCGTCGAAAGACGTAAGGACGAACGAGGCTAAAACAAAAGAAAATGAAGCAGCGGCGATAAAGAAACCGGTTGTGGTGGTGGACGATTTCCCGGCACCGACCGCGAAGGCCGAGCCGGTCAAGAAACCCATCGAACCTGTTACCAAACAAGTGGTTCGGCGTCCGACCAAGCCTAAGACTAATACGTCGACTGAAAAACCTCCGAAGCCGCCCGTCGAGCAGCCCGCAAAAACGGAAGTGAAAAAGCCGAATCCGCTAGCAAATATCCGGC
>JANYIL010000056.1 GCA_025362075.1 Chloracidobacterium sp.
GGATCTTTGACAAAAACGGTATGGCCGCAACGGCGATCATCGGAACCGAGCGAACGAAATTACCTGTTGTATCTGCCAACGGATCGCCACTGGATTTGCCTCGCAAGGTATAAAATCCCCACGAAACACCGGCGCCTGCCATCAGCAGCGAACTATACAGTGGCGGCGACGCAAGGCCGGGAAAAACAAGATAGACCAGTCCGGCAATCGCCAACGCCAGCCCCAGCCATTCGAGTTCCGGCGGGCGTTCGCCGCGAACCAGCGCAACGGCAATCATCGTCAATTGCACCGATCCGAAGAGGACCAATGCACCGGTCCCGGCCGTCAAATCGACATAAGCTAGCGAAAAACAAATGGCATACGCAAACAGAAAAAAGGCGGAGAGCCAGCTGCCATAGTGCAGAGGCCCGTGCGTTAGCAAGGGCTTAACTCTCACGTTGGATGTTAAGCCCTTGCTCACGCGCGGGCCTCCGCAACATCCTGGGACGCACATCTAACTAAACCAAATCACTAACTGGAAATCTTGATCTTTGAAAATTTTGGGACGCAAAGTAAGAGCAGGGATAAACCCGCCTTCATTACTGCCCTGCACTAAGTTGTAGACTTTTCTCTTATCTCGACTATTGAGCAAGTTGGGTGAACCAAAGCACCCTAACCAAGAACAAGTCAGGAAGGCGGATTTACCCCCGCTCTCCCCGGAACAAAGCAATTGCATTGTTAGGGACGCAATATTTTCCATTCTGTCGCTGTATGCTAAAATGCGGTACTTGGAGACTTAAGGACATAAGAGATACCCGATGTCCATTGCGTCCGGCGAAGCCTTTTTTCAGTTGCCATGCTAAAAAATCCGATCCCAGAGCTGGTTTTATATTTCGACCTCGAATGGGTGCCCGATGCAGCCGGTGCCAAGCGGCTCTTTGACCTGGCCGACGAGACGACCGAGCTAGACGCGATGCAGAGTTTGTGGGAGCACTCGCCAAAATACGACGCCGAAAAAAATCCTCGTCCGTTTTTGAAATACATGTTTTCGCGGGTCGTATCGATCGCGTTTCTTTCCCGCAAGACCTATTACAACCGAGACCGCGAGCTGGTGACCGAATTTGCACTCAATTCACTGCCAAAATTGCCGCTCGATTCCGATGACGTTGACGAGGCTTCGATCATCGAACGTTTTCTTTATTTCATCGGCGAACGGCGCCCGCAGCTTGTCGGGTATAATTCGGCCGAATCCGATCTACAGGTTCTGATCCAGCGCGGCATGGTCAATGAGGTAACGGCCCCAGCCTTTAACAAACGCCCGCAAAAATCCTGGGACGCAGGCGATTACTTCAGGCGGTGGGACAACGAAGATCACCTGGACCTGCTCAAATTATTTTCGAGCGGCGAGATGAAACCCCGTCTCGACGAGCTGGCCAAGATGTGCGGCTTCCCCGGCAAGATCGATGTCAAAGGCGATCAGGTCACCGATCTCTGGCTGGCCCGCGATCTGACCAAGATCGTCGAGTACAACCAGATCGACACGCTCAACACCTACCTCGTTTGGCTGCGGGTCGTCTATTTCGCCGGCCTCATCCCCGAGGAAGATTACATCAACGAGCAGGAGCAGTTTCGCGATTTCCTGGGACGCGAGACGGAGCAAAAAGCCGAAAAGGCATTTCTCACAGAGTTTCTCGACAAGTGGCCGCTTTAGATTAAAAATGCAGAAGCCCGCAGCCCTGCGGCACCTTTTTTCCGACACCGCAACACCACCGAAATTACGTTTAAGAAAAAGAGAATCTATTTTGCTATAATCTCGTGAGATATTGAAGGACAGCGACATCCCGTTTTTTAGGAGAAACTGCTATGTTCATGAACCGGTCCCGCCGCAATTCAGATATATTACCTTTCCGTTTGTTCGTACTATTGACCGTGATCGCCGGCATTGCGTGCGCAAGTGCATTTGCCCAGCCGAGGTCGTTCGCCGCGATCGCGAAAAAGGTCGAACCGGCGGTCGTCAGCATTGACACGAAGAGCAAGGTGGCTCAGCCGGCAGCCAGGGCGACGGCGGCTCCCGGTAAATCCGATGACATCATGGATTTTTTCCGGCGGCAGCTGCCGCAGCAGCCGGTGTATGCGGTCGGCAGCGGTTTTATCGTGGACAAGGCCGGGTATATCATAACGAACGCCCACGTTATCGATGACGCCGCGCGTATTACGGTGAAGCTCGATTCCGGTGAAGAGTTTCCGGCGACCGTTGTGGGCGTGGACGGTAATGACGCAACCGATCTGGCTGTGCTAAAGATCGATGCGGGACACGATCTGCCGTTCCTTAAATTTGGCGATTCGGAAACGGCCGAGGTGGGCGATTGGGTGCTGGCGGTCGGCTCACCCTTTGGCCTTACGAAGAGCGTGACGGCCGGCATAATTTCGCAGACACGTCGCCGGACGCCGTACGCGAGCGCGTTTCAGCGGTTTATCCAGACCGATGCGGCGATAAATCGGGGAAATTCAGGCGGCCCGCTTGTCAATCTCGACGGAGAGGTGATCGGCGTAAATTCCCAGATCGCGACGACGACTGGCGACTACAACGGCGTGGGTTTTGCTCTGCCGGCGCATGAGGCTCAATTTGTGCTACAGCAGATATTGAAATACGGCAAAGTGCGGCGAGGCTATCTGGGAGCGTTCCTCGAACCGGTAAAGGCTGAGTACGCAAAGGTTTATGGGATGAGCGACACTAATGGTGCGATCGTCACGAACATAAGGGACAAGCAAAGCCCGGCGGCGATTGCTCAACTCCAGACGGGCGATGTCATCGTCGAATTTAACGGCCAGCGTGTCGAAAACGAACAAGATCTGATCGCCCGGGTTGCCGCGACGGGGCCCGACCAGACTGTGGCTATCGTGTTTCTGCGGGAAAACGGTACCGGATTTGATCGTAAGACGGCGACAGTTAAGCTTGGCGAACGTCCAATCCCAAATCGCGGCGATGAGCCGAGCGAGCGGCGTAAATTACCGCTGGACGGCACCGTCGCCGAGCAAAAGCCATTCGGACTGACGCTAAACGAACTTACGCCCCAACTCGCGACGGCGAACAAGCTTGAGGGGCAAAAAGGCTTGCTGGTAAAGGAGATCAACCCGACGAGCTTTATCGCGGATGTTAAAAATTCGAGTGGAAACGACGCTCTCGGGGCCGGCGACCTGATCCAGCGGATCAACCGCGTCAACGTGACGGATCTCAAATCCTTTGCCCAGTTCGTCGCAAAATTAAAGGTCGGCGACCCGGTCGTGTTGACGGTGGTGTCGTACAATCCGGTAGCCGCGACGACGGAAACCAAGATATTGCAGTTTACGGTCAAATAGAAAGGCGTCCAAAGCCCGAAGTCTAATGTCCAAAGTTGCGGCGAGTGTCTTTGGACATTAGACTTTGGACATTAGACTTAAGAAGTATGTCCAAAACAGAAATCAAAAAATATAAAAAT
Source organism: Chloracidobacterium sp. (assembly GCA_025362075.1). Classification (GTDB taxonomy): domain Bacteria; phylum Acidobacteriota; class Blastocatellia; order Pyrinomonadales; family Pyrinomonadaceae; genus OLB17. The sequence continues at coordinate 3,459 of JANYIL010000056.1, forward strand.
TACATTGGCGGCGAATGGGTCAAATCTTCGTCGGGCGAGTGGTTCGATAATGTGAATCCGGCGGATACTACTGATATTATCGGGCGATTTCCGGCTTCGTATGAGGATGATGTTAATGCGGCGGTCGCCGCGGCAAAGGACGCGGCGACGCGGTGGCGGCGGACACCTGCTCCCAAGCGGGCCGAGCTTTTATTCACGCTTGGCGAAATTCTCCGAAAAAATAAGGACGAATTCACACACCAGATGACCCGCGAAATGGGCAAGGTGCTCAAGGAAGCGGGCGGCGATGTGCAGGAGGCGATCGACTGTACATATTACACGGCGGGCGAAGGCCGTCGTTTGCACGGGTTTACGACACCGGCCGAGATGCCGAATAAATTTGCGATGTGCGTGCGGCAACCCGTCGGGTTGTGCGGATTGATCACTCCGTTCAATTTTCCGATGGCGATACCGTCGTGGAAACTGATCCCGGCGCTCGTCTGCGGCAACACGGTCGTTATCAAATCAGGCGAGGACGTGCCGCTTTCGACCATAAATCTGGTCAAATCCTGCGAACAGGCTGGAATTCCGAAAGGCGTCGTCAACGTCGTCAACGGCTTTGGCAACGCCGGTGCCGCACTGGTCGAACACAACGATGTGCGGCTGATCTCGTTCACCGGCTCGACCTCGACCGGTCGCATTATCGCCGAGGCGTGTGCCCGCGATAACAAGATCGTCAGCCTCGAAATGGGCGGCAAAAACGCCATTATCATAATGGATGATGCCGATGTCGATAACGCTGTCGAAGGCTCGCTGTGGGGAGCATTTGGCACGAGTGGACAGCGTTGTACCGCGTCGTCGCGGCTTATTGTTCACAAAAAGATCTACAAGAAATTTTGCGAAAAGCTGGTGGGAAAAGTTAAAAAACTTCGCGTCGGCAACGGACTCGATCCCAAAACCGAGGTCGGCCCGGTCATCAATCAGCCACAGATGGAGAAAATCCTCAGCTATATCGAGATTGGCAAAAATCACGACAAGGCTACTCTGGCGTGTGGCGGCCATCGACTAACAAAAGGCGCTAATAAAAACGGATATTTCATCGAGCCGACGGTTTTTACCGACGTCAAGCCCGGAATGCGGATCGCCCAGGAGGAGATCTTCGGCCCGGTTACGAGCGTCATTCCGTTCTCGACTCTGGACGAGGCAATCGACATTGTCAACGGCGTCGCCTACGGCCTGTCGTCTGCGATCTACACGCAAGACGTCAATCACGCCTTTTACGCCATGCAGGAGCTTTACACCGGCATTTGCTATGTAAATTCCGCAACGATCGGAGCCGAGGTTCATCTCCCGTTTGGCGGGACGAAAGGCACCGGCAACGGTCACCGCGAGGCCGGAACCCAGGTACTCGACATTTTTAGCGAGTGGAAATCGCTTTACATCGATTATTCAGGCAAACTGCAAAAAGCGCAGATCGATGAGGTGGAGATCTAATCAGACCGCCAGATCTAACCGAGTAGATTCGCGAATCAACGCTTTGTCCTTACTCCATATTTTGGCCTGAGCAAGCATTGCGGACGCAATTATATGGACATCGACCGAACCGACGCCCGTGCCATAAAGCTTCTTCGTTATGATGAGCCCGAGTACCTCTCTGTGCGTAGCCACCGGGACTTGCGGCAAACTGCTGATCAAATTCAGGAACTCTAAGCGGTCGGGTAGGTAGCCGCATGCGAGTTCTTCGATCACAAATGGGTGCATAAGCACCCTATTGGTGCGGAGCAGACGGGTCATTTCTTCGTCTGATCTCCGAAGGTGGTCCGCCCATACAGATGTATCAACTAGGATCATCGTCGTCTTCGACCCGGCTTGAAATCAGGGGCCGAACCGCCGAGAGCGATCAAGCGTTCTCGAACCTTTTGCTCTATGAGGGCTTGCAGGCCGGCGTGAATCAACGCTGTCTTTTCCTTGATGCCCGTCATTTCAGCGGCTTGTTTGAGCACTTCGTCTTTAATTATCACCGTTGTTCTCATGCATATTAGTATGTATCATTGGTATGCATCAAGTCAACAGAATGTTTGAACCCGATCAGCAATAAAGATCGCCATTGCCAAAGGGCCAAACGGTTGCTCAATCTGCTGGAATAGGCGAAATTGCGGGGACTTAGGACAAAACACCCCTGAGTTTCTCCATCGCGCCTTCGAGCATGGTGTCTTCGCGGGCGATGCAGATGCGCACCATAGCATCCCAGTCGTCGCCGTCAGCAAAGGCCGACCCGGGTGTCATTCCGACACCGGCGTCACGCATCAGCATTTCGTTGAAGGTGATGGCGTCGTTGTATTGCTCTGGGATGCGTGCCCACAGATAAAAAGCCGAGCCGGAATTGTAGATGTCGAACCCGAGGCTTGTCAGTATCTCGGAAGTCGCGATACGTTTGCCGTCAAATTTGTCCCGCAGCCGCGTGTAATAGGTGTCGTCCGACATCAGTGTGCGAGACAGGGCAGCCTGGAGTGGCGTTGCGGGGCAAACGTAGATGACGTTTGCGGCGTTGTTGATCGGAGCGATGAGATCACCCTTTCCATAGACGTAGCCGAGGCGCCAGCCTGAGATATTCCATGATTTCGAGAACGAATTTACCGTGATCGTCCGCTCCCACATGTCGGGCAGGCTTGCGATCGGCGTGTGCGGATTTTCGCCGGTGACATAGTGCTCGTAAACCTCGTCGGAAATGACCAGCAGGTCAAGCTCCTTAGCAACGTCGGCGACGGCCTCAAGCTCGGTCTGCGACATGACCTTGCCGCTCGGGTTGGCGGGCGAGCAAACGATGATCGCGGTCAGCGGAAATTCGGCGCGATCTTTCAGCTCGCGGCACCGAGCGAGCAAGGCTCCCTCTTCAAAACCGAGCGTCGCCGCGTCAAGCTCAAACGTCTCGGTCTTGCTGCCAAATTCTTCCAGGATACGGCGGTGATATGGATAGTACGGCTCAAAGACCAATGCCGATTTGCCGCGTAGATAGCTGTGAGCAATACCGATCAAAGCTCCCGTGCCGCCGTTCGTGATCATCAGCTCAAATGGCCGCGCGTCCACGTCAACCTCAATGCTGTTGTATTTGGCGATCTTGGCGGCGACGGCTTTTCTGAGGTTGGCGTCGCCTTCGCTGCCGCCGTAGTGGTTTTGGCTGGCCGCGATAATAGCGGCAGCCTCGGCTGCTAATTGTGGGTCGATGGGCAGCTCGGACTGACCCTGAACAAGGTTTCCCTCCCGCGGCACGAGCCGCGTGATCGCACGGATATCGGGTTTGACTTTCATTGGCTTTGGTTCTGACATAAGCTATTAAAATATCAGTTTTGGGCTGAAAGTTCTAAGAGAACGTCGGAGGAATTTTACAGGGATGTAAGGGATAAGATCTGAATGGACCAATGAGGCCCCAAGCTTAAAATTATCCCTTTCATTCCCTTTATCCCTGTAACTTTTCTTTCGCAACATTATGAAAACACCCTCTAAACCAGCTCGTCCACCGATGCAGCGGCCAGGCATGATCGGGGGGCACCTGCGTGCGTTCTGGCGTGACCGCACTGGATATCTTACGCGTCAGGCTGAGCTGGGTGATGTTTCGTTCCTAAAAATGGGGCCGCAGCCGGTGTTTTTTATAAACCACCCCGACCTCGTTCGGGACGTGCTCGTCGTCAACGCTCATAAATTTATCAAAGGCCGGGCATTGCAGAGATCGAAGGTAATGCTTGGCAGCGGCTTGCTGACAAACGAGGGCCCTGATCATCTTCGCCAGCGAAGGATGATCCAACCGGCTTTTCACCGAACCCGTATTGCCGAATATACCCGTTCTATGGTCACGTATGCGGACCAGATGTCGGACAGTTGGCGGGACGGCGAGATTTACGACATCGATCAGGCGATGATGCACCTGACGCTACGGATCGTTGGGAAAACGCTCTTTAATGCCGAGGTCGGCGATGACGCAGACCGCATCGGACAGGCGATGACGACGTTGGTCGAGCTTTTTAACTTTCTGCTGCTGCCGTTTTCCGAATGGCTCGAAAAAATGCCGTTCCCGCAGTCGATTCGTTTCAAACGTGCCCGCCGAACGCTTGACGAGATCGTCTACGGCATCATCAACGAACGCCGCCGCTCCGGCGAGGACAAAGGCGACCTGCTCTCGATGCTCCTGCTCGCACAGGACGACGCCGACGGCAGCGCTATGACCGACGAGCAGGTTCGCGACGAAGCGTTGACGCTATTCCTGGCCGGTCACGAGACGACCGCGAATGCATTAACGTGGACATGGTATCTGCTCTCGCAAAACCCGGAAAAAGAGGCTAAATTCCACGCCGAGATCGACGCCGTTCTCGACGGCCGTGTCCCGACAATGGACGATATTCCGAGCCTGACATACACCGAATCCGTCCTCGCCGAATCAATGCGACTCTACCCGCCGGCATGGGCGATCGGGCGAAATACGGTCGAAACTCACGAATTCAATGGCTTCACAGCCGTCGCCGGCACGCTCATACTCTCAAGCCCGTTCGTCATGCACCGCGATGCGAGATTCTGGGACGAACCGCTTTCATTCAACCCGGAAAGATGGGAATCACAATGCGTTAAAGAAGCCGGCCAACGCAACATCTACTTCCCCTTCGGCGGCGGTGTCCGGCGGTGTATCGGCGAGAGCTTCGCCTGGGCCGAAGGAATTTTATTGCTCGCAACCCTCGCGCGCAAATGGAAACTTAGCTTGGTCCCGGGCCAGCAAATCGAAATGAAACCGATGATCACGCTCCGGCCGAAATATGGAATGCGGATGAAATGTCAGAACCGGGAGCGATAGCGACTGGGTTCTTTGCCCGCAGCATATATTCATGAGCCCGAACCCAGTCGCTATCGCTCCCGGTTCTGACTGACATATTGATTGTCCGCCACCCAAAACCGCAACGCCTTTCCCGCGTCTTCGCCGGCGTAGTCGATGCCGATGCGTTTCCCGACAGCAATTTCATCACCGGCAAACTCGCGATTATTCTCCAGCCAAACTCGGTCATCCAGCAGGTCTTCACCGTTAAGCCTGCGGTCTATGCCCAGGGCGATGCACAGTTTTCCGGGGCCGGAGGTCAGGTTGCGGTCCTTCATCGGGCCGCGACGCTCACGCATGATTTCGATGCCTTCGACCGGTTCGACTCCGCGAATGAGGATTGCGTGCGGGTGATCGGCAGGGCCGGTCACGACGTTGAACTGGTTATACATTCCATAAACAAAAAAGACATAGACGTGCCCGGCCGGGCCATACATAATCTCATTTCGCGGGGTACGGCGCCCGCCATAGCTATGGGCTGCACGGTCCCCCTCGCCGAGATAGGCTTCGGTTTCGACGATCATTCCGGACACTCGCTGTCCGTTTTCGTCGAGCACAACGATCAGCTTACCCAATAAAGACCGAGCGATCTGGATGGTGTCTTTGCTCAGATAAAATTCGCGTGAAAGCTTTTGGTTCATAGAGGTCAACACCCGATGCTATCAATATTTTGCAGTGTGCGGCATACCTTTTGGCGTAATTTACATCAAATTATGGATAGTTTAAGCCGTTCAAAATTGATAGAATTTGTCCGCACGGTTCGCATCCGTAGAATTTATGAAGTTTATCAACATCCTCGCCTTTATTGTTATTCTGGCGTTTTCGGTCCTCGCACAAAAGCCCGAAGACCTGCTCGCGACCGCGACCGGACATACGTTTCGGCTAAAGGACCTGTCAGCGGACACGCAAAAAATGGTCGCCGAGGTTCCCGCCAACCTAGCAAAGGGGCGCGCCGACCTGCTTGGACAGATGCTCAACCAGCGGGCCCTGAATGCCGAGGCAAAAGCTCTTAATACGACGCCGGGCAAGCTGATCGTGGCCGAAAAGACCAAGGCCGCGAATCCGACGGAGGAACAAATAAAGACCGTTTACGAGGCCAATCGCACCGTGATCGGCGACCGCACGTTGGATCAGGTGCGAAAACAGATCGTCTCGATGCTCCGCAGCGAACCCGAGCAGAAGCTGCTGATCGCTTATTTTGCTCAATTGACGGCGAAATACAAGGCCGCCAACGATAAGGACGTCAACGCGCCAAATCTCGCTCCGTCAGATGTTGTCGCAACGGTCGGTGGCCAACTGATAACGGCTAAGGAATTCGAGGAATACGCGAAATTTCAGATCTACGACGCCCGGCTCGACCTCGCCGGCGTCATCCTCGACGACCTTAACGACACCATCTACGACGCGCTGGTCGCTGACGAGGCCAAGGCCCTGAATACCGATTCGAGCACGCTGATCGCTAACGAGATAACCAATAAAATGAAGGCTTTCACCGACGAAGAACGTGTCGGGCTTGAAGGTGCATTGTCGAAAAAGCTGTTCGTCAAGTATCAGGTCAAGATTGTTTACAAAGAGCCCGATCCGATGGTGCTGAATATTTCGGTCGGAACGTCACCGTCGCAGGGTTCCGCAACCGCGCCGGTGACGATCGTCATGTTCAGCGATTTTCAATGTTCGGCGTGTTCAGCGACCCATCCGGTCCTGAAAAAAGCGATGGCCGAATATGCTGGCCGGATTCGCTTTATCGTGCGTGATTTTCCGCTTGAGACGATCCACGAAAATGCCTGGCGTGCCGCACTCGCTGCGGGTGCAGCCAACGCCCAGGGTAAATTTTTCGAATATACCGAGATCCTTTATACGCATCAGGACGCCCTCGATATCGAATCGCTCAAGAAATACGCCGCCCAAATCGGTTTGAATGCCGCGCAGTTTGAGGTAGACTTTAGCTCCGAAAAGATAGCCGCCGACCTCAAAAAAGACATGGCGGACGGCGAATCGTACGGCATCTCGTCGACGCCGACCATATTCGTAAACGGCATCATGGTGCGGGCCCTGTCAGCCGAGGCATTTAAGGCGGCGATCGACCGGGCTCTCAAAAAATAGCCGGGCTAAACCTTTGATAGAATGGAAATTACATATGCGTCTATTACTCTTTTTTTTCACGATCGCAATGACTTTTGGTTGCTCGTCAACGCCGCCGCAGTCACCGAACAAGGCAAATGTTAATGCCGCCAAGCCAGCGGCCTTGCCCGTCTACGGCTACGAGGTCGTAAAGGCTTATCCGCACGATCCGAAGGCGTTTACAGAAGGCCTTTTCTTTAACAACGGCTTTCTCTATGAGAGCACTGGCGAAAAAGGCCAATCGTCGTTGCGAAAGGTGGAGCTTGAGACAGGCAAGACCGTGCAAAAGTGGAATTTGCCTCGGGAGGATTTCGGTGAAGGAATCGCCATGATAGGCGACAAAATCTACCAGCTAACCTGGCAGCAGGGTCTAGGCCGTGTTTTTGACGCGAAGGATTTCAAGCTGCTCAAGGAATTCTCCTATCAGGGCGATGGCTGGGGAATGACCACGGACGGCACAAACTTGTACATGACTCAAAGCACCCATGTAATCAAGGTATTGGACCCCGAAAACTTCAAAACTGTCCGGACTATTCCCGTAATGCGCGAAGACGGCAAGCCGCTAATGCAGATAAACGAACTGGAATGGATCAAAGGTGAGATCTGGGGAAACATCTGGCACTCTGAAGAAGCCAACATCCTAGGCAAACCAAACTACATCGCCCGCATTGACCCGGCGTCAGGCAAATTGCTCGGATGGATCAATCTTGCAGGCATATCACCGGACGATCAGGGCCACTCTGAGGATCAGAGAGAAAATACGTTGAACGGCATCGCGTATGACGCCGCTAACGACCGTATTTTTGTCACTGGCAAAAACTGGAAAAAGCTTTACGAGATAAAGCTAAAATCGCCTGAGGGACAATGACCGACGCCGACAAAACATTTATGAAGCGGGCCATCGAGCTAGCTCGCGAAGGCGTTGACCGCAACGAGGGCGGTCCGTTTGGCTGCGTGATCGTCCGTGACGGCCGCATCGTCGGCGAGGGCAACAACCGCGTCACATCGACCAACGACCCGACCGCCCACGCGGAGATCGTTGCTATTCGCGACGCGTGCAGCAACCTGGGAACATTTCAGCTCGATGGCTGCATCGTTTACACATCATGCGAACCGTGCCCGATGTGCCTCGGGGCGATCTACTGGTCGCGGCCGGTCGCCATATTTTATGGAGGTACGCGCGAGGACGCCGCCGCCGCCGGGTTTGACGACGATCATTTTTACGACGAACTCCAAAAACCGAACGATCAGCGAGAATTGCGAATGGTAAACCTGCTTCGCCGCGAGGCACAGGACGCATTCGCCGAGTGGACCGCCAAGGTCGATAAGACCGAATACTGACCCGACGATGTCGAATTTTTATCTATATTTGCTGCTCGCCCTGGCCGCGGGTGCGATGATGCCGACGCAGGCGGCGATCAATAATAAGCTGGCGGTCTTTGTCGAGAGTCCGGTCCTCGCGGCATTTATCTCGTTTTTTGTCGGTACCGTTGCCCTGTTCATTTATGTCATCGCATCCGGCACACCGCTCACCAATATCGGCTCGGTCAAAGACGCTCCGCCGATAACCTGGATCGGTGGGCTGCTCGGAGCTTTTTTCGTGACCGCCGCCGTCACGCTCGTACCTCGTCTCGGCGTCGCAATGACATTCAGCCTAATCATCGCGGGGCAGATGCTGGTGACGATAATTATCGACCATTTCGGCCTGCTCGGTGTTCCCGTTAAGGAGATCAGCCTCGTCCGCATCGCCGGGATACTGCTGATCACAGCAGGCGTTATTCTGATCCGTCGGTTTTGAAATTGCCGTAAAAAGGCGCAAAATACGCAAAATATAGTCGCTCAATTTTGGTGCCTTTTGTGCTTTTTTGCGGCTAACTTTTTATAATGATCGAATTTATTCTCAACAACGATGAGATCGAGACCGATCAGCCATCCGGCTCGACGGTGCTGGATTTTGTCCGCTATCACAAAAATCTAAAAGGCACCAAGATCGGCTGCCGCGAGGGCGATTGCGGTGCGTGTACGGTACTCGTCGGCGAACTCGCGGGCGACAAGGTCAAATACCGCACGATGACCTCGTGCCTAATGCCGATGGCAAACGCCGCAGGTAAACACATCGTCACCGTCGAAGGCATCAACCCCGCCGACGGCAGCCTGACTCCCGTCCAACAAGCCCTGGTCGACACGAGCGGTACCCAATGCGGCTTTTGCACCGTGGGTTTTGTAATGTCGCTGACCGGTTTTTGCGTTGACACCACGGCGAAGACACCGGAAATGGCCGTTTCCGCCATCGACGGCAATATCTGTCGATGTACCGGATACAAGTCGGTCGAGCGCGCCGCCCGCCACGTCAGCGACACAATGTCAGAACCGCCTGCGTCAGCGGGCGGAATGGTCTTTGCCATAGACGAGCAGGTTGTCCCGAAATACTTTGCCGACATTGCCGCCCGACTCAAAGCTCTTGGTAAATCAAAGTGGGTTGACGATTTGGCTCCAAGCCGCCCGCTAACGCAGGCGGTTCCGACACGATTCGTCGGCGGCGGAACGGATGTCTACGTGCAAAAGCCCGACACGATGGCCGAAACCGACAGCGCCCATCTTTTCTACGACCAAAATCTTCGCGGCATCCGCGACACAGACGGATATATCGAGATCGGCGGTTCGGCGACCGTCACCGACTTGCTCGAATCGTCGGTCATGCAATCGATCTTCCCCGATCTTTACAAACATCTAAAGCTCGTCTCATCGACCCCGATCCGCAACATGGCGACGCTTGCTGGTAACTTCGTCAATGCCTCACCCATCGGTGACATGACAGTCTGGTTCCTCGCCTTAGATGCCCAACTCGAACTCAATTGCGGAAGCCCGCGCGTAAGCAAGGGCGTAACACGAACGGTACTTTTGAAAGATCTTTATCTCGGCTACAAACAACTAGCCAAAACCGACGATGAGATGATCACGGCCACCCGTTTCAAGAAGCCCACCGGCGATTTCCGCTTCAATTTTGAAAAGGTCTGCAAACGCACATATCTGGATATAGCAACAGTCAACACCGCGATCTCGCTCTATGTGGATGATGGAATAATTAGCGATGCTCATGTCGCCGCTGGAGGCGTCGCACCGGTGCCCTTTTACCTAAAAGAGACCTCGACATTTTTAACAGGAAAGACCGTGTGCGAAGAAACCATCACTGAAGCAAACAAAATAATGCAGGTGGAGATATCCCCGATCTCCGACGTGCGAGGAACTGAACAATATAAACGGCTGTTGCTGAGACAGCTGTTCACGGCGCATTTTGTGGAACTATTCAATTGTGATTCTATTTGGAACTAACAAATGTCAGGTAGGAACCGAACTATAGCGTTTGTCATTCTAACTCTTTTGATCGTATCGATAACTGCGATGGGACTTTTCAAATTCTTGAGCAAAAAGCCAAACTCCGAACAAGCAAAAAACATTTGGGCTGCTCCACCTCATACGGAGGATTGGGCCGCATATCTGAGCACCATTGATAGTGACAAAGTGGGATCGATTGTGGTTGATATGGGCCTTAAACCAATAGCTCCGATCAAAAACCGATTAAACCGACTTCGTATCGACATAACGATGAAATTCCCAGGCCCAAACGGACTGCCTTTGTCCCAAGAGTTTGAGACGCTCAATGCTATCGATGAGAAAATGAGTAGATCTTTGGCGGGAAAAAACGGGGCGGTAAATGCCGGACACCTCAACTGTCAAGGAAGACTCTCTTTGTATCATTACTTAGGGGATGGAGAGCTTTTCGAGCCAACTATCTCCGAAGCCATGGCGACATTTTCCGACTACAAATACGAATTTCGGGTGGATAGAGAAGAAGATTGGGATTCATACACAGAGTTGTTGTATCCATTGCCGATTCAGATGCAAAGCATTCACAACCAAAAAGTGGTCGAGCATCTCAAAAATCAAGGCGACAAGCTCGAAAAGGCCCGTCCTGTAAATCACTTAATATATTTCAAAAACGAAACAGACGTTGAAAAGTTTTTAGCTGAGATCAACGGCAAAGGGTTCAAAGTATTAAAAAAAGAAGGGTCTATGGTAGTTAAGCCAAAAAATGGATAGGCTAAACTACTGAGATGAAACAACTAAACCGCTATTATCGGCGTTCCCGAATTGCGGAAAAGAA
>JANYIL010000079.1 GCA_025362075.1 Chloracidobacterium sp.
GTTGACGACGAGCAAAGTTATCGCCAGTTGTTGACCCTTGTTTTCGAAGAACAGGGCAACACTATCCGCACGGCCATGAATGGCCGGCAGGCATTAGCTGCGCTCGATGAAGCTCCGGCTGACATTATAATTTCCGACGTCAAGATGCCTGACATGGACGGTATCGAGATGCTCCGCGCGGTGCGCGAAACGCTGCCGGATGTCGGTGTTATCCTGATGACCGCCTTTGCATCGGTCGAAACGGCCCGCGAAGCGTTTAAGCTCGGAGCCGACGATTTTATACAAAAACCCTTCGACGTCGAAGAATTAAAGCTGATCGTCCGCAAGACGCTTGAAAAGCAGGCGCTGATCAACGAAAACCGCGCGTTCAAACGCGCTCAGCGCGAACGCGGCAGCGTCAAGAACATTGTCGGCACATCGGCCAAGATGAACGCCATTTTTCAGATGATCGAAACGGTTGCCGAGGTACAGTCGACCATCCTTATCACCGGCGAAAGCGGTACCGGCAAGGAATTGGTCGCCCGGGCGATCCACGACCTCAGCCCGCGGGCCGAAAAGCCTTTTATCTCGATCAATTGCGGTGCGTTTACCGAAACGCTACTCGAATCGGAGTTGTTCGGCTACATCAAAGGCGCGTTCACCGGTGCGAACGCAAACCGCAAGGGCCTCTTTGAGGCGGCCCATGGTGGCACGATCTTTCTCGACGAAATAGGTGAAATGTCACCGGCGATGCAGGTCAAACTGCTGCGCGTGCTGCAGGAACGCCGCGTCCGGCCCGTCGGGGCCCACGACGAATTGGCGATCGATTCCCGCGTCATCGCGGCAACCAACCGCGATTTAAAACAGATGAGCGGCGACGGCTCGTTTCGCGAAGACCTCTTCTATCGGATTTCGGTGATCCCGATCCATCTCCCCCCGCTTCGCGAGCGGACCGAGGATATTGCCGATCTGATCGATCACTTTGTCAAAAAGTTTTGTGATCAAGCGGGAAAGGATCTCACGATATCCCCTAAAGCGATTCAACTGCTCGAAAACTATGCATGGCACGGTAACGTCCGCGAACTCGAACACACGATCGAGCGTGCCGTCGCGCTCGAACGCTCGAACGAGATACAGCCCGAACAGCTGCCCGATCATATTACGAATTACAATCCGCAGCGAATCAATGCGGAGTTTAGCCTCCCCGACTCTGGCATCAACCTCGTCACCCACCTCGAGAATTTAGAAAAAACCTATGTCGTTGAGGCCCTGCGGACAACCGCAGGAAACCAGACAAAGGCCGCCGAATTACTCCAAATGCCAGTCCGGTCGCTCAGGCACCTTCTGGACAAACACAGCGTCCGTTCGCTCTCCGCTCAAATGCGGGGATCGGACTAATAAAGTCTTTTGCCTTTTTTCAAAAGGTATAATCCACAAACAAACCATCCATTCCAGCCCACCTGGAAACCCCACTAAAATTATGAAAAACAATAAAGCAGGCTTTTCGCTCATCGAGTTACTTATCGTCGTTGTCGTAATCGGCATTATCGCGGCAATCGCGGTGCCGGGCTTTTTGGCGTCTCGCCGGAGCGCCAACGAAGGGTCAACCATTTCCGCGCTCAGAATACTCCACGAGGCGCAGATGACATATGCATCAAGCTATGGCAGAGGCGACTATGCCGGTGACATCGGTGCCGGAACCCTTACCGCCTTTAATATCCTTTCGGGCTATAAGTTCGTTGACGACGTGCTGGGCAGCGGCAGCAAGAGCGGTTTTAATTATGTGGGCGGACGCGAGGCCTCGTCGTCAAGCAGCTCGGCTCAATTTTTTGTTTCCGCGATTCCCATTTCACCGGATCCGATCGTGGGAACCGGCATTCATCGCTTTGGTATCTCGACCGATGGCGTACCGCGAACCGATCTGACCGTCGGCTCACACTATATAAATGCGGCGGATGCGGCGGCCGCACCGGCAATGAATAATTAGCCGCAAACAAGCGGTTTTTGTTTGGTTAATGACATTTATTGTCAGAGGCCGGTTGCCAAAAACTGTGATTTAGGCCTCCCAATACTCTCCCTTCACCCGTCCCCACACATTTCCCTCATCCACTAAAACATTGTAATTAAAGGGATTAGCCGCCTCTTACTGTGTTTAATATTAAATGGCACGGCGCTTGATATAGCACTAGTGGCCTGGGAAAGGTACATAGATTTTCAAAATACTTAGGAGATTGTGAATTAGAATGAAAAATCAGAAAGGTTTCTCGCTTATCGAACTTTTAATCGTCGTTGTGATTATCGGCATCATCGCCGCTATCGCTATCCCCAACTTGCTTGCGGCACGTCGTTCAGCTAACGAAGGCACTGCCGTTTCGGCCATGCGCACTCTGCATGGAGCTCAGATGACCTATGCCTCGACCTATGGTCAGGGCGACTATGCCGGTGCCGTGGCGCAGGGCGTTACTTCGCTGTCGCAGATGGCGGGAACAATCGGCCTGATCGATAGCGTTTTGGGATCGGGAACGAAATCGGGTTACGCTTTTGTTGGCGGCAAGATTCTGAGAGGTCCGGCTGCTGCTGCTCAGTTTTACTTCTCGGCGGTTCCGAGTAGTACAGCTGCGATCACCGCAACGGGAACGCGTAAATTCGGCATCGCGACTGAAGGTGTCATTATGGCTGATTCAGTGGCACCGACGGCTCACTATGCCGACAACGCCGCGGTCGCAGCCGGCACTCCGCTTGCTAACTAACACCTAATACTTCTCCCCTTTTGCGGGGCTGTCTGGAACACGCTTCCAGACAGCTCCGCTCTTTTTTGTCATTCCCTGCTTATTAGCGTACATGCTCTGGAGAGCCATTGACGGGAGGCCCCGTCAGTTCCCCTGTTAGTATAAATTGTGCAAAATCGTGGTAGACTATATTTGATTGTTCGCCGAGATCTTCGCCCGAACAACAATCACGAAATTATTTCAATGGCCGCTGAAGGGTTACGTTTTCCATCGCGAATTTTGACCATTTCAAAGAACGCCTTTCGCGAGGCGGTCCGCGACCGTATTCTCTATAACCTTATCCTTTTCGTACTTCTTATCACCGCGAGCGCCGTGTTTTTAGGCGAACTTTCGGCTGGGCAAGAGGCCCGCGTGATCGTAAATCTGGGTTTGAGCTCGACGCTCATTTTCGGAGCATTTATCTCGATCTTTGTCGGTGTTTCGCTCGTTTGGAAAGAGATCGAAAAACGCACAGTTTACTCGATCTTTTCAAAACCCGTCGGCCGAGGCGAATTCATAGTAGGCAAGTATCTAGGCCTTTGCGGTACGCTGTTTGTCAATGTCGCGGTCATGGGCGTCGGCGTTTCCCTGGCATTATTGTATGTGCAGGGCGGGAGTCTCGTTTTGCAAATATGGCCGACGGTCGCGTTGATATTTCTCGAACTCACGATCCTGACGGCCGTCGCGATAATGTTCTCATCCTTCTCGACGCCGGCGTTGTCCGCCCTTTTGACATTTTTCATCTTTGTCATCGGCCATTTTAGCTCATCGCTCCGCGACCTTGCACAGCAAATGGGTTCGGCAACGGCACGCGTCGTTTTTGATGCCATTTATTATATTCTGCCAAATCTCTCGCATTTTAGTTTTATTACCGAGAGCTCCAATGGCATGACGCCGCCACCGGCAATGATCGGCGGTTCGCTGCTTTACGCTCTCATCTATGACGTGATTCTCCTCACCATCACGGTTGTCATTTTTAACCGGCGAAATTTCAAATGAAAAACGGTTCGACAATCTCAAAATCCGTCCTGCCCGCCCTGATACTGATCGCCGGATTTGCGGCGATCACATGGCTGAGCGGCTTCATCGAACGAAACCGCCCGCCGCTGCCCGAAGGTTACGGGGACACCGATCTCCGCATGAACGGCTCGCGGTTGAAGGGGTTTGCACTAGGCACCGAAGGACTTATTGCCGACTGGTACTTTATGCGTTCGCTACAGTATATAGGCGGTAAAATAGAAAACAGCAAAACCGAAACGATCAATATAGACGATCTTAGCGACTTGAATCTACGACTACTGTACCCGCTCCTAAACAACGCAACCGATCTCGACCCGCATTTTATCGGTGCCTACACTTACGGAGCTTTGATTCTGCCAGCTGTTGACAAGGAAAAAGCTATCGAGCTAACGACGAAAGGAATTGCGAGAAATCCGGATTCGTGGCGCTTGTATCAGCATCTTGGCTACATATATTGGAAACTGCACCGTTATGATAAGGCGACCGAAACTTATCAGAAAGGCTCGGAAATCGCTGGGGCACAGCCGTTTATGAAACTGATGGCCGCGTCAATGCAGGCTGACGGCGGCAGCCGCGACACAGCTCGTTCGATATATCAGCAGATGCTCGATAGTTCGGACGACGAACAGATACGCTCAACCGCAGTTGGCCGCCTGGCCGAACTCAAGTGGTTCGACGAGCGGGATGCTGTCGACAAAGAGCTGGCGGCATTTAAGGAAAGAAACGGCCACTGCGCGGCGGCCCTGAGCGAAATATGGCCGGAATTATCGAGAGTCAGGTTGCCTGCCATCAATGAATTTACCGTCGACAAGGCCAATCGGCTGGTAGACCCGACCGGTGCTCCCTATCTCCTCGACAGAGACAACTGCAGGGTCACACTCGACCGGGAGCATACCGGGCTGCCGCGCCCGACCAATTGATGGAAACGACCGACAAACCAGACGTTGCCCCCGGGCAAGTCCCGGCCGAACGCTCGGATACGATCGAGATCACCGGTCTCTCGACGCGTCTGTCGATCCTCATTATTCTGCTGGTGGTTGCTGCCCTCATACTGCCGATAGCCTTTATGGGGATCCCGGACGGCTACGATCTTATGCAGCACGTCCGATTTGCCGCCTCGTATCATGACGCTATAGTTTCGGGCGAGATTATGCCCAAATGGGCCGGAGGCGATAATTTCGGTTTTGGCAGTATCGGCATCCGGTATTATCCGCCGCTCGCGTATTGCGGCCTTGCTTTAACGCGGATCGTGACAGGCAGTTGGTACGACAGCTTTTGGATAACGTCATTCTTTTGGATGGCCCTCGGCAGCTTTGGCGTCTATGCGTGGTTGAAAGAGTGGACGACAAATACGTTAGCGACGGCGGCGGCGATTGCCTATGCGATCGTGCCGTATCACACTTTCCAAATCTATCAGGCCGTACTCTACTCGGAATTTGCAGCGTCGGGCATTTTGCCGTTCTGCTTCCTGTTTCTTACGCGGGTCTGTAACCGGCGACGGTGGATCGACGCCGTTCTCTTTTCCGTAGCCTACTCGTCGCTGATACTCACACACATACCGTCGGCCATAATCGCGACTATCTCGCTTGCCGTTTATGGCCTCGTGATCGTCGACTGGAAAAAATTCGTCGATACCGCCCTTAAACTTGGTGCGGCCTTTGTTCTTACCGGTTTGTCAGTCGCTTTTCATCTTGCAAAAGCGATGCCTGAGATCGAGTGGGTAAAACACAATTCACCTCAATTCTTCGCGAGCGGCTATTACGACTACAAAACGTACCTGTTTCCGATCTATTTCAGTGCCACATGGACAAAGTACGTCGAAAAAATGCTGTGGCACTATGATTCGATTGTGCTGCTGACGCTATTGTTTCTGCTTGCGACGCTGGCCGCGTATCTCTTTACAAAGAAAGAGACCGGGATCCGAGCGATCGGGTCAAAATTGGTTCCGGCTGTCATGATCACCGGCGGATTCGCCCTCGTGATGCTGTCAGTCACGAGCACGACGATCTGGCATTCCATATCGTTTCTCCAGAAGATCCAGTTTCCGTGGCGGTGGCTGTCGGTAGCGTCGCTGATGGGCGCGGCGGGTTTTGCCTTTGCATTGCCGTTTTTGGTTGTAAAGGGCCGGAATATCTCTCGTTTGCGAGGTTATGCGGTCGTTGCATTCGTTCTGATAATTCTGCTCGATGATGTCTCGCAAAACGTGATTCCGTCGGTGCCACTGTCACGCGAAGTTTTCGGGCAAAAGATCGAAAAAATGTACGATGAAGAGGCCTGCGACTGCTGGTGGCCGATCTGGGCCCAACGCGAAGCCTTTGACCGCCGCACACAAGCCGACGCCGGCGAACGGAAAACGACGATAACCGAATGGAAAGACGCATCGCGAAAAATAGATGCCACCCCCGGCACAACGCCGGAGATGAGACTGGCAACCTTTTATCATCCATACTGGAAGGCGACCGTAAACGGCGCAGAAACGCCCGTCGGCCGCAGCAATGACGGTTCGATCGTAGTGCCACTGCCGGCCGAGGCTGCGAGCATCGCGATCAACTTCACCGAACCCCGCTTTTTGATGCCGGTCGAGTTGCTGTCTCTTTTTACATGGATCGCATTACTGGTCTATCTGGCTGGGTACCTCGTAATGAGGTTCAAACGCCCTTTGCAATAATGCTCGGAAAGAAATTCAGCAATTATGTCCTTATAGCCGCGTTTTCGGTGATCGTAATGATGCCCGCGTATCTCGGCGGGATACCGATCGCCAACGACCAGTCGCAGCACTATCAATTTGCCGGTACCGTCTACGATGCGATTGTAAGCGGTAACATCTACCCGAGTCTTTCGGGCGAGACAAATCATGGATTCGGCGACGTGGGCATCCGGTTTTATCCGCCGCTGACCTCCTATTGCCTCTCGCTCATTTACTTGGTCGTGCGGGACTGGTATTTCGCGAGCTTGATCGCGTTTACGCTCGTGTTTTTTTTCGGGGCCGCGGGCGTTTATCTGTGGGCAAAAGACGAACTTGGTCCGACCCAAGCCCTGATCGCGGCGTTGATCTACACGCTGGCGCCCTATCACCTCAATCAGATCTATAACAATTTTCTGCTCGCCGAATTTTTTGCAACGGCGATTATTCCCTTCTGCTTTCTATTTTTGACACGCGTGTGCCGCGACGGGCGTTGGATAAACGTCGCGGGTTTGACCGCCACTTACGCGTTGCTCATCCTGACGCACCTGCCAATGACGATCCTGTGTTCGCTGGCGATGGGAATGTATGCCCTTTTCCTTCTCAAAAAGCCCGGCATTTTAAGCACCATCTCAAAGCTCGTCGGGAGTGTAGTTGCAGCGCTGTTAATGACCTCGTTTTACTGGTCGCGGTGGGTGCCGGAGCTCGAATTGATTAAACATTCGACCTCGAAATATTTTTCCTCGACGTGGGATTACAGCTCTAACTTTCTGCTGCGGCCGTCGTATTTTACGGACATTGCGAACGATTCGTCCAATCTCTGGTTCGCGGACGCGATACTTATCGTCACGCTCCTTATTATGGTGCCGACCGCGATCTATTTGATTCGCAAGAGGCTCGAAACATCGCGTTTCCTCGTAGCGGTCACCGCTGTTTTGATCTTATCGATTCTAATGACCACTCCTGTCACCTCGGTTATATGGGACAATGTGGGCGTTCTGCAAAAGATGCAGTTCCCTTCGCGTTGGCTGGTGGTCGTATCGCTGTTTGGCTCGGCGTTCGCGGCCATCGGCATTGCGAAAGCAGCCGCGACCGTGAACGAGGGCAAAAACGCTCTCGTAACCGTGGGCCTCGGCATCGTGCTCACGGTATTTTTCTTTGCCGCGGTCTTTGTGCCAAAAGGGGCGGCATACAGATCGCGCGCGGCCCTAAATACCGAGATGGCCGGGCTGATCAATTCCGAAGCATGCGAATGCTGGTGGCCGATTTGGGCGGACCGGGCGGCGTTTTCCCAGCCCGACCGTGTAACCGCAATGAATCGAAATACCCGAATCGCATTGTGGTCAGCGACCGAAAAGCGATTTAAGATAGATGCCGGCGACGCGGGGCGGGCGGGCGTCAACACGTTTTACTATCCCCGATGGGAGGCAACGGTCAACGGATCTGCGGTTCCGGTCAACATTGGCCCATCGGGAACGATCTCGCTTCCGATACCGGCAGAGACGGCGGATGTCGATCTTATATTTCGCGAGCCGCCGTATGTAATGGCCACCAACATCGCCTCGATCTCGGCGTGGGGGATATTGTTAGCCTTTGCCGTCATATTGCTGGTAAAATCGCGAAAGACCGCAAAACTTTAAGCCTATGGAATACGCAGTCGAAATCAAAAATCTATCAAAAGATTACGAAACCGGCTTTCTCAAAAAGACGAAGGTGCGGGCCCTGGATGACCTAACGCTGAATGTGCGTCCGGGCCAGATATTTGGCTTTCTGGGCGGCAACGGAGCGGGCAAGACGACCACCATAAAAACGCTGATGCGGCTCCAATTCCCGACCGCCGGTTCGGCAAAAATACTCGGCTGCGACATCTCCGACGTGCAAATGCACACGCGAATCGGTTATTGCCCGGAGAACCCGTACTTTTACGATTATCTGACCGCCCGCGAGCTGATGGATTATTTCGGCGAGCTGTTCGGCTATGACAAAGCCACTCGCAAAACAAAAGGCGAAGAGCTGCTGACCGTCGTCGGCATCGAGGAAAAAGACTGGAAACGGCAGCTTCGCAAATATTCCAAGGGCATGCTCCAACGCGTCGGCCTCGCCCAATCGCTCATTAATGACCCCGAGATCGTCTTTATGGACGAACCGATGAGCGGTCTCGATCCGGTCGGCCGCCGCGAGATACGCGAACTAATAGCCGGTTTGCGCGAAAAAGGCGTGACCGTCTTTATGTCCACCCACATCCTGTCCGACATCGAAGCTCTCTGCGACGAAGTTGCGATCTTGCGCAACGGCAAACTGGCCGCCAGCGGCACGCTCAACGAGCTGCTCGCCAAAGACGAAGCCCACCGCATGCTCGAGATCGCCGTCCAGGGCGTTGCCGCAGACGCGATCCGTGAGCAGATCGAATTCGTCGCCGGAGCGACTGTCGTCGTCGCCCCGAATGGTGCGATCATACAAATCCTCGACGAATCCGACATCGACGCCGTCCTCGCGGTTACAAGAACCGCCGGCGGCAACTTGATCTCTATCCAGCCGGTCAAGCAGTCCCTCGAAGAACTTTTTGTAAAAGAAACCAAAGATTAGCTCAGTCACAAAAAGCACAAAAGACGCAAAGTTATTGATTCTCTATTTTTGCGTCTTTTGCACTTTTTGTGGCCATTCTCTTACTACTCAGCCCGGATGGCGGTCACTTTCCAGTGGATATTGGCCCGGTCGTCGTCCTTCGAAAACCCGTCAAAGGTAAGCGTGATCGGGATGATCTCGCCAGGACCAAGAGAGCCGTGCTGAACCGGAACCACTAGGACCTTTCGCTCGCGGAGGGGTTGATTAAATTGGGTCACGACCGACACGCTGACCTCTAAAATATTGATCGTCCGCGTCCCCTTGTTGCGGATCTTGCCATGGATGAACATCGAGATCTTGCCCAATCCCATCGGCGATTCGACGGTGTTGTCGTCGGTTGAGATCACAATATCCTTGTTAAGCTCGGCGTATTCCGGTGTGCCTTCCTTAAAAGAGCCCTGCAGTATCTTTGCGGTCTGATCCTCCATCGAAGGTTTGAACGAAAGCAGCCAAATGACGAGGCCGATCAACACCAAACCGACGATGACGCCGCCGATCAACACCTTGTTAGCGCCTTTTTTTTCCTGAGGTTTGAATATATCTTCCATTAGTAAAATTTTACCGCAGGAGGCGAAGAATTTTTAATGCAAAGTCGCCAAGACGCAAAGATTTCAATTTAGATATCCAGATCAAACCCTTATCCTCTTGCTTGCGTCTTTGCTCCTTTGCGACTTTGCGTTTAGTTCCCTTTCGTCCGACGCGTACTTACGCAACAAGTTTCTGCATAAGGTTCCCATAGGTTATCATTTTGGTCAAAGAGGAAAAAATGTCCCCGCCAGCCGCGAAAATTTCACCGCTGCCAAACTACGTCGAGGCCGTTTTGCCGGTCCCGCTGCGGCGCTCGTTTACCTACCGAATACCTGAAACGATGCGCGGTGCGATCAGGCTCGGCGCCCGTCTGAAAGTGCCATTCGGCAAGCGCAGCCTGACCGGCTACGCCGTCGAGCTGCACGCCGATCTGCCCACCGATATTGAGTTTGACGAATCGAAGATCAAGGAAATCATCGAGGTCTCGGACGACGAGCCGCTTATCACCCCGGAAATCCTCAAGCTGACGCAATGGACTGCCGACTATTACGCATCATTCTGGGGCGAGATGCTCAAGGCATCGCTGCCCGCCGGGATCAATAACGAAAAGGTGAGGCCAAAACGCCGAAAGGCCGTGCGGTTATTGCTCGCCTCACCCGACGCAAAACCGTTTTCCGAGCAACAGCAAAAGATTCTCGATCTCCTCACGGCAAATGGCGGTGAGATGCTCTTTACGGATGTCATAGAGCAAGCCGACACCAACGCCTCGCCCATCAACACGCTCGTCAAACGCGGCCTGCTGGAGATTTACGTTGAGGACGTGATGCGTGACCCCCTCGGCAAAGCCGACTTCCCTGCTCTCGACGATTTCACCTTGACGGATGACCAGCAGACGGCGCTGGATCAGATCACAACAGCGGTCGCGGGCGACGCATTTAAGGCTTTCTTGCTTCACGGTGTGACCGGCAGCGGCAAGACCGAGGTCTATATTCGTGCCATGAGGTTCGCTCTCGACGCGGGGCGGTCGGCTATGATGCTCGTGCCGGAGATCGCTCTGACGCCGGTTTTTTCGAGGCGTTTGCGAGCGGTTTTCGGCTCGGATGTGGCGATCCTGCATTCAAACCTTTCGACCGGCGAGCGTTATGATGAATGGCGTCGCATCCGTCGCGGCGACGCACGGATCGCTATCGGCACACGGTCGGCGGTGTTCGCACCGCTCGAAAATATCGGTCTCGTTATCGTCGACGAGGAGCACGACCCGTCCTACCGTCAGCACGAATCGCCCTTTTACAATGCCCGAGACGTCGCCGTAATGCGTGCGAGCTTCGCTGCGGCAATAGTCGTCTTAGGCTCGGCGACGCCGGCGATGGAGTCGTTTTACAACGCTCAAAGCGGCAAATACACGTACCTTAGCCTGCCCGAACGCATCGGCGGCCGTGGCCTGGCTGAGGCTAATCTGATCGACATGCGTAAGGTTTTCAAAATAGCGGGCAAGGATCTCGCTTTGTCGCCGGAATTGATAGACGCGATCAGGGAAACCTTTGCAAAAGGCGAACAGGTAATCATTTTATTGAATAGGCGTGGTTTTTCTCAGTTCGTTCTCTGCCGGACGTGCGGCGAAACGATGAAATGTAAAAATTGCGATATTACCCTGACGTTTCATCGCGGCACGGACAACCTAGTCTGCCATTACTGCAATTATCGCGAAAAGTCACCCAGCGCTTGCCCCCATTGCGAAAGCATGTATCTGTATTTTGTCGGCGAAGGCACCGAAAAGCTCGAACATATTCTTGCCAGGTTTTTTCCGCAGATGCGAATCGCCCGCGTCGACCGCGACACGATGGCCCACAAGGGCGAGATGGAGAATGTGCTGCTAAAATTCGCCTCCGGCGGCCTCGATATGCTCGTCGGGACGCAGATGATCGCCAAAGGCCACGATTTTCCGAACGTAACACTCGTCGGTGTGATCTCGGTAGATATCGGCCTGGGCCTGCCGGATCTGCGGTCCGCTGAACGGACCTTTCAGTTGATCACCCAAGTCGCGGGACGTTCAGGCCGAGGCAAAAAAGCCGGACGTGTGCTGATCCAGACCTATTACCCCGAGCATTACGCGCTCCGTTTTGCCAAGGAACAGGATTACGACGGATTTTACAAAGAGGAGATAAAATTCCGCCAACGGCTCGGTTATCCGCCGTTTTCGGTGCTCGCGAGCATCATGATAAAACACCGTGTACACGCCCGGGCAATGCAAAACGCCAGCATTCTCCGCCGCTCGCTCGACGCCGCGAATATCGCCAAACACTGCCGCATTCTCGGTCCGGCACCCGCGTCGCTTGCCCGACTCAAAAATGAGTATCGCATCCAGATCATCCTTAAGGGAGCAACCCGCCGAGCCCTGCGCGAAACGCTCCAGATCGCTCTCGCCGACGCGGAATCTCAAGGGTGCGACATGCACGTCATCTACGTCGAGATCGATCCGGTAAATTTGATGTAAATACCATTTCTTGACTAAACTAATCCCTTAACATACTATCCCTCTAGCAGAATCCAAAAAAAGGTGGTCGAGTGATATGAAATCCTTGCTAGCGTTCGCGATCTTAGGAGCGGTGATGTACGTTTGCGGTATTGGTGACAATACAAAACAGTCGGAAACAACGCCTGCAAATACCGCCCAGGCACCGGCAAAATCTCAAAAGACGGACAAGGAATCGGTCAAGGCCGAATTGGTCAAGCTTGAAGAGGATCTGTCGCAGGCCGCGATGGATGGCGACATAACGCTGCTGGCTAAGGCCACAACGGACGATTTCAAGATCACGGGCGTTGACGGCAAGGTGCAGGATAAGAACGAGGCACTGGCCGACGTCAAAAAGGAAAAACGTATAAAGAGCTGGTCGATCACCGATGCCGAGCTAATGAGCTTTAGCGAGGATTCGGCCGTGCTGGCCTACACGCAAAACGTTACCCTCAAAACGGGTCAGTCCGGTCGAGCACGCGTAACCGACTCGTTCGTTAAGAAAAACGGGCAATGGCTGGTCAAGTCGGAGCAGCAGACGATGATGAAGAAATAGCTTTGGGTTCGGAGTTCCAACTTTAGTTGGCTTCTTCGCCGGCAAAGAGGCCAACTAAAGTTGGAACTCCGAACAATACTAATTTACCGCTTTCGAACTCAGTTCCGCCTGCTTCACATTCATATGCGCGTATATTTCGGACAATGAGATCTTCAGGTTTATCGAATCCAGCGAGATAACATCGTCGCGTTCGTCGTAGATGCGGTACAGCCATTGTTTGGCGTTCTGACGGGCGTAATGCTCGACGCGCATTTCGTCCGCCTTAACAAGAAAGCAATCCTTAACGCTTGCGATCGCCAGGTAGCTCTCAAGTTTTTGGGTCTTGTCCGACGGATTTGTCGCACTTGAAAAGACCTCGATGACGATCGACGGGTTTCGAAGCACGTCGCTTTTGTCATCGGTGAATTGCGGCTCTCCGCTGACGATAACGACATCCGGGTAACAGATCAGATCGTTTCTGAGTAGGACCCTCATTCCGTTTACATAGATTTCGGCCCGATTCCCGGCGAGACGGCTGCCGACGGCGATCGCCGTATTAGTGGCTATTAAATTATGCCAGCGGTTTCCGCTCGTTTTCGCGACCGTCTGTCCGGCAATTAGCTCCTGCCTCAAACCGCCCTTTGGCGGCGACTTTTCACCTGATTGATTCAAAATACGATCATTCATTCCCATATATACTCCTTGGTTAAATTGGCAAAGCGAACGGAAGAGTGCGGTTTTCAAAGCGTGAAACTTTGAGCGGACAGATTTGTTTGCTAAAACTAGTGTTGCACATCGGTGCTGTTTTTTTCAACAATATTTAAATGAAACTTGCACATCTAGCCGCCGCGACCGGCTCGACCATCTCACAGGGCTCTGGCAACACCGAGATAATATCGGCCGCGGGCCTCGATATTGCACGCGCCGGCGATGTCACATTTCTCGCCAACCCGAGGTATACGCCGCAGGTCAAAGATACATCGGCAACCGCGATAATTCTCAACCAAAATGTCGAGATAGCCCGTGACGACATCGCCGTTTTACGGGCGAAAGACGCATACGTCGCATACACGCTGGCTTTGAGATTATTTTTTCCGACGCCGCCGATCGTGCCGGGTATTCACCCTTCGGCCGTAATAGATGCATCCGCAACGGTTGCAAACGATGTTGAAATACAGGCGAATGCCGTCGTCGGTAAAGATTGCGTTGTCGAAAGCGGCGTCAAGATCTACCCGAACGTAACGCTCTACGAAAATGTCCGCATCGGCCGCGGCACCGTTCTGCACTCCGGTGTGTCCGTGCGTGAAAATTGTGAGATCGGCGAACGATGTATCGTCCACAACAATTCGACCATCGGCTCGGACGGATTCGGCTACGCCAAAACTGAGGAAAAACATTGGTTGAAAATTCCGCAGACAGGCCGCGTCGTTCTCGAAGACGATGTTGAGATCGGAGCAAACACCGCTATCGACTGTGCTTCGGTTGGCGAAACCCGCATAAAACGCGGTGCCAAGATCGACAACCTCGTCCAGATCGGACATTCGTGCATAATCGACGAAGACGCCCTGATCTGTTCGCAGACCGGACTTGCCGGCAGTTCGCACATAGGTAAACGCGTCGTCCTCACAGGCCAGGTCGGCATAGCCGGCCATCTCAAGGTCGGCGACGACGCCGTGATCACTGCCAAATCGGCAACATCCCACGACGTCGAGCCGGGCAAGGTTATATCGGGAATTCCGGCCTTTGACAGCAAAGACTGGCTGCGTTCGACAGCGGCGTTCCGGCGGCTGGGCGACTTGGCTGGACGGCTCAGGGCACTGGAAAAACAGGTATTTGACGACGAAAATAAGTAATGCAACGAAAAGAAAAAATTATCATTGCGTTGTGCGTAATCTTTACGGTTAATTCCGGTGGGTTGTACTACGCCGGGGCGAACCCGGTGTTGGCATTTGTAATTACAGCGGCGGCATTGGCTTTGCTTGCGGTGATCGTTGGCGACGCGACCGAGCAGCTTGGCAGCCGAATGGGGCCGGGGGCAACGGGGATTCTACAGTCTGCTCTCGGGAATCTGCCGGAGCTTTTTGTCTGTATCTTTGCTCTGCGGGCGGGTCTCGACGAGGTCGTTAAAGCGGCGTTGATCGGCTCGATCCTCGGCAATTCTGTCCTCGTCCTCGGTCTTGCTTTATTTTTCGGCGGGCTAAAAAACGGTACGCAGCGCTTTAGGTCGGAGCCGCCGAAGATGATCGTCGCCCTAATGATGCTGGCGTCAGCGGCTCTGGTCGTACCAACTCTGGCTCACGAGTTGCACACCCCAGCCGAGCCGCACATTGCGAGCCTGGATATTTTTCTCGCCGTAATTTTGCTGATATTGCTGGCCGCGAGTATTTATTTTTCAGTAAAGGGGGATCCGTCGGTCGCACCGAAACACGAAGAATCCGGCGATGCGAAGTGGTCGATGAAATTAACAATCATCGTGCTTGCCGCGGCTGGAGGCGGGGCGGCATTTGTCTCAAACTGGTTCGTCGAAGCCCTGCAACCGGCGATGAAAACTCTCGGAATATCCGAGGCCTTTGCGGGACTTGTAGTAGTTGCGGTGGCAGGAAATGCGATCGAAAACCTCATCGGCATCCAGCTCGCATGGAAAAATCAGGCCGATTACGCCGTCAGCGTCATTCTCAACAGCTCCTTACAGATAGCGTTGGGATTGTTCCCTGTTTTGGTCCTGCTATCATTTGTGCTCGGCGGTGCGGTACTTTCGTTCGTCCTGGCACCGATGCTGCTGGCCGCATTACTGCTGTCAGTGATCGTATCTGCATTTATTATCTACGACGGCGAATCAATCTGGCTCGAGGGGCTTGCGTTGATCGGCCTTTACTGCGTTATCGCGGCGGCTTTTTGGTGGGGGTAGTGTAGAACAGGCTGCCAATCCTGTTCGTCAACTCGGGGCAGAATCCTCGCTGGCTGATCGACAGACTAACAGTATGTCGTACAATTAAAGGGATGAGATATTTTTGGATCTTTTGGGCACTGGTTGGGCTATGGTTTTTGGCCAGTGCCGCGACCGAAAACGGGCTGTTGCCGAGCGGCCATGGGCCGGGCCGAATCGGGGAAATTGTGTTGGGAGCTATGGCAATCGGTTACGCAGTATTCCGGTTTCGCAAAGGGTATGGAAGGCTCCGAGAATAGAATCTATTGTAAAAACAAGGGGAAATTGACATGGAAAAATCGGAATCGAAATATGACATCACGCCGCTATCAGTGGAAGCTATCGAGCGACTCGCTCAGGACCTTAACGAAGAGGAAAACCGCATTCTGCTAAATCACGGCACCGAGCCGGCATTTTGCGGGACGCTGCTCGACAACAAAATGGACGGCACATATGCCTGCCGTCTCTGCGGTTTGCCGTTGTTTAGCTCAAGCCACAAATTCGAGTCCGGCACCGGCTGGCCTTCATTCTATCGACCGTTCGACAAGGAACACCTGACAAATATCGAAGACAACACCTACGACATGCGACGCGTCGAGATCCGCTGTGCCCGCTGCGGCGGCCACCAAGGCCACGTCTTCCCCGACGGACCGCCTCCAACGGGACAGAGATATTGTCTTAATTCTGCATCGCTTGAATTTTTTGAAAACGGCGAAGAAATACCTCAGAAAAATTAGCCACGAAAATGCGCAAAAGGCTCAAAAAAACCTTTTGCGCATTTTGTGCCTTTTTGCGGCGATCAACTATTTCCTGTCCTTAAAGCTATCGAAGAGTTCCGTATGACGGCTCGTCAGCGGCAGCAATCGGCCGTTAATGAATAGGTATTTGATCTTCGTTCGCGATTCGAGGATGTTGCCATCGGCGACGACGATGTTTGCAATCTTGCCAACGTCGATCGAACCCATTTTGTCGCCCAAACCGAGTATTTCTGCCGCATAGAGTGTCACCGACTTGAGGGCATCATCTTTCGACAATCCAAATGCACCCGCGATACCGGCATGATAAGGCAGATCGCGAACTTCGGACCCGGTATTTCCGGTAGAAATGCAGAATTTCACTCCGGCCGCCTGCATTTTCGACGGGGCCTCAAACAGATAGTCGTATGCGTCATCCTCCCGAACCGGCAGACTGTAGATGTGGGTGTAGACGACCGGAATATTGTTTTTCTTAAGGTCATCCGCGGCTTTCCATGCTTCCTGTCCGCCATCAATGATGCCTTTCACCTTCATTTCACCGACGAATTTGGCGACCGCGCGGATATCGCGTTCTCGTTCGGCAGAGAAAATAATGGGTTTTTCGCCATGAATATACGGGGCCATTGCCTCTAATTTCTGATCGGTCGCCGGATAGGGCAGCGCCTTGTCCCTGGCGTACGCGGCTTTAGCCCGAAGATAAGCCTCGGCATTGCGAAATATCTTTTTCAGGTCCTCGACCGCCTGATCGCGACGCTGGACGGCCTGATTAAAGTCAATCGCCGGCCCGCCAAACCTTCCGCCTCCTCCTCCACCACGGCCGCCGCCACCGGCAACCGATGGAAAGTTGATGACGAGGCCGAAATCCTTGATGACCGCCATCTCGTCCGGCGTCGAACCGTTGAGATTGATAATTGCTGCCTGGCCCGAGATCGTACCGCCCGTCGGGGCCGACAACACGGTCGTAATCCCGTTTACCCGGGTCACATTGACGTGTGCCGAATGCGGATGAATGCCCTTGATCGCCCGTGCGTCGGCGTTCATATCGCCAACCTCAGTCAGGTCGACTGATGCCGCGAGACCAAGGGTGATTTCCGCCAACCCCATATTCGTGCTTGCGTCGATCATTCCGGGAAAAACACTCAGCCCCTTACCATCGATCTTTTCGGCCCCCGCCGGGACGGCAACACCAGCTCCAACGGCCGCGATCTTGCCGTCCTTGATTACGACGGTGCCGTTTTCAATCGTCGCCCCCGAAACCGTTACGATCCGTGCCCCAACAATTGCGAACGTTCCGGCTCTACCCGTCTTATTCTGCTCCGCCCCGTCATTCTGCGCGTGGACAGAGATGGAACCACAGATGAGCACGGATAAACACAGATACAGAAAACATTTTGCATTTTGCATTTTTAATTTTGCCCTTTGACTTTTCACTTTTGCCTTCATTACCGGTGTCCTCCGTCGCCGTATTCGGCATCATCGCGTTCGGCCTGCCGAGTGGTAGCAGGTATGCGGGGCGGTCCGCCGCCGGTAGCCGGAGCCTTGTTGACATCAAGTTTTTCAAGCGTTTCACGCTCCTTGGCCATATCGAGACGCAACTGACCATCCTTTTTCCGGTCAAAATAAACTTCGCCTTCGATAAGCGTCGTTTCAACTCTGGAGAAAACGCTGAATGGATGATCGCTCCACACAACGAGGTCACCGTCCTTGCCGATCTCGATCGAACCTGTTCGTTTGTCGATACCGAGCTGCTTGGCCGGATTGAGCGTTATCATTTGAAGCGCGTCCTGCTCGGGCACGCCGCCGTATTTTTCGACCTTGGCGGCATCGAGATTAAGCCGCCGCATGCGTTCGTCCGAATCAGAGTTGATCGACACGTTGACGCCGTTCTTCCACAGAATGTAAGCGTTGTATGGAATGGCGTCGTAGGCTTCGAGCTTGTAACCCCAGCTATCCGTAAATATCGACACGCCAGTACCGCGTTTCGCGATCTCGGGAGCGATCTTGTAGGCTTCGAGGCCGTGCTGCAATGTCGCGATCTTAAAGCCGAATTCGTCGGCCAGCAGCATCAAATTCAGATGCTCGTCCGAACGATAACCGTGGCAATGGACGAGGCGTTTGCCCTCCAGCACCTCGACGAGCGGCTGGAGTTCGAGGTCCGTTCTCGGCTGGACCTTAGTCTTACCGGCCTTAAAATCATCCCAGGACTGTTTGTAGTCACGGGCCCGGACGAATGCATCGCGCATCGTCTGGATGGTGCCCTGCCGGGTTCGCGGGTAGCGAAGCGGGCGGCCCGGCTGCGGAGCCTGGGTCGTCTGCCGGACGTTCTCGCCCATCGCAAACTTGATCCCCGGCGGTGCATCCGCGATCGGATAGTCTTCGACCGGATGGCCCCACTTGAACTTGACCGTCGTATTCTGCCCGCCAATAGAATTTGCCGATCCATGCAGCAAATTTGCCGACGTAACCCCGCCCGCCAACGCACGATAGATCGTGATGTCTGTCGGGTTAAGCATGTCACGCGTGCGTGTCATCGAGGTAACGGAAAAAGCCCCCTCGTTGATCGCGTCCAGCATCGAATGCGAGTGGCAATCGATGATGCCCGGGGTGACATACTTGCCGGTCGCGTCGATCACGTTAGCACCCGCCGGGGCTGCGAGTCCCTTGCCGATCTTTGTGATCTTGCCGTTTTCGACAAGAATATCCGTGCTCTCAAGTGTCCCCTTGACCGCCGTCATCACCGTTGCGTTTTTAATCAAAACGCTATTTTTCGACTGAGCCGCAACAGGAAGCCGCAGACTCGAAAGGAGCAAAAATAGCAGGGCAAAATATACCGTTATCTTTTTCATATTACTAAGCCTCAAAAAATTACTGACTGCTGACCGCTGACTGCTGATTGCTATCTACGGATTTTTTGTCCCCGAAAACGGCACGGCACCCGCCGCCGAATCGACGGTCCCGGTGATCGTATTGCCGCTGACCGAGCCGCTGACGGTGATGTCGAGGTTTGCACCGCCAAAGACGACCGTCGTTGTAAAGCTAAAGCTGTTACCGGTTACCTTTCCGTCTCGTATCGCTGCCGAACCGGTTGCTGAACTCACCATCGTACCTGTCAAACCCGAACCCGACTGCGTAAAATTAAGCGTCGAACTCAAGGGCGACCCCGGAACGTCGATATTGATCGTATACGAGCCGCTAAGACTGGGACCCGCAGGCGTCTGTCCACCACCGCCTTGTCCGCGTCCGCCTGCTGGTGGCCTGACGGGTTCTTTCTGCTCAAAGACCTTGCCGTCGATGATTATCTGCGGCACAAATTTGTCGCGACCAAACAGATCGCCCTTGACGAGAGCGAGGTTAGCTATCTTGCCAGCCTCGATTGAGCCGAGACGGTTATCAACGCCGAGGATCTCAGCCGCGCCGAGTGTCATCGCCCGTACCGCCGCGTCCTTGCTCAAACCGGCCTCAACCGCCTTGCCCGCGTTTGTAAAAAAATCGCCAATAGCCGTCGCCCCGCCTGATTCAAAAGCAAATTTGACGCCCGCCGCCGCTAATTTCCCAGCACCCTTTGGCGTTTCGGCCCTCGTGCGGAGAGTTTCGAGCGGCTCAGGATCGGCATCCGGCGATGATGCCGTCGTGCGTTTTGGAAAGTTCAGCGAGAGCAAAACGGCGACATTATTGGCCTTGAGCCGGTCCGCCACTTTCCAAGCCTCCTGCCCACCGGCGATGATGCCGTTCAGCCTAAACTCTTTGATTAGGTCGATGGCACGAATGATCTCCCGTTCGGTATTTGCGTTAAATACGACCGGCATTTTGCCGCTAACGATGGGGAAAAGAGCCTCAAGCGATTTGTCTGCTTCAGGCCGTTTCATTCCTTTGGGATTTGCAGCATAGGCCTTTTCCCACTCCTGCAATCGCTGTGCGTCATATAGCATCTGACGCAGCGCCGCGAACGTCCCGAGCAACGACTGTGGATACCCACCGCTGCCGAGCGTGACGAACGAAATGTGCTCGGCAAACGGCGATTTGATCACCATATCTGACACATTTTCGCCCGCGAGATTTATCACGGCAGATTGGCCGTTAAAGATGCCCGTTCGGCCAACTGACAAAACCGTCGTGAAACCGGCATTACGGTTAGCCTCAAACTGAGCCTCGCCCGCCCGAAGGTCGTCGCTCGTTACCTCCTCCGGTCTGAGACCGGCCGGGTAATTTGAATTTGACGTCGGCTGGGGGGCAGCAGATGCCGGTGCCGCCGCAACCGGGCCGCCGCCACGACCGCCGCCGCCCGCCGGTGCGGCCGGTGCCGCTCCGAGGCCGAGGTTGGTCAACGTATCGAAAAATCCCGGATAGACCGTCAACCCGGTCGCGTCAAAAACCTGCGCATCCGCCGGAGCCGTAATATTTGCCCCGACCGCGTCGATAAGACCGTTGCGAATGACAACAGTGCCCTTTTCTATAGTCGCACCTGAAACAGTAACAATGCGGGCATTTGTTATCGCATAACTCTGAGCATTTGCCGAGATGGCAAAGAACGAACAAATAGCCGCAACGAGCGGCAAAAATAGCTTTGATCTCATAACTTTATATCTCGAAAGCCAAATTGGAACTGAATGAAATTGCTGTTACGCAAAAGAATATAGGAAAAGTTTCAGATAGCAAAGTTGGAGGTATGTAAAACGGAAATCTTTACAAAACATTACAGTACGGCGGCGGATAGTAGAGGAAATAACCGTGTCAACTCACCGCGTCATGAAAGATGACGCCCAACGTATGTCGTGCTCCGCTGGTCACCTCGCTGACGCCGTGCCGCATATTTGCCCGGTAAAATCCATGTGAGCCTCTGATAGGCCGGAAATTAGTGGTAAAGATGATCATGTCGCCCTTGCGTGGCCGCAAAACAATCGCCTTTGATTGAGCACGCGGTGTTTGTTGGGTCAAAACGAACTCGCCGCCGGTGTAGTCTTCGTCGGGTTCGTTCAAAAAGAACGCTAGCTGGATCGGGAAATAGACCTCGCCGTAAAGGTCCTGATGCATCGTGTTAAACCCGCCAACGCCGTATTTGAGAATTAGCGGTGTCGGTTTTAGCTGGCCGTTTTCATGACACCTTTCCCGAAACTCGCCGAATGACGCCGGATACCGCACGTCGATCTTTAGATTTTTCATCCAGTCATTCGCGACCGGAGCGAGCACCGGAAAGATCGTTTCCCTCGCGGCCTGCACTAGCTCCGGCAGCGGATAATCGAAATATTTATATTCGCCGAGCCCGAAACGATGGCGTTCCATCACCACCGTTTTTCGATAGGAGCTCGGCCTGTTGTAATCTGCAATAAATTGCTCGCAGACCGCACGCGGCAGCACATCTCGCACCAACGCGTAGCCTTTTTCATGCATATCGCTGGCGATCTGCTGCCAGTCGAGGGCGGCAAATATCGCCGCCCCGTCACGTGTCTGTTTCGCTGCGTCCTTGGTCATTTCGAACTCTCTTTTTCGAGCGTCAGCAGCTCAGCCTTTCGCTCGATCCCCCATTTGTAGCCACTGAGTTTGCCGTCCGCTGCGATCACGCGATGGCAGGGATTGACGAGAGCAACCGGATTTGTCGCACAGGCGCGGGCGACTGCTCTAAACGATTTAGGCGTTCCAAGACTGGTAGCGATCTGACCGTACGAACGTGTTTCACCGTGAGGTATTTTTCGTAGTTCCGCCCACACTCGCATTTGAAAAGCACTCGCATGAAGGTCGAGCGGTAAGCTCAGGATCGCCTTTTCGCCGTCGAGACTTTTTAAGATAGCGGTGACCGCCTCTTTCAGTTTTTCGTCGTTAGATTCGATCGTCGCCGCGAAAAATTCCTTTTCAAGTTCCTGTTTCAGCTCATCCGCTGTGTCGCCAAAGCTGACCGAGCAAATTCCTTTTTCAGTCGATGCGACCATCAGTTTCCCAAGCCGCGAATCGACGATCGTGTAGTTGATCTTCATATTTTTCCCGCCTTTCTTATAAGTCGCCGGCGTCATCCCCAGCCGTTCGCCGGCCTTTTCGTACAGCGACCGGCTTGAGCCGAACCCGCTTTCATACAGCGACGTCGTAACGTCGGTTTCTCGCACATTTTCCTTAAAATTTTCCATCCGCATCATATCCATAACCTCCTTTGGTGAAAGGCCGAGCACGGCCTTAAATGTCTTTTGTAAATGCCCGGTGCTGACGTCCATCTGGGTACTGAGCTCGTCAATCGTTGAAATTTCGATCTCATCCGAACGCATCATCTCGAACGCTTTTTGAATTAACAATGCCCCAGCTCCCGGTTCATATTCGTTTTTCGGTTTGCAGCGAAGGCATGCCCGAAAACCCGCGTTTTCGGCCTCCGCCGTTGTGATGAAGAACGCCACATTTTGCCGTTTTGGCGGCCGCGACGAGCACGACGGCCGGCAAAAAATACCGGTCGTCTGCACCGCGAAGTAAAATACGCCGTCGAATTCGCGATTCTTGGTCTCAACCGCCCGCCATTGCCAATCTGCCTGTCCGTAGTTTGTGCCCCGTTCGTTCATCATGTCTCCGAGTTTATCTGCTTCCGCAAAGCCAATCTATCCGAAATCCGTCCTGTAATTTTTAATATGTCACCGATTAAGTCCTTCTGGTAAATTGCTGTAAACTTTTTATATGAGTTCGGTCGTACTTTTCGATGGCGTATGCAATTTTTGCAATGGTGGGGTCAACTTTATCATTCGCCACGACGGCGGCAAAAAGTTTAAGTTTGCACCGCTGCAATCGGAGATCGGGCAGGAACTACAGGCCAAATACGGCATCGGAGAAGACGTTGATTCGATAATTTTGGTCGAAAACGACAAAGCCTATACGCATTCGACGGCCGGTTTGCGTGTCGCCAAAGGCTTAGGCGGCCTCTGGTCGCTCGGCTATGTATTTATTGTCGTTCCGGCGTTCATCCGCGATTGGGCGTACCGGATGTTTGCAAGAAATCGCTACCGATTATTCGGCAGACAAGACGCCTGCATGCTGCCGACCCCGGAAGTACGAGAGAGATTTTTGACCTAATGCAGAAGCCCGCGCGTGCACAGGGGCGTAACACGAACGTGAATATTTATGAAAGCAACATGGAACGGCGCGACCATCGCCGAAAGCAATGAAACGGTCGTCGTCGACGGAAATCACTATTTCCCTGCCGACTCGATCAAAAAAGAGCATTTTTCACAGTCTGAGACGCACACCGTCTGCGGATGGAAAGGAACCGCAAGCTATTACGATGTCAACGTAAATGGTGACACAAATAAAGATGCGGCGTGGTACTACCCCCAAGCAAAAGACGACGCAAAGAATATCGAAGGTTACGTGGCATTTTGGAAAGGGGTTGAAGTTAGTTAGGAATTTAGCCACGAATGCCCGAATAGAACCACTTCATAAGTGTCTTATTCGTGCATTCGTGGCTAATCTTTTTAAGATGAGCTACTCGCTCGAAACATTAGAATACGCCAAGCTCCTAGAGCTGGTCAGCCGCAACGCCCAGACACCGATGGGCATTGATCGATTTGCTTGTCTAAGGCCGCTCACAAACCGCCGCGAGCTCGACGAAGCTCTCGCGGCGACCACCGAAACCATCGCTCTTAATGAAGACAAACAGGTCACGTGGTCGTTCAGCGGCCTCGGAGACCCGTCCGACGCGGTCGCGATCCTCAAGATACAAAACGCGTCGCTCGAGCCAAATCTGATGCTCGAGATCTCACGCGTCTGCAATCAGGCTCTGTTCGTCCGCTCCGCGATCCAACCGGAAAAAGAGTTTGCCCGGACGATCTGGCAGGTCGTCGAAAATATTCCGCCATCACTGCTCGCGGTCATCAACCAGGTCAACAAAAAGCTCCTGCCCGGCGGCGAGATCGACGATTCGGCTTCGCCGGAACTCGCAAAATTACGCCGTGAGATCAGCAGCCAACGTGCTCGTCTGACCAAATCGCTCGAATCCGCCATGCGTGCCGCCGGAACCGCAATCCAGGACGAGATCGTTACCGTCAGAAACGACAGATTCGTCATCCCCGTAAAAACTGATTTTCGCGGCACGGTAGCGGGCGTCGCCCACGGATTTTCTGCGAGCGGTTCGACGGTTTTCGTCGAACCGCTCGAAGCCATCGAGGCAAATAATGAGCTCCAAAACCTCAAAGGCAAAGAGGAACGCGAGGTCGCTCGGATACTATTCGCCCTGACCGAAGAACTTCGCGAACAGCTCCCTGCCGTCGAAATGTCCGTCAACGCCGTCGCCGATCTCGATTTCATCAAAGCAAAAGTCGAATTCGCCCGCAAATTCAAAGCAGTTGTGCCTGAAATTACGGACGACGATACGCTTGACCTTGTCGAAGCACGTCATCCCTTGCTAGAAGAAAACTTAAGAAATATTTCAACGCAAAGGCGCAAAGACGCAAAGGCAGAAACGCGGGCCGCTGGGAGTGTGCCCCTCACAGCAAACGACGAACAAAAAGCCGCGAACGAAATAGTCCCAAGCTCTTTCTCACTCACCAAAAAGAACGCCGTCATGATCATCTCCGGTGCGAACGCCGGCGGCAAAACCGTCGTGCTCAAAACCGCTGGTTTGCTCAGTCTGATGGCGATCTCCGGCCTTCCGGTTCCGGCAACAGCAGCGAAAATTCCGTTTTACCGCTCTATCCTCGCCGACATCGGCGATCACCAATCGCTGTCCGCAAACCTCTCGACTTTCTCCTCGCACATGTCGAATATCGCGTCGATGATCCGCGAATGCGTTCCGCAGTCGCTCGTCCTGCTTGATGAAGCCGGGACCGGCACCGACCCCGAGGAAGGCTCGGCTCTCGGGGTCGCGATCGTCGATCATTTCCGCCGCAAAGGTGCGCATCTCATCGCATCGACCCACTATCGAGGCCTGAAAATGTACGCCGCAAATGACCCGAGTGTCATCAACGCCTCCGTCGAGTTTGACGAAAAAACTCTGCAGCCGACCTACAAATTGCTGCTCGGCCTTGCCGGAACGTCGTCAGGCATCGAGATCGCCCGGCGTTTCGGGATCGAGCAATCTGTTATCGACGCCGCCCGCGAAAACCTCGATATTTCAGCCCAAGAAGCCGAAAATTACCTCAAAAAACTCCAGACGGAGACCAAAATAGCGACCGACCTCCGCATCGCTCTCGAAGAGGAACGCGAGGCCGTCGCAATGAAATACGCCCATCTTGAGATCGATGCCGTCAAAAAGGAAAAATCCAGACAGAAGGAATTTGAAGGCGAGCTGGCACGTGCCGTCGACGAATTCTACCGCCAGTCAAAAGCCTTCATGCAAACGCTCGAAGACAAGGCGTTAAAGAACAAGCTAGAAAAAGAACGCCTGTCCCGAAAGGCCGAGCTAAACAGAGTCTTAGTGTCCAAAGTCCAAAGTCCAAAGTCCACAGTAGGGACGCCATTCTTTGCCGGCTCTCAGAACGAAAAATCCGCGATCCGCAATCCGCAATCCGCAATCATCGAGATCGGCTCACGCGTCATCACATCCTTCGGCAACATCGGCACGGTCGAACGCATAGACAACGACGTCGCCCAGATCCTGGTCGGCGGCATGCACTTACGAGAAAAGATCGCCGACCTACGAATCGCGGACGCGACTGAGTCCAAAGTCCACAGTCCAAAGTCTAAACTCGGAACGGCTCAATCGGCTTTGGACCTTGGACGTGAAACCTTGGACGCGGACGCCGAGCTAAACCTGATCGGCAAAACCACCGCCGACGCCGAATACGAGATCGACCGCTTCCTCGATGAGGCCTACATGTCATCTCTCCCCCGCGTCCGCATCATCCACGGCTTCGGCACCGGTGCCTTGAAGAATTACGTCCACCATTTCTTAAAGGGCCATCCGCACGTCGAAAAGTTCGGCTTCGCCCCGTCCAATCAGGGCGGAAACGGTGCTACAATAGCAGAATTGAAATCATAAGGAGGTGCTATGACGCAACAGCAAATCATTCTGGAATTCACAGGCTATCCGCTTTCGACTAAATCCGCTGTATTGCGGGAATTGTTAAAGGCGTATGAAGACGATTTAGAAGGATCTGAGCAAATAAATATGGGAGGAGAGACCGGCAACGGAGCCGACGATCGTGCGGCCTTAATCGCGAAACGTAAAAAGGCCGTCGATAAGTTGCGAGGGATCGCCGCTGTTCCTGGCAAAAGACCTCCGACAGACGAAGAATGGCGCGAGGAAAGAACAAACTATTTGTTCGAAAAGTATAAATAAGTGCGCGTTTTACTCGACACAAATGTTGTCCTGGACTTTATTCTGCAACGACCGGATTTTTATTCTGACGCAAACGATATTTTCATTCGATTGCAGAATCTCGATTTTCAGGCCTACGTCACATCGATTACGCCTATCAATGCTTTCTACACAGCCAAAAAGGAGATCGGTAGAGGGGCTGCCTTCGAAACAGTTGAGAATCTCATAAGCTTTGTCGAAATTTGCAACACAGACAAAGATGTTTTAATCGATGCTTTTTCTCTAAATTTTGGAGACTACGAAGATGCCGTCCAATGTGCGTCGGCTGTCGCCGCAAATTTAGACGGAATTGTTACCCGCGATAGAACCGGTTATCTGAAATCACCGATTCCCGTTTATTCTCCGGCGGAATTCCTTGAGATTTTACAAAATCAAACAGCCTGATGGCTAACTTTCCAGAAGCCAAGCGTCCAGCAACGCGGCATCGGCGGTACAATTGCGGAGTTGAAACAGTGAGATTTCATTTGGGAAAATAGGCTTATGGGAATTTCAGACATTATCGCAATAATTGGAGCGGCAGCTTGGCTTCCGCAAATTTTTCAGTGGCTTTCGAACTATTTAAAGAAACCTCGACTACAAGTTATATCGGCATTAACTTGCATGATTGGAGTCGACACATATGGCCCAAACGTATATTTTACCGCTTCGATTTCTTCCGAGAAACGGGATGCGATCATCACGTATATCAACGCGCGCCTCAAGCATGAATCAGGTGAAGAACGCTTGTTTGAATGGATCAGTGTTGATGAAGTTCAATTCAATGCACAATCTCTTACAAGTGCAGATGAGGCAATGTTTATAAAAAAACAGAAAGTTTTGGCTATAAAGGCTGTTCAAGAAATACTTGCAGAACGGAGTATATATTTTCGGGACAAGCCGCTTGGTGACCAAACAGTAGCTAAAATTAATCAAGCAAAAGATAATTTAAAGTATCTCGAAAGTTCAAGCTCTAAACAGTCAGGTCAAATTTCAAAAAGTAAGGATTATAAAGAGCTCGAAAATTTTGTAACGGAAAATGTCTTTTGGCGTGAAGGAAGCTACCAGATAGAAATGTCTTTCGACATAAAAGGCCTAAAACGACCTCACAAACAAACCTTCGCCTTTAGTTTAACTCGCCAAGATATTGAAAACGTAAAGAAGAATACTGAGATAATTAAACAACAAGTTCACCAACTCTTAAATAGCGAGGTTCCGGAAAAACAAGTTACTTGGCAATTTGTTTGGGTGCAAGTTCGTTAGCTCATGCTCTACGAACAATACTTCATCGACGACCTGAAAAACCGTGCGGATATCGTGCGGATAATACAGCCGTACGCGGAGTTGAAGAAGAAAGGCGCGAACTGGATGGGGTGCTGCCCGTTTCATCAGGAAAAAACGCCATCGTTTTCGGTCAATCCGTCAAAGGGCTTTTACAAATGCTTTGGCTGCGGTAAGGGCGGGACGGCGTTCAATTTCCTCATGGAGATGGAGGGTCTCAATTTCCCCGAGGCGATCAAACGGGTGGCCGAGATCAGCGGCATCATGCTGCCAGAACCGGTCGATGATAGGGACTACGAAGTCTCGAAAAAGAAACGCGAGGAGAAAAAACAGCTTGCCGACCAGATCATCGAGCTGAATCAGGTCGCGCTTGAGCACTGGGAAAAAGAGCTGCAAGGCAAAAGCAAAAAGGCAAAGGCGGCCAGGGGCTATCTGGAGCAGCGCGGCATCGCGGACGAGGTGCAAAAGCAGTTTCGCATTGGCTATTCGCCGGATAGCTGGGATGGTTTGCTCGGCGTGCTTCGTGATTTTGGGGCCGACGATAAATTGATCGAACAATCGGGCCTCGTCTCGGTAAACGAAGAGAAAAAAAGGGTTTTTGACCGTTTTCGCGGGCGCATAATGTTTCCGGTTCTCGATGTCAATGGCCGTGCCGTTGCATTCGGTGCACGTTCACTCAGCGCGGAAGATCAGCCGAAATACCTGAATTCGCCCGAAACCCAGGCTTACACAAAAGGCGAGCA
This sequence comes from Chloracidobacterium sp., assembly GCA_025362075.1. Classification (GTDB taxonomy): domain Bacteria; phylum Acidobacteriota; class Blastocatellia; order Pyrinomonadales; family Pyrinomonadaceae; genus OLB17. The sequence continues at coordinate 28,614 of JANYIL010000079.1, forward strand.
TCTTTACGGCCTGTTTCAGGGCAAGGACGAGATCCGCAAACGGAAATTCGCCATCCTGGTCGAGGGCTATCTCGACCTCATCGCCCTTGCTCAATTTGGCGTTACTAATACAGCAGCAAGCCTTGGCACGGCATTTACACCGGAGCAGTCAAAGCTGCTCAGCCGATTCTCCAAAAGCGTCGTGATCAATTACGACGGAGATTCGGCCGGTATCAAGGCCGCCCGGCGGGCCATCGAGCATCTGCTGCCACAGGAATTTGATATAAAGGTACTCGTGCTGCCGGACGGCAAGGATCCTGACGACTTTATCCGAGAAAACGGCAACGCCGCCTACAATGAAAGCCGCGGAAAGGCCGAGCCGTTTCTCTCGTTTGCACTCAAATCTTCGGTCGCCGGCCGCAATATCAACAACGCCAAGCAAAAAGCTGAGGCGATCGAAGACTTTCTGCCGGTGGTGTCTGCGATTCGCAACAACATTCAAAAGCGGGAGAGTTTTGACCAGGCGATGGAGTTTTTTCACGTCGAAGACGCCTCGCTAAAACGCGAACTGTGGAATTCGTTAGCAAATAATCATCAGCCTTCTTCAACGTCGGTTTTCCAAAGGATTTCTCGCGTGGCTCGGCAACGAATCACTTTTGCCGAGGAACGCCTTCTACAGTCGCTGATTCCCGACCTCGAACTACGCAATCAAATCCTCCCTCTTCTTGAGTCGAGCGATTATGAAAATCTGGCCACGGGAGATTTATTCGCTGCCTTCTTTCAGATACACAACGACGGCCTAGACATTACGCCAGAAACACTGCTTGAGCACATCGCTGATGATCAAGACTTACTTGATATTGCCCATAAGCTATTTGTAAATGCTCCCGCCCGCGATGCGGATGAGCCAATCGATACGGCACAAAAGAAGGCTGAAGATGATGTAATAGCTTTGAGAAGAATGGCTATTGAAAAAAGGGGGGAAGATATTAGTCGTGAAAGCGCTTTAGCAGAGGCTGCCGGAGATATTGAACTTCTCAAACAGCTTACTTTCGAGCGGCTCGAACTCGAAAAATCAAACGTCAGATTGCGACATAACCTCCCACAAATGTGATATACTTTTCGGTTTAAGCCCGCCCGTCCGAAATGAAACAATTTCGGGTATTGAGCGTATATAACTATATTGCGAACAACGATTTAACGTGGCGAGCAATCGAATTAAATTTACTGATAATATGCCTGATTACGACGAAAAAGAAGACTTAATGGATCGCCTGCTGGCACTAGGCAGGCGGAAAAAGGGATTAAGCCTCGATCAGCTCCATCGCGAACTCCCCGACAATATGATGTCCCCCGACGAGATCGAGGACGTTTTGGAGCGCCTTGAAGGTGCAAATATATCCGTTGCCGAGACCGACGCCCAGCTTTTGGAACGTGCGTCGAGCCTCGCTTTAGATGACGAAGAAGAGGAGGCGGCGTCCGACGAGGATGATCTCGACCTCGACCTATCGGCCGGTGTTTTGGATAAATCTAACGACCCGGTCCGGCTCTATTTACGTGAAATGGGCATCGTCCCCCTCCTTAATCGTGAAGGCGAGGTAACGATCGCCAAACGCATAGAACGCGGACAGATCAAGACGCACAAGGCGATCTCGCGTTCGCCAATTGCCGTCGAACGTCTGCTCAAGATCGGCGACGATCTTATCGCCGGCAAGGCCAGCATTCGCGAAACGGTCGTATTCTCGGAGCAAGCCGAGATCTCGATGGAAGAGGATAAGGCCGAGGAGTACATGCGTTGGACGCTCGAGGGTATCGAGAGCATCCGTGGGCATTATGCTAACGCCCTGAAAACGTGGAATCAGTTGATCGCCGAGCAGATCAAGGCGGACGGCAAGAAATCGAAAAAACTGCTTACCCTGCGGCGAAAGACGGCTCGTCTGCGACTCGAAATCGCTCAGGAGATTAAGCATCTCAACCTGACCGAGCGTTCGCGTCAAGTGCTGATCGCAGCGATCCGCAAGACAGTGGATGATATCCGCAAGCCGGAACGAGCAATTGCAAAGGCTCAGGAAAAACTTGAGAAAAAGCCGCCAACCGCTGAGAAGAGAGAGCTTAACGCTAAGATCGCGGAGTATCGCGAGGCTCTTGTTGAGATCGAGACAAAATATCATTTGCCGCCGGTCGAGATCAAGCGTTCATACCAGACGATCAGCGTCGGCGAGACCGAGACCAATAAAGCCAAACGCGAACTGGTCGAAGCCAACCTTCGCCTCGTCGTTTCGATCGCCAAGAAGTACACGAACCGCGGCTTACAGTTCCTGGATCTCATTCAGGAAGGCAACATCGGTCTGATGAAGGCGGTCGATAAATTCGAATGGCGTCGCGGATATAAATTCTCGACGTACGCGACGTGGTGGATCCGACAGGCCATCACGCGTGCGATCGCCGACCAGGCCCGCACGATCCGGATTCCGGTGCATATGATCGAGACGATCAATAAGCTGATCCGCACCTCGCGGCTGCTCGTGCAGGAACTCGGCCGTGAACCGTCGTCGGAGGAGATCGCGAAACGGATGGACATCCCGGTTTCCAAGGTGCGCAAGGTCCTGAAGATTGCGCAGGAACCGATCTCGCTCGAAACTCCGATCGGCGAAGAGGAAGACTCACATCTAGGCGATTTTATCGAGGATAAATCGATACTAAACCCTGCGGAATCAGTGACTTTCTCCAATTTACGTGAGATAACGGATGAGGTTCTCGCGACCCTTACCCCGCGTGAGGAAAAGGTCATCAAAATGCGTTTCGGTCTTGGTAACACCGGCAGTGAGCACACGCTTGAAGAGGTCGGCCAGCACTTTGCGGTTACACGCGAACGCATCCGCCAGATCGAAGCCAAAGCCCTCAGAAAGCTAAGGCACCCGTCGCGATCACGTCGGTTAAAGGCGTTTTTGGAAGGAAAAGCGTAATACATTTCTGGCGTTGCCTGTGGGTATCTCAAGTAAACTGCGGTCGAGATTTCGCTGAGCGGAGTCTCGACCTTTTTTTCGTCATATGACGGCCTGATGTTACGATGATGAACAAGATTGAAACACATCGATTCACAGCCATCATGGGCACTGCGGTACTGTTGCTAGTTCCGTCTTTCGACATCGTTTTGAAGTACACGGGCCTTCCCGGTATTGCCGCGTATTTTATCGCCGGGTTGACGGGCTTGTATATTTGCGATCGTTTTGTAGTTCAGCTCTTTATTTCGAGGGTTACTGATCGACAATCGGTGATCGCCGCCATGGTCGTCTTCCTTGTCCTGATCTTGATCGTTGCTGTTGGGTATCCGATTGCGAATTCGGGACGGTTTGGCGGCGGCAGCGACATCGACGACGCAATGGTCGTCGGTGCGTCGGCTCTTTTGCGTGGCGAATACCCGTACTATCATCTGACCTATCTCGGCGGGATGCTTTCGCCGATGCCGGGTACGATTCTCCTGTCGGTGCCTTTCGTTTTCTTCGGACAAATTCAGTATCAAAACATTTTTTGGCTCGCAATATTGTTTGTAGCGTCTCGCAAGATCCTGGGCGACAGCGTTTTGTCCTTAGGGATAATCGGGACGGTTGTGCTCATTAGTCCGACATTTTACCAGGTCCTTGTCACCGGATCGGACCATATCGCAAACTCGATCTATATTATCGTCGGCCTATGGCTTACAGTTCGAGCCGTAACAACGCCGGGATCATCGACCTTGCAGAAATTGCTGCCCGCAATTCTCTTGGGCATCGGTTTATCGTCAAGGTCTAATTTTCTGCTAATACTTCCGCTATTTTTCTCGGTTCTCGTTCAAAATTCAAGCTGGAAGGATGCGATTAAGTATGTATCCGTGGCACTCCTCGTATTCGCCGCCGTTACGGTTCCCTTTTACGTTTACGACTCGGGCGGGTTCACGCCGTTGATCGTCCAGCGGGCCAAGATCACGGAACTTGAAGCGTTATTGCCGCACGCCGGCGTTATAATTCCGCTCTCGGCTCTGCTCTTATCTATCGGGTTGGCGATGAATAAGATGGACAGGGATTGTGCAGTGTTTTTCCGAAACTGCGCGATCGTTCAGCTGTTTACGCTGCTTTTCACCTCCACGTTATATGCTATCCAGAGCGGACATTTCACATTGTTTCTGGGCACCGGCGGGTACGGGATGTTCACGCTGTTTTTTGCGGTCGTCAGCGTTTGGATCACCTTTCACAATGGCACCCTGTCTATTCGATCATCAAGCTGGCCTCGATAAGTGCGGCCTCAAGATCGACGATCTTTCCGTCAAGCTGCATCTCATAAACCGCATCGAGGATATGCTTGAATTGTGGTGACGGGGTGAGGCCAAGTTCGATCAGATGGCGGCCCATCAAGATCGGCTCAGGAGCACTTTTCTCGACCTGTAGCTCACCCACTTTTTCAAAGAACCATTCCTGAGCTTCGGAACCGAACCATTTCTCTTTTGGCAGCCAATCGGGGTTTCGCCCGAGGCTGTCGGCCTTGGCAACGCGATACAGCAGACCGGGCTCGACCTTTCGCGCCAAGCGGCGGAAGGCTCCGTCGCCAACGGCTGATTTGGCCTTATAATACTCACCGGGTTTTAGATGATATCGAACAAGCTGGACGACCTGGCCGCGCACGTCATAGCCGTCGAGAGTGAAGATGCCTAGCCGATCCAGGAACGACAGGGTTGGCTCGACGCCCGCTTCGTCGTGGCCGCGCGAACGCGTGCGACCGTCAACGAATTCGGTTGTTGGAGGCTTGCCAAAATCGTGTGCCAGAGCGCCGAGCATCACCGCAACCTGCCGCGGATAGTCGAGCTCGTCGATAAGCTTGCGGGCCTCGTCCACGACCATCAGTGTATGGACATCGACATCTCCCTCAGGATGCCATTCCGGCTCCTGCGGAACGCCGACCAGAGACTGCATCTCGGGAAACAATTGAGAGACTACACCCAGATCATACAGCCATTTCAACCCGATTGACGGTCTTGCTGGTTTGAGAAGCAACTTTTCGAACTCGCCCCAAATGCGTTCTTTCGGCAGATCGGTAACGTCGATCGTTTTGCAAAGCTCAACCGTTTCAGCCTCAATATCGAATTCAAATCGTGCGGCAAACTGGGCCCCACGCAAAACGCGAAGCGAATCTTCCGCAAACGTCTGGCGCGAAACCATGCGCAAGAGTTTCCGCCCGATATCGCCCTGCCCGTCAAATGGATCAACGACCTCGCCGGTCAGAGGGTCTTTGAGAATCGCGTTGACCGTAAAATCCCGCCGACTGCACGCCTCTTCAAAAGACATCCTCGGATCGCCCTCAATGGCAAATCCGCGATGCCCGGGCCCTACCTTTCGCTCGCGACGCGGTATCGAAACATCCAGGTCACCGATCTTATAAACCGCAAACGCCTCGCCAACATTTCTCACCTCGCCAAATCGACCAACAATCTCCAGCAATTTCGCCGGTTCGACGCCATAGACCTCGACATCCCAATCCTTTGGCTCGACGCCCATCAATTCGTCGCGAACGCAGCCTCCATTGAGCATCGCCCGCCCGCCGGTGGATTGCGCCGCAATCGCAATTTGCTTAATTATTCCAGGAAATTGGGTCATCGCTTTAGTGTACCAGCCAGCACCGCTCGCCCTTTAGAGAAAGTCTTGCATTATGCACCAACGCGATAGCCGATAGCTACGACTTCCCGGGCCGTGAAGAGTATCTGGAAGCCAATCGTGACCCCAGATTTGACGGCATGTATGGCTGAGAATCTGGCAATGCGACACGCGAAGAAATGGAAAGACTGCATGGCGGGATTTAATGGAAAGGATTCCGACGAAAAGTATTTATATCAAAACTCAAGAACCGGAATTCTTGGTGCTACTGGAAAAGTTTAAAGACTCAATATCACAGTTTGCACCGTGGCCTAAAAATATGGCGTTGGCACCGCTCCCTCAGGCGGCTTCAGCCGTCTTACCGCGTTTCGCGGCATATAGCCACGCCGTTTACGACGTGGTAGGGCCGAAAGAATTCCTAAGGGCGTTTTAATGTCCTTACCAAATTCCCGCTTTAGCGAATAGTGCACGAAGTATATGAAGGACGTTAAAACGCCCTTCCAAACTTATACAAACCTACCCACGTGCTAAAGCACGTGGCTATTTGCCCTACGGGAAAGCCTCGTAAACGAGTCTACCCAACTACACGCTAAACCAACCGCTTCAGCAAATATTCCTTAAGATCATCGATTTTCACGCGTTCCTGTTCCCACGTATCGCGGTCGCGGACGGTGACGGCGTCGTCTTCGAGGGATTCGTGGTCGACGGTGACGCAGAATGGGGTGCCGATCTCGTCTTGTCTCGCGTAGAGTTTGCCGATGCCGCCGGTGTCGTCGTAGACGGTTCGCATTGACGGCTGGAGGTCGTGTTTGAGACGTTTGGCGAGGGTTACAATGCCCTCATTGTTTTTGGCGAGCGGCAAAACGGCGACCTTGATCGGGGCGAGTGACGGTTTGAGTTTTAGAATTACGCGGACCTCGCCTTTGTCGTTGGTTTTTTCGGTGTAGGCGTCCATCATGACGGCGAGGAGCGTGCGGTTGACGCCGATGGCCGGTTCGATGACATAGGGGTAAAAACGCTCGTTTGTCGCCGGGTCGAAATACGAAAGGTCTTCGGTGGTATCGGGATTGATTCGTTTACCTTCTTCATTTTCGGGCTTTTTCGAGTGGGCTTTGAGGTCAAAATCCTTACGATTCGCGATCCCCATCAGCTCGTCCCACTGTTTCGACTCGTCCTCGCGTTCTGGGAAAAAGCGGTACATTATATCGACGGTGCGCTCGGCGTAATGGGCGAGTTCGTGCGGCTGCTGTTCGTAGAGGCTGAGATTTTCGGGCAAGATGCCAAGCGTTCCGAGCCATGCCTGAAATCCGTCGATCCATTCCTGATGCAGTTTAGGAGCGTCCTCGGCACGGCAGAAATATTCCATCTCCATCTGCTCGAATTCGCGTGTGCGAAAGATAAAGTTACCCGGCGTCACCTCATTGCGAAACGCCTTGCCGATCTGCGCAATGCCGAATGGCAGCTTTCGCCGCGACGTGTCGAGAACGTTCTTGAAATTAATAAAAATTCCTTGCGCCGTTTCCGGCCGGAGATAGGCTAACGCTTTTTCATCCTCGTCACTCGAAACAGCTCCGACCGTTGTTCGAAACATAAGGTTAAACGGTCGCGATTCCGTCCAGTCAATTTCTCCGCAGTTGGGACAGGGTATTTGCTGTTCTTGAAGACGATTTGAACGGCCACTGTTATCCCCAATGCTGTCAGGATAGATTATTTGGGTCGTACTCTTAGTCGAACCAAACTCTGCGAGTAATTTGTCTTCTCGAAATCGAGAATGACATTTCCTACAATCGACCAGAGGATCAATGAACGTGTCTTCGTGACCGGAATAGTGCCAGACGAGCCGGTTCTGAATGATCGACGAATCCAACCCCTCGATATCATCGCGTTCGTAGACGAGCCAGTTCCACCAACTTCGTTTGATATTATTTGCAAGCTCAACGCCGAGCTGGCCGTAATCCCACGACGAACCAAGCCCGCCGTAGATGTCCGAAGCCGGAAAGACAAATCCGCGACGTTTTGAGAGAGAGACGATAGTTTCTATATTTGGTGCAGGCATAAAAATCAATTTCGAGTTCCGAGTTAAAACCTAGATTTTACAACTTACGCGGAATAACGGAAAATGTGTCGGCTATGAAAGTAACGATGAAGATGTTTCGAAAGGTGGCTTACTCGGGTAGTTTGTCTGCGGCGGGGATTGTTTGCCTGCTCGCTCCCGGCATTTTTGCTCAGGAAACAAAAACGACGGTGGCCGATCGGATACAGGGCCGCGAGCTTTGGCGTCAGGTCGAGATAGTGCGGACCGAGCATGGCGTGCCGCATATCCGGGCACAGAATTTACGTGCCGCCGGGTACGCTCTGTCGTGGCTGCAGTCCGAGGATTATGGGACGTTGACCGCGATGCGGCTGCTTGGGGCCAGCGGCCGGTCGGCTTGGCTGTACGGGCACGACAAAATCGAATCGGACTTTGCCGCTCTGCGGGACCGGGAGATGGCGATCCAGAAATATCACCTGCTCGATCAGGAAACGCGGGATATTTACGAGGGTTTCGCGGACGGCATTAACCGCTATGTCGAGCTGCATTCGGGCGAATTTCCCGCTCATATGCCGTCTGATTTTACCGGTTACGACGTTGCGGCACTCGACATCATCGGACCACCAACAGCCAAGATCCGGGCCTTTTTAAACAAGATCAACCCGCCCACGAAGCCCGACAGACAGCCCGTCGTAAACAGCAATAACGAAGGCGACGAACGGGAACCCGACGACGGCTCAAACGCCTGGGCATTTGCCCCGAGCCGGACAAAATCCGGCAAAGCGATCCTTCTGCGCAACCCGCACCTGACATGGACAGCCGGTTATTACGAGGCCCACATGACCGTTCCGGGCGTCGTCGATTTTTACGGCGATTTTCGGATCGGCGGGCCGTTTGATGTGATCGGCGGTTTTAATCGAAACCTGGGCTGGTCAACGACGAATAACCATCAGGACCTGGACGAGATATATGCGCTTGATGTTGATCCGGCGGCGGTTGATCATTACCTTTTCGATGGTGCTTCGCTGCCGCTTAAGCGTGAGCTGCAAACGGTCACCTTTCGTAATGGCGAGGGGCTTTCGACCGAAACCCGCGAAACGTGGGTTTCGCCGCTCGGCCCGGTCATCTATCGTGCCGGTGGAAAAATATACATCATCAAGTTTGCCGGCGATGGAGAATTCCGCGCTGGCGAGCAATTCCTGCACATGATGAGAGCGACGACGCTTGCCGAATGGAAGGACGCGATGCGGATGCGAGCAAGGGTCACCTCAAATTTTACATACGCGGACAAGGCCGGAAACATCTTCTTCGTTTGGAACGCATCGCTCCCGCTGCTGCCTCATCCGCCGAGCGATGATTTGACCGCCGTCGCCGCTCACGGAACGCGCGATGTCTGGACGCGGTATGTCCCATTTGACTCACTGCCCCAGGTGCTCAACCCGCCGGGCGGCTATGTGCATAACGAGAACAATTCACCGCATTTCACAAACGTCCGGACGCCGATTGACCTCAAGGATGCGTACCCGAATTTCGAAAAGCCCGCCCTATCGCTCCGCAGCCAGCTCGCCATCGAGCTTGTCGGCGGCGACAATAAGCTCAGTCTTGAGGATGTCGTTCAGCTAAAACACAGCTACCGGATGCTGCTCCCCGACCGCGTAAAGCCCGATCTCATCGCCGCCGTCAAGGCGTCGAACCCAACCGGCGACGTTGCGTCCGCTATCGCCCTATTGGAGAAGTGGAACAATACCGCAGCCCCGGACAGCAAAGGCGCGGCTCTTTTTGAGGTCTGGTGGACCCACTATTCGGGCATACGACCTCCTGAAAGAACAATATTACCCGATGAAAAACGCTATGCCCGCGTCTGGAGCGCGTCCGATCCGCTAAAAACGCCGAGCGACCTCACCGACAAACAGCGAGCCGTCGAGTCCTTTACCTGGGCGGTCGCCGAGACCGCACGCCGATTCGGAAGCTGGGATGTCGCGTGGGGCGACATCCACCGCGTGCGCCGCGGCAAGGTTGACGTGCCAGTAGGCGGCTGCGGCAATGACCTCGGGTGCTTTCGCATCCTCACATTTGCACGCGATGCGGATGGCAAGCTCTCCGCAAATTCCGGTGACGGCTGGATCCTCGCCATCGAATTTGCCGACACGCCACGCGCGTATTCGGTGCTGGCCTATGGGGAAAGCCGCCGACCGGAATCGCCGTGGTTTTCCGATCAGGCAGAGATGTTTGCTAAAGGTGAGCTCAAGAAAGTTGCGTTTACCGAGACCGATGTTAACTCTCAAGCGCTTTTGCGGTACCGGCCGGGGGAAATTAAATAATCTTGTCAGCGTCAGATGACGCATCTCAGACCTAAATGTTTTTCGAAAGGCAGAAAATCGCGATCGTTGTGTAAAAGCCCATAGCCATTCATGATGCAGCATGTTGCGATGATCGCATCAATAGTTTTCCGGATCGTAATTCCTTTTGATCGAAGTGCAATATAATTGCGCGCCGATTCGATAGCCACGTCATGACCGCCGAGAACTACAAAATTTAACCGACTAAAGATACGCAGCGCAGCGTTGAAGTATTTTTGGCTGGGCGAACCTTGCAGGACCTCGACCATAATCAGGTCACCAATACCCACACGTTCGACCGTTAGGATAGCGTCTAGCTTTAGAGTTTGAGGTGTGTCTAAATCGTTCAGATAATCGATCCAAACACTCGAATCCACTAAAATCATTTGTCGAGTCTCATAGCTTCGAGATCACCTTCCCACTTAAACATTCCCCTCAGTTTCTTTACCTCGGACTGTCGCTTTATTCGCACTAATGTTTCCAGCGCCAATTCCACTGCCTCGCGTTTTGTCTTGAGTCCCGTAAATTTAAGAGCCTCTTTCATTAGTCTGTCGTTAATCTCGATATTCGTCCGCATGTGTATAAACCTCACTTTCTATACACATCATACGTCTAATACTCTATGGTTGTCAAAAATGGGAAAAAAAAGGACGAGCCCGAAAGCTCGTCCCCGCAAGTTTAGTTTGCTTGGAAACTATTGGATTACCGGCGGCTGAGCACCCGGCGGGATGACCCAGATCTCATAGGATGTCCGTGCCCGGTTGCTGCCCCTGACGATTTGGATGCGTCGCGGGTCGAGGCCGCGGGTCTTGACCATATAGTCGAGGGCCCGTTTGGACAGTCGGTCGTATGTGTTGCGGGTCATGCTGATCTTGTCCGTTCCCGGATAGATGATGACGTAGAGCTGTGCGTCGGGCGTGTTCTGCACCTGAATCACGCAGTTGTCGAGGCGGCCCTTGTCGTCGTCGGGGGATTTCGACGCAAACTCGTCGCATTTGAACCCCTTAGGCGGCTCCGGTTTCGGCAGCGGCGTAACATCGGTCGGGACCGAGATGGTCTGCCGGCACTTGCTGTCGTAAACGTCGTCGTTGACGTCAAGGTCGGCGTTGATCGTCTGTCCGGCCATGCCGGTCGTATCGACCGTGATCGACGGCGTTCCGAGACCGCTCGTGATGCGGCCCGGGCTGACCCGCCACGCATAGCGAATAGGGATCGGCGCCGTACCCGAATTGATCGCCGCGAATGTAATAAGGTCGCCTTCCTGCACACGTCCCGGCCCGTCAAGGTGAAAATTGTACGGACACGCCCGCGTCGTCGTTTCCTCGACGAGCTTAAGGCAGATGCAGTGTTTGAGATTACGCCTGATCTCGATCTCTCTTGTAAAGGCGGTGCCGTTCGGCCCCGCAACTTCGACTTTGTGAATGCCCGGGGCGAGGTAAAACACGGCCGGGTCATTGACGCCGCTCATGCCCGCGTACTGGCCGTCGATCTTGACGGCGTAGGGGGCCGGTGTCGTGCGTACTGTCAGGGTTCCCGTGTCCTTGGGGTGTTTTGTGTCGACGCCGTTTGCAAAGGCCGTCGAAATCCCGAGGGTCAGGGCAACGCCCAGCACAAATAGAAAGTTGTTTCTTATTACTCGCATTTTATCGTCCTCTTTTTGGCGAAAGCACTCGTTCCGCCCGATCTTTAATCCGAAGATCACGATGGCAGCGCCGCCGATAAACCCGCGACGCTTTTGGCCATCATAACTCTATTCGCCGTCTTTTTCATCCTTGCGTTCGCCCTTCTTGCCAAACTTGCGGCGGGCGGCCATGCCTATCGACGCCAGCCCCGTTCCAAAGAGCAGTATCGTCACAGGCTCCGGCACGGGCTGCGGCGGCGTCGGGGTCGGCGACATCGGCGGTGTCGGGGTCGGCGATATCGGCGGCGTCGGCGTCGGCGATATCGGCGGCGTAGGTGACATATTAGGCACCGTGGCCGTCGGCGTCGGCGTTTCCTTATGACGGATCAGGATAAAGGCGATCGGGATCGCCGCTAACCCGAGCAATACCCATTTTGGGAATCCGCGGTGGGTCGGCTCAACACAATCGCATGCGTCGTCCTCGACTATCTCGCTCCTGGTCTCGGTGATGACACGGTTATCCTGACGCGTTTGGCCCTCGGATTTCTTCTTGTCGTCATCGTCGCTCCCTACTATTGCCGTGTCCGCCCTGCCCGGCTTTGCATCAAGGATCGTTACGACCTGATTAAAACGAACAGGTCCCGCGTTGACGCCCGTAAAGCCCGCCAAAACGGATGCGACGCAGATGGCCGAGAGTAATACTCTAAAGTTAATATTTTTCATGTCTGTAACCTGACTAACGGTTTTACGGTGAAAACTTACAGGTTTTCACTGTTCGGATGGCACTCCACTGATCAAACTGATTATTTGGGGCACTCCCGGATAAAAGCAGATATTTACTCGTAAATTTAGCTTTGCCGGGGCCAAAATAAACCAATTTCGTTAATTCAACAGGAAAAGACACCTAATACCCGCATCTTTCCATAAATTTTCAATTTTTCTATCGATTTGTTTTCAATTACCGGAATAAAGAAAACCGGCTATCACAAGATAGTGATAACCGGACTGTTTTTCCTTAATTTTTTTTGAATTTCCAGTGAGGGATAAAGGCTCGATGGCGTTATTTAATTGTAACCTTGTCGTATATATCGTCGATCGAGAGGGTGCATTCCACCGAGGTTAGCTCAATTACCGCGTTTCCGCCGATAAAATCAGTCAGCACCCAGCTTCCGTCATTTGCCTTTGTATATCTCGTGACACGCTTCTTATCCTGCCAGACGAGTAGATATTCTTGCAGCGATTCGATCGTCCTGTAATGTTCGAATTTTGCACCCTTATCATAGTCCTGCGTAGACGGAGAAAGGACTTCGACGATCAGGACCGGGTTCAACAGGCTATCGAGATGTTCATCCGCCATCCGCGGCTCACCGCATACGGCGACGACATCCGGGTACGTGTAAAGCCCCGTGGCCGGAATATAGACGCGCAGATCCGATTGGTAGGATTTGCACGGCCGACCCCTGAATTGGAGATGCAAAGAGGCGGCAATATTCATCGAGATCGCCGAGTGCTCCTCGCTAGTGCCGGCCATCTGGAATATCTCACCATTAAAATACTCATGCTTGACAGGCGAGACCCGCTCCATCAATAAGTATTCAGCGGGAGACGAGTATCTATTCTCGGGCATACGCTCATACGTCTTCAACCTATACTATCACCTTCGATCAAAAAGTCGGGTTTAGCTCCGCCTGTTCGCCGAGCGGAAAAGCTGTGCTTTTCCGAAGCCATTCTAATGATCTACGCGGCTATGCCGCCAAAACCAGCGGCATAGCCGCGATACCATTTCTTAATCATGCCGGAAAAGCATAGCTTTTCCGCTCGGCGAATTAAGGATCAACCCTAATCCTAACCGAGCGCTTTGCCTCGCCGAGCGAAACCACATACTCTTCCTGACTCATCTTGCCAAGCGGAAAAGCTATGCTTTTCCGGCCGCCCCCTTAAGATTCCCGGCGGCTCCGCCGCCCCCTACCACCATTTGATCTGAGACAGATCGGTCGCCAGCGGCTCATCAGGTCGAGCCTCACCGTCCCAAAGCCTAACGCTCGAGTAAAGATAATCCTTTGCCTCACTCACAAACCCCGCCTTCACCGGATTCATATGGATATACTCGACCTTCTGCCGAAACGTTTCCTCGCCAAATATCTCAAGCGAATCCGAATGATGATGCCAAACAGAATGTTGGTGATTCCTTCCCCGGATCGAGCCTCGGAGCTTAAACAACGACTCGGTAAAATTATTGGCCTTTAAATACTGAATAACCCGCCGCGCCGAGATGCCATTCAATAGCCTTAGAACCTCGCTCAACTCCCGCTCCGAATAAACAAGAGCGTGCAGATGTTCGCGCATTATCACATAGGCAAGTATGAGAATCCCGTGATTTTCCCTCGCCTCGGCATAAGCATCGCATATTATCTGTTTTAGCTTGTCGGTGCGAAATATCTCCAGCCGGTGGTGGGCAACTGATGTGAAATAATATGCCGGAGTCGATCGTGATATTCGGAACATAATGTGGAATGTTGCCAAGCGGTTTTTTCGCCGAGCGGTTCCCTCGCCGAGCGGTTCCCTCGCCGAGCGGAAAAGCTCTGCTTTTCCAAGCAGTTCCCCTAAATGACCCAGGCGGCTCCGCCGCCGAAAACGGCGGCATAGCCGCGAGACTATTTTATTAATCCTGCCGGAAAAGCATAGCTTTTCCGCTCGGCAAACTACAAACAGAAAGAAATTCGGGGTCAAGGCCTGCGACATTGACGATTTTGCAACAGACTCCGACCGCTCCAGAGGCGCCATCAACCGAAATCGTCAAAATCACTGGCCTGACATTTGGCTCTTGCCCCTTGGCTCTACTTGGCTCTAACCCGTCAACAAAAACACGCGCGGTAATGCTATAACAAATTCACTCGGTCTTAGCCCATCGTTATCGCTTCAGATTACGGATTCTGTTGGACAATCATTATACGCTTTATTCGAATTGGGTTGGTCGGTCTTTCACCCTGGTTTGGCTGGACAGCCATTATGCGAAGGTTGTTCATTCCTTCGATGACTTTCCCAAATACCGTAAAGTGGGTGTCTAACCCACGTTCACGCTTTAGCATAATAAAGAACTGAGAATTGGCGGAGTTCACGTTCATGTTCCGCGCAGCACCGACGATGCCGTCCTCGAATGGAACATCAGAGAACTCAGCCGGCAAGTCGGGGCGCGTTGACTTGCCCATCCCATCATTCAACGGATCGCTGTCTTTCGTGCGCGGATCACCACTCTGAACTACAGAATTATTTACCCGGTGGAACGTTACCCTACTATAGGTTCCATCTCTTGCTAGTTCTTTGAACCGCTGCACCATCTTTGGAGCGATCTTAGAGTAGAGCTCGATCTTTATCGAACCGTAGGTCAACGAATCCTCCAATTCGATGATCGCGATCTCTGCGTCAGGAGCGGGCGTGATGCCCTTATTGGGTTCCGCGGTTGTGTCAGGCGGTTTCGAGCTAGCTGCATTTGTCGCAGTCGCTTTCTTCCCCAAGCCGTCTAGGCGTAGGCGTGCGAGGCTGGCGTAGTCACCTTTTGGATAAGCGGCAAGGTAGGCATCGTATCCAGCGATTGTCTTTAGTTGCTCCGCTTCCTGCCATTTGGCCAAGTCCGTCGCCTTTTGCTGTTCCTTAATTATTCTGGCCTCTTCGTCGTCGAAGTCATTGATCTTTTGTCGCGCATTCGCCGTGTACTTGCCATTCGGGTATGCAGATAGATAAGACTGAAATGCGCTCTTTCGATTGAGGAGCTGAACTTCGTCCCATTTTGTCTGATCGGCTTTCGTTTCAATTTCTTTGAGGCCAGAACGTGCAGACGTGGCAAATTCACCTTTGGGAAACGCGGCCAGATAGGAATTGTAGGATTCAGTAGTGTTCAGCCTTTCGGCTTCATGCCATTTTGACCGCTCGACGGCTTTCTGTCGCTCGATCTCGTCTTGTTTGAATTTGCCGATGCGATCATTTGCTTCAGTCGCATGTTTGCCTTTTGGATATTCGGCAAGATAATTCTCGTAACCCGATTGCGTGTTGCTATTGCTTATGATCTGCCAATACGACTCCTCGACGTTTATGCCCTGGATGGCCGCGACGGGCGTCGGCGTCGGCAATGGCGTTGGCTTGGGAACTGAAACGATCTGGCTTGTGACTGTGGTTTCGGACTGCGTCGTCAGCTTGAAATAAAAATCGCCCGAATACAGCCCCTCCTTCCACGGCGATTGCTTTTGTTTTGTGGCGGTCTGGACATCGCGGGCGACGGCCTTGATGAGCGGGTCGAGTTCGAGGTTTGGCGTGTTTATCTGTTTGAGAAAGGCGGTGGTGAATGGGCTGTTTGATCCGGCGCCGTCGCTTGAGACGCTCCCGGGTTCGGTAGCGTATAAAACGAGGGTGCCGCGTGGCGGGTTGCTGTTTACCAAACCTTTGTTGTCGCCGATGTCGCGGTTAGACCGCCAGCTTCGGGCAAAGGGGTTGTTGCGACAGGCGTCGAGAATGACGAGGTTAAAATCATTTCTCGCCGTCGCCATCTCGTCGAGCACATAACCGAGTGAAACGGCCTTGTACTTGATCCGCGATTCGTCCGGTATGTCGGCATCGACCGGTATAAGGTAATTGACCCCGCCTGATTGTACGCCGTGCCCGGCATAGTAAAACAGCCCGACGCCCTTGGTCGCCGCGAGCCTCGCGCCAAACTCGACGATCAGCGACTCCATCCTCTCCTGCGTCAGATTGATGCCGTCTTTTTCACCGCCGATCACCTCAAACCCAAGCCCCCGCAGGGCCTTTGCAACGGCCGTCGCATCGTTCGACGGATTAGGCAGCGTGCCTGCGTGTTGATAGGCCCCATTCCCTATCACCAGAGCAATCCGCTTCTGTCCATCGCCGCCCGTCTGTATCAACTGCCGCCCCGTCTGCGCCTCGGCAAACCCGGCCAGAATCACCACGATCAAAAAGGTAGATGTAAATATGCTCCGTAACATAAGCAAAGGGCAATCTCCGCAATTTTACGCCCAAACTGCATTTACCGCAATATGATTTCGACAAGAGCGATTGTTCGGATTCGTAAAAGCAATTCATTCACGTCCGACCAATGATTTTGAATTTGAATCCTTCCAGTAAAATTCCTGTCGCCGAAGGTGACGAAGATAATAGCCTGGGGTGCAGCGAGGCTTTGCGAGTGGAACCCCAGGTTGGATCGAACGGGACGAAACCGACCTGAAGGGATCGAACAATCCGGTGCGCAGGTCGTTGCTCGCCTACAGCGAGCTAATATACGTCTCTACTTTTCCTGGGGTTCCGGCAAGGCCTTCACCCCAGGCTATTATCTTCGTCACCTTCGGCGACAGGAATCGAAATGGTCGGTCGGAGGCAATTCAAAAGAGGTCGCCCTATTCGGGACGACCTCTTCTCCAGAATGTATTCGCGGTTAGCAATAGGCTTTCATTCATCCTCAGGCGCCGATTTGGACTTTTCCTCCGCCAAGATCGCCTTTCGGGACAACTTGATCTTATTACCCTCTTTGCCGATGCATTTTACGAGAATCTGCTGGCCTTCCTTGAGCTCGTCGCGGACGTCTTTGACGCGGCGGTCCGAGATCTCGGAGATGTGCAGCAGACCGTCGAGGCCGGGCATGATCTCGACGAAAGCGCCGAAATCGACGATCCGCGAAACCGTACCCATGTACGTCTCGCCGATCTCGGCCTCGGCGGTGATCGCCTTGATGCGGGCAATAACCTCTTGAGCAGCTTCGCCGTCTGCGGTCGCGATCAGGATCGTTCCGTCGTCGGAAATATCGATCTTGGCACCCGTTTCTTCCGTCATAGCACGGATCACCGAACCGCCCTTACCGATAACATCGCGGATCTTTTCCGGATTGATCATCATCGTGATTATACGCGGCGCAAACTCAGATATGTCCTCACGCGGCTTCTCGATCGTCTTCGCCATGATGTCGAGGATGTGGAGACGTCCCTTCCTGGCCTGTTCCAGAGCCTCCTGCAGGATCATGGCATTGATGCCGTCGACCTTGATGTCCATCTGCAACGCCGTGATGCCGTCAGCCGTTCCGGTCACCTTAAAGTCCATATCGCCGTAGTGATCTTCGGCACCGGCAATGTCGGACAGGATCGCGTAGCGGTTGCCCTCCATCACGAGGCCCATCGCAACACCGGCGACCGGCTTTTTGATCGGAACACCGGCGTCCATCAGGCTCAGGATGCCGCCGCAGACCGTGGCCATCGACGACGAACCGTTTGATTCCGTAATGTCGGAGACGATGCGGAGCGTGTATGGGAAATCGGCGTCGTCCGGCAGAACGGCTTCGATTGCCCGACGGGCGAGGTTACCGTGGCCGGTCTCGCGACGCGATGTACTGCCGAAACGACCCGTTTCTCCGACCGAATACGGCGGGAAATTATAGTGCAGCATGAACCGGCGATCGATCGTACCTTTCTCCAGGTCGTCCATGAACTGCCCGTCCTGTTTCGTGCCGAGCGTCGTATTAACCATCGCCTGCGTCTCGCCACGCGTAAACAGGGCTGAGCCGTGTACACGCGGCAGCCAGCCAACCTCGCATGTGATCGGGCGGATCTCAGAGAATTTACGTCCGTCGGGACGACGCTTGTTCGTAAGCATGTCCTCGCGGAAGATCTTTTCCTTGAGCTTGCCAAAAGCCTCGCTCGCCGTTCCGCGTGCACCCGGATCATCCTCGGGATAGCTTTCGACAACCTCTTTCTTAAGAGCGTCGAGCCCGGCATAGACCTCGATCTTTTCGCGTCCGGTCGAATCGAGGGCCGTACGGAGCTTGTCCGTCCAGGTCTTTTCGACATCGGCGACTATGTGTACGTCGAGAGCAGGGACGTTGAATTCACGCTTGGTGATATTCAAGGCCTTTCCAAGCTCTTTCTGCCACAGGCAGAGACGTTTGATCTCGCGGTGAGCAAGCATCAGGGCCTCGACCATGATGGTCTCACTGACCTCCTTAGCTTCGCATTCGACCATGCAGATCGCTTCTTCGGTACCAGCAACGACAAGGCTCAGCTCAGATTCGCGGCGTTCGTCAAAGGTCGGGTTGATCAGGTATTTACCGTCGATCAGGCCGATGCGGACTCCGCCGATAGGGTTGTTGAACGGAATGTCCGAGAGGTAAAGTGCACACGACGCACCCGTTATAGCGATCACGTCCGGATCATTTTCCGCGTCGGACGAGATGACCGAAGCGACGATCTGCGTTTCGAATCTGTAACCATCAGCAAAGAGCGGCCGCACCGGGCGGTCGATCATGCGGCAGGTCAAAATCTCTTTTTCACCCGGGCGGCCTTCGCGGCGGAAATAATTTCCGGGAATACGGCCTGCGGCAAATGAATTTTCACGGTATTCGACCGTGAGCGGGAAAAAATCGAGCCCTTCTTTAGCTGTGCGGGCACTAACGGCGGCGACCAGCAGCATCGTGTCGCCATAACGGATAACGACCGAACCATCGGCCTGCTTGGCAACCTTGCCGGTCTCGACGATCAAGTCTTTTTGTCCTAACTTGATCGATTC
>JANYIL010000030.1 GCA_025362075.1 Chloracidobacterium sp.
CTCTCCTTCCTTGAATTCCTTTAGAAGTTTCACTTCCTCCGTTGTAAGTTTTATTATTAGTTGTCTCATGGCAAGATAGCTATATTATACTATCTTGCCCTGTAACGCACCAAAATTACTTTGTTGCTACACTAGGCTTTAGTATTTGTCGCCGTTGGCGACAGGAAGCTTTTCCCAAACAGAGCAATGATAATTGAGAAATTTGAATTAACGGCCTTTCAACAAAATACTCGCGTTGTCGCTTGTGAGACCACACGCAAAGCGATCTGTATCGATCCGGGCACGCAGTCGGACGAGTTGGTCAATTTTATCAATAGCAACGGTCTCGAATTACAGGCGATCACGTTGACGCATGGTCATCTCGATCATGTCGGCGGCGCGACTGATCTGGCACGTGCTTTTCCCAATGCTGAAATTCTCCTGCACAAAGATGACGAAGACCTTTATTACGGACTGCCGCAGCAGCCGCTTTTTATGGGCATCCCTCCCGCTCAAATGGCGGCGCTTGGGTTTGATTACGAAGATCCGCCACAATTGACGCGCAACTGGGAACACGGTGAAATTTACGAGGTCGGGAATTTGCGGTTTTCGATCAGGCATTGCCCGGGGCATACAAAGGGGCATGTCGTGCTTGCCGAAGAAACCGAAAGAAAGGTTTTTGTCGGCGATTGTCTATTTCTTGGGTCGATCGGAAGAACCGATCTGCCGGGCGGAAATTACGAGCAATTGATCGATTCGATCACCGACAATATCCTCTCGCTCGACGACGATTTTACGGTGTATTCCGGTCATGGGCCCGAAACGACGGTCGGGCAAGAACGAGCTTCAAACCCTTTTCTCACAGGTGTTTATCAGATCGGAAGAGGGAAATTTTTTTAAGAATATGCCGACGAAATACACGAAAAGCACAAAAGAAGGAAGCCCAAAAATCAAGTTCGTGCCTTTTGTGTGTTTCGTGGGCAAATAATCTTAGAACCGCTATGGGATGCGAGATAATCTGGTATGATTTTTTACAACTTTACGTCTGGAGGGGAAAAATGCAACGAATATTTACGAGTCTATTGATTGTCGGCCTATTTGTTTCGGCGGTGTTTGGGCACTGGGATGCCAGCCACTTTGAAAACCAGCAGGAAGTGACCATTAAGGTTACTAAGGTATCCGGCAACGTCTATATGCTGCAGGGTCGTGGCGGCAATGTTGGGGCCATCGCGGGAGACGACGGGATTCTAATCATTGACGACGACTACAAAAACGTCAGCGCAAAGCTCCGCGACGCCCTTAAGGAACTCGGTTCGCCGTTTCCTAAGTTTATCTTAAACACCCATTGGCATGCGGATCATACCGAGGGCAATCAGAGCTTTGGCAAAGAATCGATAATTATCGCGCAGACAAATGTCCGAAAGCGGTTGTCGCAGGTAAATACCATCCTCGGCGAGACCGTCCAGCCTTATCCGTCGTTTGCGTGGCCGATGATGACGTATGACGAAAGCATTTCGCTCCATTTTGACGGCGACGACATTAAGGCGGTTCACTATCCTAGCGGCCATACCGACGGCGACTCGGTCATCTTTTTCGCAAAGGCGAATGTCGTTCACATGGGTGATGACTTTTTCGCCGGCCGTTTCCCGTTCGTCGATCTCGACAGTGGCGGCAGCGTCCAGGGAATGATAAATAATGTTGCCTCAATCTTGGCCAAGATACCGTCCGACACCAAACTCATCCCCGGCCACGGCCCGCTCTCGACGGTCCAGGACCTCGAGAATTACCACGATACTCTCGTCGAGACGGCAAAGATCGTTCAGGACGGAATGAAAAAGAAAAAGTCGCTCGACGAACTCAAAAAGGCCGGTCTGCCCGACAAATACAAGGCGTATGGTTCTGGATTTATCAAAACCGATATTTGGATTGAAACGGTTTACAAAAGCTATTCGAAAAAGTAGCGGGGGTTTTGCTTAAATTTTTGGCGTCAACTTATAAACCTTAAACAAGCCCGCCGATTTGCCCGCGTCCCGCTGATACCATCTATCAAGGTTGCCGTAATTGGGCTCGGCTTTTTCGGGGACAATGATGTAGTCCAGGATAGGGTTGCCCGCGGCATCGGCGTTAAATGACGAGACGAAAGTTTCATATTTATTGACCTCAGCCTTGATCTCGTCAGCGGTAATTTTGTTGCCCTGCCCTAATGCGGGCAATGCCCGTTCCGATCCGAATATAGCGGCGATCACCTCAAACACATTTTTCCGCAGTGCCTCGTCGAGATCGCGTCCGGTAAAGCCGGAATAGTAAAGATAAAGGTAAAAGAGCCGCTTGTTTTCAACAATACTCACGCCCCCGGCCGAGGATGTGTGCGGATTCCAAAGAGGCCTAATGGACGAAACTGACGGGATGAAATCCGACGTAATAAAATTTGTCGCCAAAACGACGGGCGTTTTATCCGGCGCTTTGTTTTGGTCCACAATTTGGATCGCCGGTATCGATTGGTCGCGAATACCCGCAAAAACCGCGTTCCGCCCGGTTGATCCGGTCACCTCGATCATTCCCCAGATCGCCGCCAGGGCCGCGACGTATATGAATGCCGTAGGTCGCGGAGTCTGGGATCTCACGACCATTCCGGTCAGCAAGGTTATGGCTAACAGCACCAGGTAATTCGCGATAAATATCTCGTAGTGGACCGGTTGGAGCGAACGTCCCGTTATCACTTGCTGGTTAAAGAGGATGAATGGAGTAAGGGCGAACGAGATCACCAAAAGAACCTTAGGGTCTCTTACGCTGAGTATATTTCGATACGAAAAAAAGCCCGTCACAGCGGCGACGATCAAACCGATCAACAGCGACGGCGATGCAAACTCCGGCATGTGTGAGTTTGTCAGAAGCTGGACGCTGTCGAGAAGCGGTGCCCGATTCGCGAGCATTATAAAATACGGTGCCAGTGCTATTGCACCAAAGACTGCGATCAGGATGCTGCCAGTGGTGATGCGGGGCCGATTTTCGGCGTTCCAGACGAGATTTAGAAGAGTTAAACAACCCAACCACGCCGCCGCCGCCGTCCATAGGTAAAAATACGAAAATACGAGAACTACAAACAGAATGCCGGCACCAACAGAGTACGTCAGAGAGCGTTTCAGTTTAGTTTGGCTAAAACCTCGCCAGACCAACCCGCAAAATAAGAAAAATATCGGGAACGCAAAACCAGGTTGGTAGCGCCGCAAAAACGGAAGGAAATCGACCAGCACACGGCCTTGGACCCAAAATCGCAGCTCACCCTGAAAGGCGGCGGCAGTGCCAAAGCAGAGGATCACCAGCGTCCCGCTCGCCCCCAACCACGGGTTCGCGGTAACGGCGTTTATCAACCAGAACAGAGCCAAAGCCGAGAAGATGGCGGTAGGGACGATCAACAAAATAAATGCCGTGGAGGCAGATACCCCGAGTAATCTCGCCGGCAAAGCGATTGCGTAGGCCGGAATGAACTGTATTGAGTAAAGTGATTCCTGACCAGCGTCGTCGACGCCCGTAAAGGGATCGTTGCGCCTCGGCTTACCATCTATCAGAGAATTGACGTATGCCGAATACGCGACTTCGTCGTAGTTCGAAACAAAATAGGCCCCCTGCCAACCGTCTTTACCGATCCACAGGGTAAACTGCGGGTAGAGGGCCAGTATCGTCATCACGACAATGGGTATCAAGGCGTATTTCCAGGCTTTTGTGGGGCGGGCTGCGTCCATATTAGTGCAATTATCAGGCCGTGAAAATTGGAAAAAGCCGGACGAATGAAGATTAGTCCGGCTCAATTCTAATCTGTTCCTGCGTCAAACGATCAGTTAGGCGACCGTTATTTCCTTTGTCAGGTACACGTCCTGGATCGCGTTTAACAGCTCGACGCCCTCGGCCATGGGTCGTTGGAATGCCTTGCGCCCTGAGATTAGACCCGTGCCGCCGCCGCGTTTATTTATAACTGCGGTTCTGACCGCATCGGCCATGTCGCTTGCGCCTTTTGATTCGCCGCCCGAATTAATAAGCCCGCAGCGGCCCATGTAACAATTTGCAACCTGATAACGAACGAGATCGATCGGGTTATCGGTCGTCAATTCGGTATAGATGCGCTTGTCCGTTTTTCCGTAGCTGCTCTCGGTATTGAGCATATTATAGCCGCCGTTAGTTGTCGGCAGTTTCTGTTTGATGATGTCGGCCTGGATCGTGACGCCGAGGTGATTTGCCTGGCCGGTGAGGTCGGCTGCTGTGTGCATATCGCCCTGCGGCGTTTTGAACGCCGGATTGCGGAGATAGCACCAGAGGATCGTCGCCATGCCGAGTTCGTGTGCATAGGCAAAGGCCTCAGCAACCTCGGTGATCTGCCGCGTCGATTGCTCAGAGCCAAAATAGATCGTTGCACCCACAGCGACCGCACCCATATTTTTTGCCTGTTCGATAGTGCCAAACATCACCTGGTCAAACTGATTTGGATATGTCAGCAACTCGTTGTGATTGATCTTTACGATAAACGGTATCTTGTGCGCGTATTTGCGGGCGACCGAGCCGAGAACCCCGTAAGTGGAGGCGACGGCGTTGCATCCCCCCTCGAGTGCGAGTTTGACTATATTTTCCGAGTCGAAATACATTGGATTCGGAGCAAAACTCGCACCGGCCGAGTGCTCGATTCCCTGATCGACCGGCAGAATCGACAGATAACCCGTGCCGCTCAACCGGCCGTGGTCGTTTAAAGTCTGAAGGCTGCGGAGCACGTTCGGGCTACGGTCGGAATTCGTCCAGATGCGGTCAACAAAATCGCCGCCCGGGACGTGAATATTTTCTTTCGGGATAGTGTGTGAAACGTGGCTCAGCAGCGAGTCGGCATCAGCTCCCAACATTTCCTGAATTTTACCTAGATCGACGGACATAAATTATCTCCTGAAATACTAAAATGTAATAAAAACAACTGATTTTTTTGAAATTATACCACAAATCCATGTGTGGGTCTGACCGCCCATTTTACGACAGATAACCCAGTTGCCTCGGTTATGCTGTACAATGCATGTTTTAGACGCTCAGATGGCGTTGGGAATCATTCGACCTCGTGTGATTCGCATATTCCACTGAATTGAATTCAATCGAATAATACTGTTCCGGGTTCGTCCCTTTACTTAATCAACCAAGGAGTTTCTATGAAGTTTCGTCGAAGCGCACCGTTGATCTTGATCGGCGCGATAGCTCTAGTGGTTGTCGCGGCCTCAATCATCTCGAGCCTTCTCTTTACCAACATGATCTCATCTGTTGAAGAGAAGCAATTGACCCTCATGCATTCTATCGTCGCATTCGGCCTCAAAGGCGCCGAAGATCGTGCCATGGCCCGCGCCGCTATGATCGCCGATCTTCCGAGGACCCGCTCGCTGTTCGCCGCCCAGGATCGCGCCGGCCTTCTGGCCGAGTATTCAAAAATGTTCACCGAGCAGAAGGATAAGTACGGCGTCGATCAGGCCCAATTCCACTCTCTGCCCGCGACCTCGTTCCTGCGTCTGCATGATCCTGAGAACTTTGGCGATGACCTAGCCAAGTTCCGGCCCATGGTCGTTGCCGTGAACCGCGACCAGATCGCCCGCAAAGGCTTTGCCGTTGCTCGCTCGGGCCCGGCTATCTTTGGCGTGGTCCCCATGTATGATCCGAAGGATAAACACATCGGCAGCTTTGAAGTTGGGATCGCCTTTGACGACGTACTTGATGACTTGAAGAACACCTATAACATTGAGATGGCCCTTTATATCGACGAAGCATCGCTCCATGAATTTGCCAAGGGAATCGACCCCGGCGTCTTCAGCGACCAGAATCGCGTCGGTAAATTCATCCGCTCTCATTCGACCAGCGCCGCCGTTTTTCAGTCCCTCGTTTCAGACAAGGATCTCGGCGCCACGGAGAACACTCAATATACCCGCGAAGCCCTCGGAGTGACTTACGGCGTCGTGCTCACGCCTCTGCGAGACGGCGCCGGGCAGGTCATCGGAATGGTGGCGGCCACCAGCGATTTCAGCGCCTCTCGCTCTTCCGAGCGACGGTCTTTCGTTTGGCAAGCTCTGATTGCGCTCTTCTCGATCGTCCTTTTGGCCGGCGTCATTCTTATCGTCATTCGCGGAACCCTGTTGCGCCCGCTGGAAGTCATCACCTCCCATTTCGCGACGCTCTCCACTGAAGACGAGAGCGGCGAGATCCCCGAGTCCGACACGCTGTGTGACGAGCTCAAGGGCCTTGCCCGGCAGTACGAAAAGCTCCGAGCAGCGAAAGATAAGGAGGCTGAATGAGAGTCTCTATTTTGTTGCTCTTATTCCTTGCAGCACAAATGGTCACGGCGCAGCAGCCTCCGACCAGCGTCGCTCCGCCCGTTGGCAGTAACCCCGTTGCGGCTAAACCAACGGGTCAGCCACCGGCACAAGACCTGACAAAGCTGCCTATGGGTAAGGGGCTTCCGGTGACGGTGCGGGTGGGGATCGACTTTCAAAGAGTAACTGCGTTTGATGATAATGAAGGCACCTTTACCGGCACCGTCGATATGCGGCTCCGCTGGGAGGACCCTCGCCTGCGCTACGCCGCGGAAACGACCCCACGCGGCTTTCAGGAGTACCGAGGGTCGGAGGCTGAGCAGAAGATGAAAGAGGTATGGGTCGCTCCGGTCGACTTTACCAACCTCAAAGGAACGCCGTCGTATCAGTCGACCAGCCTCCGCATTTTCCCCGGCGGCCGGGTCGAGGTGATGCAGCGTACAACCGGGCAGTTTTCTATTTCCATTGACGCTAGTGCCTTTCCGTTTGATAAACAAACGCTGAGCGTAGATGTCACCGTGCGCAGTGAAACCACCGGCGAAGTTTCGCTCGTGGTCTTGCAGGAAGACATCGACTTCAGCCGCCCGGCACAAGACCTCGTCAT
>JANYIL010000290.1 GCA_025362075.1 Chloracidobacterium sp.
GCTTTTACCACTCCCCCGGCTGGAACCGGGATTATCCGCGTTTGCAGATTCTAACGGTTGAAGGCCTATTGACAGGCAAAACCGTCGATCTGCCGCCAAATGTGGATACGTACAAACAGGCACAACGAATCGTCGCGGCGAGTGACGATCAGGGCAGCCTAGGTTTCGATTGAGACCAGCGAGATCAGCTCGTGGTAAGAACATCATATGCGTGTCCAGAATCAAGTTGCGGTTCATCATAGCGCGAGGCTGCATCAAGTAAATTCGCACCATATTGCTGTCCAAAACGCGTCCCACATGCGACGACAAATGGCCGCTCTTCAATCTCTTGTAGATCGGGTGATTATTGTCCTCGATGAAAGCATGATGAGGTCAATCAAACTGGAAGCATCAACCCGGACAGTAGTTATAAGCGCGAGTCAACAACGACACATCATCGACCGGCGTCAAATCTCAAGTCAGAAAGATGCTGACATTTGCGCCTACCGTCTTACCGAGGCACTCTCTGACATTAGATACAAGCGGAAAGAGCAAAAAATTCCCTATTGTTGGGAGGTAGTTGGGTTTACGAACTCAGCAAACAGATATGTAAGAGTTGTAATAAAGCTTATTCCCAAAGATCGCTCAGTTTCTCATAAGGACGAGCTGTGGATACGGACGGCTTGCCCAGCCGGCGACAAGAACCTTAAGAAGTGGCTTTTAAAGGGTGTATTTGTGGGCATTGATATCGGCGAAGCCTGATGATTGCGATTTCAGCCTCGTTCACGAGGCTTTTCTTGCGTAGCCACGTCCTTTAGGGCGTGGTATAAATGCGGCAAATATTGAGAGGGCGTTTCAACGTCCTTTTTCTTGGCTTAAGCCACGACCGGAGTAAGCCCGTTGAAACGGGCTGAGAATTAAATCTCGAACCTGCAACCACGCCGTAAACGACGCGGCTATGTGCCGCTTCGCGGACGGCGATGTGTCGAGTATAAGTGAAGGTGAAGCCGCTAGTTTGCGCTCGTGATGAAAACGATGTTATAAGGAACGGTATTAAAATATATCTCTAAGGAGTTTCTATGAAGCGAACCGCACTTTTCGTAATCGGCGTAGTTGTTCTTTTGACGTCCATGGGACTGGTGTTGAGGGCCCAAACGGACGGGCCGTACAAGGTACTCAAGACCGCAAAGGTCGGCGGCGAGGGCGGTACGGATTACATCTTCGCGGACACGGCGGGGCGCCGAATTTATATTACCCGCGGCGCTACGCAGGCTCAAACGGCGACAGCGACGAGTGCCGAAGTACCGGCCTTCGAAAAACGAACGACCATCTTCGATCTTGACACCCTCGCGCCTGTCGGCACGATCACCGGTGTTGGAGGCAACGGCGCGACCGTGTGCTCGAAGACCGGGCATGGCTTTACGAGCGACCATCCACAGCCGTCGATGTTTGATGTCAAGACGATGAAGCTCATCAAGACGATCGAAGTGCCGACGGGATTTAGCGCCGACGGGATATACTGCGACACCTTTAACGATCGCGTCTACATCGGCAGCCATCCGACCAAAAGCCTTATGGTTGTGGACGCCAAGGATGGGGCCGTTCTCGGCAACATCGATCTCGGCGGCGTCCCCGAGCAGACCATCGCCGATGGCAAGGGCACCGTCTACCAGGTTCTACAGGATCGGCCCGGCGGCGTAGCGGTGATCGACGCCAAGACAATGAAGCTGAAGACGACGTACAAGTTCACGGAGAACGGCGGGTGCAACGGACTGGCGCTCGATAGCAAGAATCAGGTGCTGTTCGCGGCGTGCAACGCGATCGGCCCGGCACCGCCCAGGCCCGCGGCCGGTCAGCCTGCACCGACGCCCGATCCAAACGCGAAGCCGCCGCAAACGTTTGTCATCTTGAGTGCCAAGGACGGCAGCGTACTCGCAAAGCTACCGCTTGCGGGCGGCTCCGACGGCGCCGTGTTCAACCCAGAGACGAAGGAAGCGTTCAGCACCCAAGGCAACGGAACGATGACGATTATCAAGGAGAAGAGCCAAACAAGTTTCGAGGTCGAACAGAACTTGAAGACGTGGCCCTCTAACGGCGCACGCACGATCGCGTTCGACAGCAAGACGGGCCGTCTGTTCGCGATGGCGTCGGAAGCCACACCACCGCCCCCGTCTCCACCGGCGGGAACTCCTGGAGGCCCTGGCCGCGGCCGCGCCGTTCCCGGCTCCTTCACGATCATCATGGTTGGAATGAAGTAGGAAATTCGGGGTCAGACCTGCTCCCGGTTCTGACAAGAGTTGAAGTTACGAGCGGACTTTGACCGGGCTGGCGAGTTTTGTGTTTATCCAATTGTTTAGCGAAACGCCTTCGCGCTCGGATTCGGCGGCGAGGCGATGTCAATGGAAAGTGGAGAATGTAATTTCTGATATATAACTGATATATAATATGGAAATGAAAAACGAATTCACGGCGGTGGTAAAACAGGACGGTGACTGGTGGATCGGGTGGATCGAAGAGGTGCCGGGTGTTAATTGTCAGGAAGCCACGCGGCCCGAGCTTTTGGAAAGCCTGCGGGTGACGCTTGGCGAGGCATTGGCGTTTAATAAGGCAGATGCCCTTAGCATGGCCGGAATCAATTTTGAGGAAGAACTCATCGCGATATGAAGCGGCGCGACCTGATCCGCCATCTGCACGAGCACGGGTGCGAACTCCTACGCGAAGGCGGAAGCCACTCCTGGTGGCACAATCCAAACCAAAACAGACGCTCGGCCGTCCCAAGAAATTCCGAGATAAATGAAAACCTTGCCATCAAGATCTGCAAGGATCTGGGGGTTCCGCGTGTAAAGTGAGAGCGTAAGAACCCAATCAATGACTCGCTTAATTTCCCAAAACCGCATGAAGAAGTAAATGCGTCAGGAAGAACAGGGCGACGCCGGCGAAGACTGAGAGCGAGACCCAAGGGCTGTTGCCGCCGTGGTGATTGACTTCGGGGATGAGGTCGCTGGCGGCGACGTAGAGCGTGACTCCGCCGGCGATGGGGAGGGCGTAGGCGACGGTGAAGCCGGTGTTTGCGCCGATGAAATAGAACACCATCACGCCGAGAAATGTCGTCAGGCCGAGCAGCGTGGTGGCGATCATTACCTGGCGGAGACCTTTGCCCGCTGCCATGACCATTGATCCGATGGTGAATCCCTCGGGGAATTTGTGAAGGAAGATCGCGATGAAAACAAGCAGGCCGACCTTAAGGTCGATCTGCGATGCGGCGGCGATCGATACTCCGTCAAAAAATGTGTGCACGAGCAAACCGCCGACGGCCGTGTAGGCAGACGAAGTGGTGATCAATTCGTGGCTGTGGTCGTCGTCGTCGCAATGCATCTCTTCGCCGAGGTGAAAGTGCGGGGCGATCGTGTGTTCAACAAACTGTGTCAGCAGATAGCCGCCGAGTACAAGCATCATCGGAATCGCGAGATCCTCTGCATTGGCCGGATTCGAGTGCTGCCACAGCGTCATCGCTTTGGGCAGGATCTCAAATACGGTTACGGCCAGCATAAATCCCGCACCCAACGCCAACAAATATTTTAGTAAATACCTGAATTGGTGATGGAGCGTTTTGGGGAAGAGCACCAAGCCGCCGAGTACATTTGCAAGGGCGGCCAATAGGCCGAAGAGAACGAGTTGGAGAAAGAGAGGTGTCATGGCGCCCGCGTGAACCGTTCTATCCTAACAGCGCCGCGATGAAACGCGAAAATGGTGCGGCCCCGAGCTTCCGAGTACCTCAAAACCGCTTAAGCGCATGATTAATAGATATGTCGAAATAATCCCTTGACACCGGGAAAAAGATAGGCGTAGAATGCCTTAGTAGTTAAATTTGCTCGGTAATGGCTTCCGAGTATAAAACGAAATCCTGATACAAGTGATTAAGTGAGTTAAGCGCTGATACGAAGGCGTGGTGCGCGATTTGTCGGCTTTTTCGGCCCGCTGGGGTCGGGTGATAGGTGTCGGAACACTGCTCTTTGAATATGCCCGAAAAAGAAGCAGAGATTGTTCATCGGTCGGTTTTGCTCGATGAATCCCTGCGATTGCTCGATGCAGATGGCGGCGGGCTGTTTGTCGACGCAACGCTCGGCATGGGCGGCCACAGCGAAGGGATTCTCGACGCTTCGGGCGATACGTCAGTGATCGGCATCGATCAGGACACCGAGGCACTTGAGCTGGCAAAAGACCGGCTTGCTCGATTTGGCAGTCGCATCCGGTTTGCTCACGCAAATTTTGCTGATATCCGCAGCGTCGTTGGCGAAGAGCGACCAGCAGGTATCATCGCCGACCTGGGCGTTTCGTCCTTTCAGCTCGACAGCGGCTCTCGAGGGTTTAGTTTTCGGTTCGACGCACCGCTCGATATGCGGATGGATCAGGACCCGGACATCGCGACCGCCGCGGAATTGCTCGCTACGTCCAGCGAAAAAGAGATCGCGGACATAATTTATCAGTACGGCGAAGAGCGGGCCTCGCGAAAGATAGCGAGATGGATAGTTGAAAAAAGAGAGAATGGGCAGCCGATCGAGACAACGGTTCAGCTAGCTGACCTGGTTCGGCGAGCGGTGCGGACCAGCCCAAAAGACAAGATTCATCCGGCAACCCGCACCTTTCAGGCATTGCGGATAGCGGTCAACAACGAGCTGGGCATTTTAGAAGAGTTTATTTCGGATTCGGTCGATATGTTGAAAACCAACGGCGTGCTCGCGATCATCACGTTCCACTCGCTTGAGGACAGGGTTGTGAAACAGGCGTTTCAGAAACACGCGGGCAAATGCTCATGCCCGCCGCGAATCCCGCAATGCGTATGCGGCGCCGCGAAACGCGTCGAAATTTTGACGAAAAAGCCTGTGATGGCGACTGAGGCTGAGCAATTTGAAAATCCGCGGTCACGCAGTGCCAAACTGAGAGCGTGCCGCAAATTAGGGCAGTAGCCCAATATTCTATTTTTCCGGAGGGCCCACATGATCAAACGAAACAACGTTAAACCCGCCAAACAGCATTCCGGGCGGTGGCCGACATTTGTGCTGATGGTCGCATGCGGCTTGATGCTCGTGACGGGCCTTTTCTTTGCCGGGAGGCAGCATTTTTCATCGATGGACTACGGAATGAAGAATTCGCGGCTTCGTAAGCAGATCGATGACCTACAGGCCGAAAAACGCCGCCTTTTACTCAAACGCGAGATCGCGCTTTCGCCGTCCGAGATCAAAAAGGCCGCGATGAAGGTTTGGCTTGCCGATCCCATGACCGCGCAGCCTGAGTTGGCCAAGGCTTCGGCATCCTCCAAGGCCAAGACTACCCCGGCTGTAGCGACTGACCTTCAGCCCAAGCCGATGATCATTAAGACTGTGTCGGTAAAACCCGCCCAGTCTACTTCCACGCCCGTTCTCGCAAAGAGCGAAAAGCCGGCAAAACCGGTAAAGAGAGTTACCGCCGCGGCAGAATAACCGAAGACTTAGAGAGATAGCAGTCATGGCCCGACCTGTCCGACAGAAGAAGAAGAACATGCAGCAGATCGCGTTTACGCGGTTTATGTTCGTTGTCGCCGTTTTTGTGATCTGGATGGGCGGGATCGGAATTCGATTGTTTCATCTTCAGGTAACGCAACATGCGTGGCTGAAAGAGCAGGCCCTCGACAAACGGCAGGATGTTAAGCAGGCTCGAGCGCTGCGTGGGTCGATATTTGACCGGAACGACCGTGCCTTGGCCATGAGTCTCCCGGTGAAAACACTCTACGCCGATCCGACCGAGATCGCAGATCCCGATGTTGCGGCGAAGATCATCGCCAAAACCCTGCAACTTGACGCCGCTCCGCTCGCGGCCCAGTTGAAACAGGGCAAAGAGAGCGGCAAACGTTTCCTCGCGGTCGCCAAAAAACTTGATGAAGATGCTGTCCAAAAGCTCAATAAGGCCCTCGACACTCGAGATCTAAAAAAAGTCGATGCTCCTAATTTTGTCGGCCTTCATTGGAAAGAAGACCAGAAGCGCAGCTATCCTTACCAAACCCTGGCGGCCCAGGTGATCGGGTACAGCAATACCGACGACGACGGCAAGGCCGGCATTGAGCAGTCGCAAGACGACGTTCTGCACGGTGCGATCATCAAGAAATTGCAGGAGCGCGACCGTCTTGGCCGCATTTACGACGAAACGGTGACGGAACGTGAAAAGCCGAGCGACATCGTGCTTACGATCGATTCCGGTTATCAATACATAATGGACCAGGCCCTTGCCAAAGGGGTAAAGGCAGCTCAGGCAAGATCGGCAATGGCGATCATGATATCCGTGAAAACCGGCGAGATCCTCGGGATGTCAAATTATCCAACGTTCGATCCGAATGCCTATTCTGACGCTCTCCCGGACAATATCGGCAACAAGACGATCCAGTCATCGTATTCGCCTGGTTCAGCGTTTAAGATCGTGACGTACGGCTCGGCGCTGGAGAGGCATCTTTTCTCGCCCGACGACATGATCAACGCCGGTAACGGCTCGATCGAGGTCGCAAATCATACCTTTTCCGATCCGCACACGGGTGTGATGAGCTACTCCGAGGCTCTCGCACACTCGAGCAATATCTGTGCGATCAAAACGGCGATGAGCGTGGGCAAGACTGATTTTTTCTCGACGCTACAGAAACTGGGTTTTGGCAGCCGGACAGGCGTCGAGTTGCCGGCGGAGACATCGGGCATCGTTCGCTCGCCCGATAAATGGTTTGGCGATTCGCTCGCGTCGATGGCGATCGGGTACGAAATTGGCGTGTCCGCGTTGCAAATGACCAGTGCTTTTGCGACGATAGCAAATGACGGGATTAGGATCCAGCCTCACATAATCAAGGAAATCCGCAGCTCTGACGAACAATCAAAGACAACGTCGCAAGCGACGCAAACACAAGTGTTTAGCGTTGAAACTGCGCGAAATTTGCGGAAGATGTTGAGGCAGGTTGTCCTGACCGGAACCGGCAAGCGGGCCCAGCTAAATGGCTATACGGCGGCCGGAAAGACGGGCACGGCTTGGAAGGTAAATTCGAAATCTAAATCGGTCGATTCGACCAAGTACATTTCGTCATTTATAGGTATGGCGCCGGCGGATAATCCTGAGATCGTGATCGCTGTCATCATGGACGAGCCAAAGGTCGGAGCGCGCGATGGCGGAATGGTTTCGGCCCCTGTTTTTCGTGAAATTGCTCAACAGATATTGACGAACATGAAGGTTGCCATGGACGCCCCGTTCAAGCAGGAGATGTTGACCGCACAGAATATTCCGGAGATACCGGAAACCGAAAAACCTGGCGGCAAGGCAGCGATTGAAAAACCGGCGAAAGGGCCAATGACAAAGACAGTCGACCCACTAAACAAGGGAAAGCCGAGAGATATTAAGAAAGCCAACGACAAAACGTTCGGCAAGCAGGGTAAATTGACCGCCTCAGTGCGGGCTCGTGACGATTCGCAAGAGATAAAACGTACGGAAAGAGCAAAACTTGAAACTTGAGACCGCAATTGGATATATGAATGGAAACGCGTCGATCAATGATCCCGCTTTGCTTGCCAGCGAAGTGGGTTCTTTTGCTATCGATTCACGCGAAGTCCAGCCCGGCGGTGTTTTCTTTGCTCTTTCGCAGCCGGATTACAAAAATAATGGTTTCAACGGTGATTTTGACGATTCTACGCCATTTGTGTCGTCCGCATTTGAAAAAGGGGCCGCTGCATGTGTTGTTCGGCAAGATAGATTTGACGAGCATAGCGAGGCCCTTGCGAGGTTTGGTGACCGACTGATTTTTGTTGATGATTCGATCGCGGCATTTCAGCGCTTGGCCCATGGCGTTTATCTGGAATGGGGCAAGCCGGTGGTTGCGATCACTGGAAGTGCCGGCAAGACGACCGCAAAAGAGCTGACCGCTCATGTTTTGGCGTCAGGCGGCCGAAAAGTGCTGAGGAATATTAAGAATTACAACAATGGTCTCGGCCATCCGTTGACCGTTTTGAATCTTGCGGCTGATAAAAGCTATGACGTCGCCGTTCTCGAAATGGGAATGTCGACGCCGATGAACGAGATCGCCAGGCTCTGCCGGATAACGCCGCCGGACGTGGCGGTCGAACTGAATGTTTTGTCGGTTCACGTAGAACATCTTGGCTCTATCGAAAATGTGGCGAAAGCCAAGGCAGAACTTATCGAGGGAATGAAAACCGGCGGAGTCGCGGTCCTAAATGCGGACGATCCCCGGGTTGCGGCAATGGAATCGCTGAGCAAAGGCCGGACGATCACCTTTGGCATCAAAACGCCTGCAGATGTTCGCGCCGAGAAGATCGAGTTTAAGCGATTTGGCGAGACAACGTTTACTTTGTCGTATCGCGGCGACCGCTCGGAAGTTAATTTCCCATTGAATGGTAAACATAATATTCTTAATGCTTTAGCAGCGGCAACTGTCGGGATAAGTTTTGGGATGACAGTTGCGGAAATAGCTAAAAGTCTCGAAACCGTTGCTCCACCCCCGCAACGCGGTGAGGTGCTGCATTTTGCAGACGGATTTACGATCATCAACGACTCGTATAATTCGAATCCGGCGGCGCTGCTGTCGATGGTCGAGACGCTTTTCGAAGGTTCTGCCGGTACCAAACGAAAGATCGTCGTTGCCGGTGAAATGCTCGAGCTTGGCCCGGACGCCGCCAAAATTCACAGGGAAACCGGAGAAAAGATCGCTGCGAGCGGCATAGACATGCTCATCGGCGTCCGCGGCCTTGCAAATGATATGGTCGCCGGAGCGAATTCTGCCGGATTGACGGCCGATTTTGCGGGTGATTCCGAAGCGGCGGGCGATCTTCTTAAAGACATAGTTGCCCCAGGCGATGTAATCCTTGTAAAAGGTTCTCGCGGCGTGCGAACCGAGAAAGTAATAGAGAAGTTGTTGGAAAAATTTCAATTGGAGGTTAAAGATACGGAGTAATGACCGCGAGCTGGGGCGGACAAATTCCGCACTCTGCATTCCGCATTTAAAAGATGCTTTATTACTTCTTATATCAATACCTTTTCCAGCAATTCGGAAAAAACAGCGAGTCGTTCTTGTTCAAGGGGCTAAACGTATTTCAGTACGTTACATTTCGAACGGCGATGGCAGCTATCACGTCATTACTTATCTCGCTGATGCTTGGAGGCAGAGTGATCCAAAAGCTGGCGGATCTGAAATTTGGCCAGGAGATCCGCGAAGAGGGCCCGGCCTCGCATCAGGAAAAACGCGGTACTCCGACGATGGGCGGCGTTTTGATAATCGCGTCGGTATTTTTGTCGACGATCCTCTGGGCGCGGCCGGACAACTTATATTTATGGATCGCACTGGGTGCGACGACGCTGTTTGCGGCGGTTGGGTTTGCGGACGATTGGATCAAGATCGTCAAGAAACGCAGCCTCGGCCTGACCGGCAGGCAAAAACTCGCGGGACAGTTGATCACGGCTTTGCTCGTTTGGGGTGTGCTGTGGGCATGGGGAAATTACCCGTGGAATCTTAGCATTCCGTTTTTGAAGGCAACGGCCGAGATTGGTGGCATCAGTTATGTCGGGCCGATCATTTACTTTTTCTTTATCGCGTTTATCCTGCTCGGATCGTCAAACGCGGTGAATCTGACCGATGGTCTCGACGGCCTCGCGATCAGCGTGACATTTATCGCGATGTCCGCGCTTACTGCTCTGACATATGTTGCGAGTGACGCGCGTTGGGCGGAGAGATTGGACATCACCCACAATCCGGCGTCGGCGGAATTGACGGTCTTTTGCGGTGCGATGGCCGGAGCGAGCCTCGGCTTTCTGTGGTACAACTGTCCGCCGGCCGAGGTTTTTATGGGCGATGTCGGCTCGCTTGCTATCGGTGGGGCGTTGGGGACAGTCGCTATTTTGACCAAGCAGGAATTTCTGCTGCCCTTTATCGGGGGCGTCTTTATTTTAGAGGCTGTCTCGGTGATGCTCCAGGTGACGGTGTTCAAATTGACAAAAAAGGGCGGGCAACCGGGCAAACGTATCTTCAAGATGACACCGCTCCACCATCATTTTGAGATGACGGGATGGAAGGAGCCGAAGATCGTTTTTCGGTTTGTGATCGTGGCCATTTTATTTGCTTTGTTGAGTTTGTCGACGTTGAAGTTGAGGTAGTCCGAGGGACACTGACAGGAAATTTTACAGGGATAAAGAGGATAAAAGGGATGTGTTTGAATATTTTATTAAATTGTTTTCATCCCCTTTATCTCCTTCATCCCTGTTATTCCGATCTTTGTGGCTCAGCGTCTTTAGCGTTAAGAAATGAATATTGAAGGCAGAAAAGCATTGGTTTTGGGAGCAGGGAAGTCCGGTGTTGAATCGGTCAGGTTCCTCGCTTCGCACGGTGCCGTCGTCGCCCTTCATGATAAACGCGAGGTCGAAAGCTGGTCTGAGACCGCTCGTTCTTTGAAAACTTCGCACAGTGTCGGCCTGATCGCGGGCGACATACCCTCGTGGCTGCTGGATCAGATCGATCTTGTCGTCATATCCCCTGGTGTGCCGACTAATACGATCCCGGCGAGATATGTTGACCGGAAAGACGGCGAGGTGATCGGCGAAGTCGAACTGGCGTATCGCTTTTTGAAAGGCCGCGTTGTCGGCATCACTGGTTCGAACGGCAAGACAACGACCACCGCTTTGATCGGTGAGATTCTCGCCAATGCGGGCATCGCGACACAGGTTGGCGGCAACATAGGAACGCCTCTGCTGAGCCTCATCGAGACATCGACGGACGATGGCTGGACGGTTGTCGAGCTTTCAAGCTTTCAGCTTGAAACGATCGTCGACTTTCGGCCAAACGTCGCCATTTGCCTGAATGTGACGCCGAATCATCTCGACAGGTACGAGGGATTTCATGAATACGCCTTGGCAAAACATCGTTTGTTTATGAATCAGACGGCCGACGACGTTGCGATCCTCAATGCCGACGATGAGATAACCTCAAGCTGGGCAGCGGTAGGCTTAAAGGCGCACATCGTGCTTTTCAGCGTCAAACGCGAACTTGAGGAAGGGCTGTTTTTGCGGGACACCGAGCTTGTTTGCCGCTCGAATGGCAAGGAAAAGGTATTGACGACGCGGGATGATATTTTCCTTCGTGGACTGCACAACGTCGAGAATGTTTTGGCCGCCTTGGCAGCCGGATTGGCGTGCGGAGCGTCACCCGAATCGATGCGTGAGACAGTCAGGAATTTCCAGGGCGTCGAACACCGGATCGAATATGTAACGGAAATCGACGGCGTGCGGTTTTATAACGATTCAAAGGCGACATCGGTCGATGCGACCTCGAAAGCCATCGAAGCCTTGAGCGGTGGCGAAGGTAAGACAGTTTTGATACTCGGCGGACGCGGCAAAAATGCACCGTACGCCCCGCTGATCAATCTGATCGAGAGTTCGGTGCGAACGCTGATCCTTATTGGCGAAGACGCCGACAACATAGCGTCGCAGTTAGCCGGACACGCGGAAATTATCCGGGCCGATTCGATGGAAGATGCAGTCGCCAAAGGTTTTGCGGCCGCCCAAAACGGCGACGCTGTATTGCTGGCACCGGCGTGTGCGAGCTTTGACATGTTTAAGAGTTACGAGGAAAGAGGGACGGTTTTTAAGGCGGCGGTCGCGAATGTGAAAAGCTAGAGCAAAGATGGTTCAGGAAAATCGCACAGATTGGTTCATGTTCGGCCTTGCGGCGATGCTTGCGTTGTTTGGCGCCCTGATGGTGTACAGCGCGTCGGCGATGTTTTCCCTGAAAGAGACCGACAGTGTTAGCCAAAATACCTATTTTTACAAGCAGATAGGATTTACCCTGATGGGGCTGGTCGCGATGTTTATTGTGAGCCGGATCGACTATCACTTTTATCAGAAACCATGGGTCGTTTATGGAGCGATAGCTGTGGCGGCCATTCTTTTGATCGCGGTCTTTGCGTTTCCTTCGATCAACGGAGCCCGGCGTTGGATACGATTTTCCGGTATTTCATTTCAGCCCTCGGAGCTCGCAAAGATCGTTCTGCCGATCTTCCTGGCCTATTATTTGACGAAGAAAGAAGAGATGGTCGGTGATCTGAAATCGACTGTTTTACCCTGTATCGCTGGCCTCGGGTTGCTCGGCGGCCTTGTTTTTCTTGAAAAAGACCTCGGCACGAC
The DNA here is from genome assembly GCA_025362075.1 of Chloracidobacterium sp. Classification (GTDB taxonomy): domain Bacteria; phylum Acidobacteriota; class Blastocatellia; order Pyrinomonadales; family Pyrinomonadaceae; genus OLB17. Next base: position 12,169 of record JANYIL010000290.1, read on the forward strand.
GATCGTTCTGTGCGCGATATTTTCGGCGGTCTATTTTGCCGCCGGCGCCCGACTGACCCATATCGCCTCAGTTGCGGCGGTTATGGTCGTTGGCGGAGCGGGGGCGATATTCTTTGCACCCTGGCGTGTGGCGAGGTTGATGGCGTTTATGGACCCCTTCAAATACGCCGCCGACGAAGGTTATCAGGTAGTTCAATCGCTATACGCGATCGGGTCGGGCGGCGTGCTCGGCGAGGGCTACGCACAAGGGCACCAAAAGCTGTTTTATCTGCCGTATCCCTATTCAGATTTCATTTTTTCGGTCGTTGGCGAAGAACTTGGCCTCGTCGGGACCTTGGCGGTCGTCATTGCATTTGGCTTGCTGCTCTGGCGCGGTGCGCGGGCCGCAGTGCTCGCTCCTGACCGGTTTGGAATGTTGCTTGGCATCGGCATTATTACGGGGATCATCGTACAGGCGCTGTTCAATATCAGCGTGGTGACCTCAATCCTGCCGGCGAAGGGCATTCCACTGCCGTTCATATCTTATGGCGGGTCGTCGGTCGTTGTGACGCTGATCGGTGTTGGAGTTTTATTGAGCATTTCGAGGTTTGCGACCGGCGAGGCTCATGTGGCGGAAAAAGTAGGCAGCAGGGCATATCGCCGGCGGCGGACGGCTTGAGGCCGGGGACCTAAATGAAAGTATTGATCGCGGCCGGTGGAACCGGTGGACATATTTATCCCGGAATTGCCGTGGCCAATGAGATTATGGGCCGCGATGCCGAGTCTGAAGTATTGTTTGTCGGCACCGCTCGCGGACTGGAAAAGCGGATCGTGCCCGAAAATGGTTATCAGCTTTCTTTGATAAATAGTGCGGGGCTAAAGAATGTTGGGACGGTGGCCAAGATCAAGGGACTTTCGGTGCTGCCTAAAAGTTTTCTCGAGGCTCGGCGGATAATTCGCCAGTTTCGTCCGCATGTCGTCGTTGGAGCCGGCGGTTACGTTTCCGGGCCGGTTGTGATGATGGCGGCGATCATGGGTGTGCCGACGTTGGTAATGGATTCGAATGCGTTGCCGGGATTTACCAATCGTCAGCTTGCAAGGTTTATCGATAAGGCAGCGTTGACCTTTGAGGAGGCGTTGCCATTTTTTGGAAAGAAAGGCGTCGTAACAGGCAATCCGGTGCGTTCCGAGTTTTTTGAGGTCGTTCCGAAGCAGAGGTCGCATGAATTCCACGTTCTGATATTCGGTGGTTCGCAGGGGGCAAGGGCGATCAATAACGCTATGATCGCCGGATTAGGAGATCTTGCGAAGTTTGAAGAACGGCTGACGATCACTCATCAGACAGGTGAGGCCGACTTTGAAGGGGTAAAAGCTGCGTATTCGGAGTCAAAATTTGCAAATGCGGAGGTTTGGCCGTTTATTTCGGATATTTTTGTCGAATTTGGCAAGGCCGATCTCATCATATGCCGTGCCGGGGCGACGACATGTGCCGAAACCGCGGCGGCGGGGAAAGCGGCGTTGATGATACCTTTGCCAACGGCAGCGGACGACCATCAGCGAAAAAATGCCGAGGCTTTGGTCAACGCGGGTGCGGCGAAAATGATACTACAGCAGGACCTGACCGGAGGGTTGCTCGCGAGTGAGGTCGGCAGCTTGATCGAGTCGCCCGCAACAATAACAGATATGGAGTCGGCGGCTAAAAGTCTTGGCCGGCCGGATGCGGCGGAAAAAACCGTCGATATTATCGAGGAACTTAAAAAGAATGTTTAGAGGCGTAAAGAGAATACATTTTATCGGCATCGGCGGCATCGGCATGAGCGGGATTGCCGAGGTGTTGTGCAATCTGGGATTTGCTGTGTCGGGTTCCGACGCTAATAGGTCAAAGAATACCGACCGGCTTGAGACCTTATTCAATATCAAGATTTTTGAGGGTCACGCGGCTGAAAACGTCGGTGATGCCGAGGTC
>JANYIL010000179.1 GCA_025362075.1 Chloracidobacterium sp.
GCGACGCCGCCGAGTTGACTGGCATTTGTCGCAGTCGTTGCGTTTACCGCATTGGTTGCATTCGCTGCATTTGTCGCATTAGCAACAGTTCCCGTAACCTTCGCACCGTCAACAGACCCGATTTGCGGATTCGTCACACAGCCGACACACGATGCCGACAGCCCATTGGCGGTCGCCGCGTTTGTCGCGTTGACGGCATTCGTTGCATTTGTCGCATTAGCTGCGTTTGCTGCATTGGCGACAGTTCCGGTCACCTTGCCGCCGCTGACACTGTTGATCTTGGCGTCGGTCACGCCGCCATCGGCAAGCTGCGCTGTGCCGACACCTCCGTTTGCGATGCCTAAAGTGACATTGCCCGTCGCACCACCGCCGGTCAGACCCGTTCCCGGAGTGACGCCGGTTATCGTCCCGCCGCCGCCGCCGGTTCCGACAATATCCGTATCCGGCACCCATTGATTGGTTGTGCTGTTAAATTTGAGCACCTGCCCGCCAAGCGGAGCTGTGCTCGAAACGTCGCGTCCCTGCAATCGCGTCACCGCCGTCGACGCTTGCGTCCCGCTAACATCACCGCTCAAACCGCCACTAAAATTGACCGCGTTGGTCGCGTTGACGGCATTCGCTGCATTTGACGCATTAACTGCGTTCGTCGCGTTCGCGGCGTTTGTCGCATTGTCAGCCGTCAGACTTTTCACCGAATACGGAGCACTTGTCACCGATTGGCGCGGCGTAAGATTTGTGAACGCCCCGCCGCCCGACGGTCTGACATGTATCTCAAGAAATCGAGTCGCGCCGGTAAACGCGGGCCCAAAATCGAGACTTACAGAAAACACACCATTCGACAAGGAAACGGCATTGCGTGTCAGTGTCGGACCAAGCTGTGTCCCGCCCGCCAGTGAGTCAAACAGCAAAAACTCTAAATCATAATTTCCAATGGCCAGAGCTGACGAACTCTGAAGCTGTCCCTGATATGTGAACTCGGGGGTCTGTGAAAATGCTCCAACCGAAAAAAACAAGACTATAATTAAGCTTGAGACCAGACCTTTTAAAGTTATTTTCATTTTTACCTCACTATTTTCGACCTTTGCGTAACTGCGACTTTATCGAGCCCATCATTTTCGTCAGTCTTTCGATCTGTTTCCGCTGTCGTGCATTCTGGTTTAGCAGCCCGTCGATCTGCTTCTGCTGGCTCTCGATATGTTTCTGCTGTTCCTTGACAGCATTGATGAGGACCACTGTGAGACGCTCGTATCGGACACTCTCGACCACCCCTTCTTTATCCCGAAAGGCAAAAAGCGGGGCGACCTTTGCCACATCTTCCGCGGCCAGTCCTATGTCCTCCGTACCACCCTCTTTCCAGTTGTAGCTAATGGGTTTGAGCCGCCGCCGCCCGCGATCACGGATTTTTGAATGACAAACGTCCCGCCCGATTGCGCTTCAATTGTCGTCGCCCAGAAAAGCAAGACCAACAAAATCGTTATAAATCTAAATGTTTGATTTCTCATCGCTCAAATCTCCTTTCGTGTCTGTTAATAAACAAAAATAAAGAAACTACCCCTATCATAGAAGCTGGCGTTGACGTTACTACTAAGTAATACCCTCGCTCCATTGAGGTTTTGTGGTGTCAAACCTACTTCAGTGCTCACCCAATTCCTGGCGGGGTCACCAGGTTGGTAGTATGGCGTTATCGAGATAAAGCGATCACTCACCTGAAACCCAAAGTCAACAACGAAACCGGTGCCGGGGCCTTGGGGTTCGTATGTGGCAACGATACCGCAAGGCGGGGTGGTGACTGCAGCGCCTGTGGCTTGCGAGTTGTAACATCGGACGACCGTTGCATCGTTACGGATCACCGCCATCGCCTTGACCAAGCCATTACTGCTGAGGTCTTGCCTCACATTACCGACAACATCCAACTTGGCTCGTGGCGTGGTCGTGCCGATGCCGACATTACCCGCCGGGTCGATCGCTATCCCATTAGTTGCGGACGGGATACCACCCGATCCATTCACCAGTTTCAGCGTACCGTTATACCTAAGGTCGGCTCTGCCGCTGGCACCTGAAATAGTCATGCCGGTTTCAGAATTCGGTGAGCCAAACGCGACGTTGTTTCCGGATGCTGTTGCGGCCAGCGATACGGCATTGGGCAATTGAACGCTGAAAGTATTGATAGCTATTCCATTCGAAGGTGGCCCGCCCGCCGGACCAGCGAGCAATCTGAGCGTTGTACCATCGAATCTCACGTCGGCCCTGCCCGTCGGCCCGGAAATGGTCATCCCGGTTTCAGCATTGGGTGAGCCGAATGAGACGTTGTTTCCGGATGCTGTTGCTGCAAGTGAAACAAAACCGGGCAATTGGACAGTGCCGCCCGACTGCGTGGAATTGCCAAGCGTCGTCCCGCCCGTCCACACGGGTATGGTGTTCACCGTGCCGCTGCCGCCGACACCTCCGCTTGTCGAGGCAATCGTCAGCGTGTTACCAGCCGGTGTGATGGTGATGTTGTTGCCTTGCGCGAACGTTACGTTGTCGGTCAGCCCGTTGAGGCTTTTGACGACCTGACCGGCTGCGATCTTTGGCGATGTCACGGCGGAGTCCGCGATGTTTGCGGTCGGAATAAGACCCAGCCGGGCGTTGCTGAGTGTGCCGGTGGTGATGCTCGCAGCGTTGAGGTTGGTGAGGCCCGACCCGTCGCCGTTTGTCTGCAAATATCCGCTCGCCGCCACGCCGCCGAGTTGATTGGCGTTCGTTGCCGTCGTGGCGTTTGTTGCATTAGCGACAGTTCCGGTCACCTTGCCGCCGCCGACACTGTTGATCTTAGCGTCGGTCACGCCGCCATCAGCTAGTTGGGCCGTGCCGACACCTCCGTTTGCAATGCCTAATGTGACATTGCCCGTCGCACCACCGCCGGTCAAACCGGTGCCCGGCGTGACACCCGTGATCGTTCCGCCGCCGCCGCTTGTCGAGGCGATCGTTACGGTGTTGCCCGCTGGCGTGATGGTGATGTTCGAACCTGCCGCGAGTGTTACGTTGTCAGTTAGAGAGTTAACACTCTTGACTACCTGCCCGGTCGCGACCTTCTGAGATGTTACGGCCGAGTCGGCAATGTTTGCGGTCGGGACCAGGCCAAGCCGGGCGTTGCTGAGGGTTCCGGTCGCAATGTTTGAGGCGTTCAGATTTGTCAGGGCTGAGCCGTCGCCGTTTGTCTGCAAATATCCGCTCGCCGCCACGCCGCCGAGTTGATTGGCGTTCGTTGCCGTCGTGGCGTT
>JANYIL010000228.1 GCA_025362075.1 Chloracidobacterium sp.
ATATAATTCGCCTCTTTATTTTTTCGAGCAATGCTTTAGCGTCGTTCGGGTCCAGCGTTGCGATATCTATGTCGCGAATATCGTCTATCACGCTTTCGTTGGAGATCGCGAACAGCGAAAACTGCGATATAGCGTGGCTGCCGGCAGCTTTGGCGAGGCCGGATTTCGTTTCGTCGGCAAAAACTGCCAGCTCGTATTGTTCCAGTTTAATCAGCACATCTTTAGCCCGATCAATGACGGTTTTCGGTAGACCGGCAAGGCGGGCAACGGCGATACCGTATGATTTCGACGCTTTTCCCGGCTGGAGCTTGTGAAAGAAAACGACTTCTCCGTCTTTTTCGGACGCAGTGATCTGATAATTTTTTGCACCCGGCAAATTCTCAGCAAGTTCTGTAAGTTCGTGGTAATGCGTTGCAAACAGCGTTTTCGCCGAGTGTTCGGTAGAATTATGCAGATATTCGGCGACCGCCCACGCGATCGACAATCCGTCGAATGTCGATGTACCGCGTCCGATTTCATCAAGCAAGATTAGGCTTCGCGCCGTCGAATTATGCAGTATCGCGGCCGTCTCGGTCATCTCGACCATAAAGGTCGAGCGCCCCGAAGCAAGATCATCCGACGCTCCGACGCGAGTCCAAATGCGGTCGAGGATCGGCAGTCTTGCAACAGTTGCGGGAACAAACGATCCCGCCTGACCAAGTATCTGGATGATCGCGATCTGCCGCAAGGCGGTCGATTTACCACCCATATTTGCACCGGTTATGACCAGCAGACGATCGGTCGAATTATTCATCCGCATGTCGTTCGGGATAAACGAATCGCCCAGCGCCGCTTCAACAACCGGATGGCGGCCATTTTTTATCTCGATCTCGTCGCCGTCGTGCAACACGGGGCAAACGTAGTTTTGTCGCGATGCTGTTTCCGCCAGCGCGCACAACGCATCAAGCGTCGAAATAGCGCGGGCGGTCGACTGCAGTTTCCGCGTCTCTTCACAAACCCGCGATCTGACCTGTTGAAACAGCTCAGCCTCAATCCGCCCAATCCGCTCCTCGGCACCAAGTACCTTTTGCTCCCATTCTTTCAGCTGCGGCGTCGTAAATCGCTCGGCATTGGCAAGCGTCTGCCGCCGCTCGTAATCGTCGGGGACGCGTGAAACTTGTCCCTTTGAGATTTCGATATAGTAGCCGAAAACGCCGTTGAATCTTATCTTGAGATTGCCGATTCCTGTCCGCGTCTTTTCCTGTTCTTCAAAAGCAGCGATCGTCTGCTTTGCCGACGTTGAAATGCCCCGAATTTCGTCCAGCTCAGCGTCAAATCCGGCGCGGATCACGCCGCCGTCGCTCACATTTACCGGCGGCTCATCCGAAATGGCCCGGCCGATGAGGTCGCGGATCTCGGGCAATTCGAAAATGTTCTCTGCAAGTACCTGCAAAAGCAGTGACTTGGAGTCCGAGAGGGCTTGATTTATACGCGGCCCCTGCTCGATCGACGCTTTAAGCGCGTTCAGATCGCGGGGCGTGGCGGTGCCGAGATTTAACCGGCCTACGAGGCGTTCGAGATCGCTGACCTCCTTGAGCAGAAATCGCAATTTATCCCGAAGTATCGGGTCGGTCAGTTCGGTCACTGCCGCCAGACGCGTCTGGATCTCGCTTCGCTTCAATGATGGGCGGAGAAGCCATTGCTTTAGCAACCGCGAACCCATTCCGGTCACCGTTTCGTCGATCACGCCAAAAAGGGTGCTCTTATTGCGGTCGCCCCGCGATTCGAAGATCTCGAGGTTTCGCAACGTAACCGCGTCCACAACCATGGAATCCGTCGATTCAAAAAAGCTGATCTGCGAAATATGCCCGGCTGACGCACGCTGGGTGTCCTGTGCGTAGCGAAGACAGGCTCCCGCCGCCTGTATCGCCGCTTTGCGGCCCGCAAGGCCAAATCCGGCAAGGTCGGCAACCTCCATTTGCCGTTTTAGTAGGGCATCGCTCTCACGTTCATCGAATGTAGAATCATCAAGCGGTGTCAAGGTGACGGATTGGTTCGGCGAACCAATTCCAGATTCACGATCCGCAAAAAGCCCGGACGGATTGCCTTGAGACAAATCTCGAAACGAACTTTCCACTACTTTTTCCAATGATTTAGGAAATAACAGCTCACGTGGAGCATGAGCCTCGATTTCCTCACAAATCTTGTTCCACGCATCCGTTCCGGTTACCTCGGTCGCGGCAAAATTGCCCGACGAGGTTTCCAGAAAAGCCGCTCCAAAGGTATCGCCGCTGCCACATATAGCGGCGAGATAAACAGAATCTTTTGGCTCGATAAGCTGCGGATCGACCGCCGTTCCGGGAGTGATGACGCGGACGACCTCGCGTTTTACGAGCTTTACACCCTTTGCCGGAGCTTCGGTTTGCTCGCATATTGCGACGCGATAGCCTTTGCGGACGAGACGGACGATGTAGTTTGCTGCGGCGTGGTAGGGAACGCCGCACATCGGGACCGGATTTGGCGAATCTTTGTGCCGGGCGGTCAGGGTTATATCGAGTTCACGAGAGCCAACCAGGGCGTCCTCGTTGAACATCTCATAAAAATCCCCCAGCCGAAAGAACAAGATCGTTCCGGGGTAGAGTTTTTTAATCTCAAGATATTGCCGAAGCATCGGCGTTGCGGTTTCCATCTACGTGTCGAAGTGTGTCTCAGAGTTTATCGAATTTGGCGGAACTTTCAAAACTAATGTTTCCAAAGCAGCCACCTTTTGCTATGATATCGGATTACATGAGCCTTTCGGTGGATCCGTCTCAGCCGAATCTTCTAATTTTTATCTGAAAGTCGTTATGAGAAAATCGAGAGTTGTTTTTTTATTCTGCATCCTGCTCCTGACCGGCATTTTTTCGGTGCGGGCCCAGAACGTTAACGCCGCGCTGGTCACCAGCGGTGATACAAAGGACGACCGCTATCGCATCGGGTTTCAGGATGTGCTGAACATTCAGGTTTACCGCCACGCTGATCTTGACCAGAAGGTTTCGGTTAGCCCGACAGGTACTATCGAGCTGTTTCGGCTGGACAAACCCATCGTTGCGGTTTGTAAGACCGAGGTTGAGCTTGCAAATGAGCTTGCCGCTGCGTACAAAGCAAAATACATCCGCGACCCACAGGTTAAGGTCTTGGCCGAGCAAAACTCGCAGTCGATCTCGGTTATAGGTTCCGTAGAAAAGCCAGGTAATTACGTCATTAAACGCCGGTATCAATTATTGGAGATGTTGGCCCAGGCCGGTGGTCCAAATAAAGAATCCGGCAGTCGGTTGATCGTTGCCCGAACGGGAAGTAGCGCCGGTTGCCGTGAAGCCGCCGGTAGGCCTGAAAAAGACGGCGACATTGAGGTGATGAGTTTCAAAATACGAGATGTCCAGGAAGGCAAAAAGACAATGTGGATGCAGCCCGGCGACGTTATCTCGGTCATGGATTCCGACGTGGTATATGTTTACGGAAACGTGAGCAAGCAAGGAATACTCAAGATCAAGGGGCCGACCACATTGATGCAGTCTCTCGCCGCCTCAGAGGGCATGTTGCCCGCAGCCAAGCGCGACAAGGTGCGTATTCTGCGGCAGATGCCGGGCAATGCAGACCGCGTCGAGCTTATTTTCAACCTCGACCTGATCGACAAGGGCAAGATCAAAGATCCTTTTCTTGAACCGGACGACATAATTGCGGTCTCGGAAGACCGTGTAAAATCGATCCTTTTCGGCGTCGGCAAAATGGTCAAAACTACCTTGCCGAGCGTGATCTATCGGGTCCCGTAAATCATAAAGCATGAAAGAACCGCGTGAAATCATAAAAACCGCCGTGGGCGATCCGGCTGATCTCGATCCGGCGTACGATTACGCTCCGGGTCGTTATCCATCGTATCGAGATGCATCGGCCCAGGAGGGCTTTCAGCTTTTCGAATACTGGCGTGCGATCCGAAAACACCTGTGGCTGGTCATCGGCATTGCGGTCCTCATGACGACGCTGACGGCGATCTACATGGCCCGAAAGCCGAGCATTTATCAGGCCTCGGCGAGAATTCAGATCGACCTTGAGCAGAATAATCCGGATCTCGTTACGACCGATCGCCAACGGCCCCTGTCTAACCCCGACCCCTCGTACTTCAACACGCAGCTGCAACTTCTGGGCAGTGACAGCCTGTACCGGCGGGTGATCAAGGAACATAACCTCGACGCAAACAAGGAATTTCAGTCGGCCAAGAACGAAAACTCGACCTCCGCCTTTCGTTCGCTCCTCAAATCGATCGGCCTCGCCAGCGATGCCCCAAAAGTGAGCAACCCGGATGAGTTTGTCCTCAAGGATTCGACGGTCGCCAGAGCCGAAGACATCGCCGAAGCGGTCAGACTTGCCCCATACGTCGATGTGATCAAGAAAAGCATTAGCATCGAACCGGTTCGCGAGTCGCGCGTTACTACCAAAGACACTCGCTTAATTGACGTTGCTTTTCACAGCACCGATGCAAATTTGGCTGCATATGTGGTAAACGGAATCGCCGAGACCTTCGTACAAACCAATGCCGAAAAGCGTAGCGGAACAAGTCAGAAAACCAATGACTACCTAGAAAAACGTATTTCGGACCTCGAAACGACTGTGAAGAACGATGAGCAGCGACTCGTTGAGATGACCCAGAAAGAAGGAATTCTCAAGACCGAGAACGATCAAACGATCGTAATGGACCGCCTTTCGGGCCTTAACAAGCAAAAGCTCGATGCCGAGTTTAAACGCAAAGAAGCCGAGGCCGCGTTTATGACCGTCAACGGTTCGCCGGACAAGGTCAAAGCTCTAACCGAGGAGCAGGTAGCCAGATACACGACTGAACAGGAAAATAACATCCGTGCCCTCCGAACGGACGTGACCAAGCGAATCGCCGACCTTAACTCCGCTAAGATAGAAAAACTCCGCGATTTTGAAGAGGGTGCGGACGAGATCAAGCAGATCGATAGCCAGATAAAAAACTATCAGAACTCGATCGACGCCGCGGTTTCAAAATATCAAGCGGACCTCGATAGATTTCGCATACAGAAGGGCAAAGAGACGCTTGAAAATCTCCGCACCAAATACCTTCAGACAAAGGATCAGGAAGAAAAAATCAACGTTGATTTCAACAAACAATTTGGCGAAGCACAGGGGCAAAATCTCGGCTCGGTCAATATCAAACTGCTCCAGCAAACCATCGAAACTAACAAAGGCTTTCTCGAAAACCTCAGAAAACAGCAGAGCGGAAACGACGTATCTGCAAAGGGCTCCGAGAATAACATTAGCGTAACCGAGATAGCGATACCGTCGGATATCGCCGTGTCGCCGCGCCGTACGATTACTGTTTTGGCGGCGCTTTTTCTTTCAACGCTATTTGGAATGGGACTGGCGCTGTTTCTCGAATTTCTCGATGATACGATCCGCTCAACCGAAGAAATTGAGAATTATCTCCAACTTCCGGCCCTTGCCGCCATACCTACTATCGATTCCTTGCCAAAGCGAAAGTTGCTGCTGGTCGGAGCTGCCGACGGCGAGGAAGAGCCGGTAAATTCGCCGCTCCTGATCTCCGCCGACCCGCGATCTGCCCTCGCTGAGGCCTACCGTCATCTGCGAACGTCGATATTGCTTTCAACTGCGGGCCGCGCCCCAAGATCGTTGTTAATCACATCGAGTCTTCCGTCTGAGGGGAAAACAACGACCGCTACCAATACGGCGATCAGCCTTGCCCAAACCGGCGCGCGTGTTCTGATAATCGACGCCGATATGCGGCGGCCGAGGCTGCATTCGATCTTTAACGTCGAAAACGGACTGGGCTTGAGCACACTGCTCGCAAGCGAACTTAGCGACGTGGATATTGACGCCGCGGTCAAACAGGATGAGCGAACAAAGCTGTTCCTGATGACATCTGGCCCGATACCGCCAAATCCGGCCGAGCTGATCGGTTCCGAGCAGATGGCTAATCTCTTGAAACGGCTTCAGGCTCGATTTACACACGTAGTAGTCGATTCGCCTCCGATCGCATCGTTTACCGATGGGGTTTTGATCGCATCAATGGTTGACGGCGTGATTCTTGTCGTCCACGCGGGCCATAGTTCGCGACAGGTTGTCCGGCGTTCGCGTCAGTTGCTGCAGGAGATCGGGGCCAAGATATTTGGCGTCGTACTCAATAATGTCAATCTAAATACTAAAGAGAACTATTATTACTATCAGAGCTATTACCACCACGGCAACTACGCTCATCCGGAAGAATAACTGCGGTCAAAATGAACCCGGGCGTGGGCATCCGGTTTTCGTCCTGAATGAGCCTCAAAGAAAAACGAATTTACATTGCCGGTTCGAGCGGAATGGTCGGGGGGGCAATATCCCGACATTTGCGCGATGCGGGATATCGGAATCTCATCCTGCCTTCGTCTACCGAGCTGGACCTGATCGATCAGGTTGCGGTAAAGCGGTTTTTTAGCGAGCAAAAACCTGAGATCGTCATTCTCGCCGCAGCAAAGGTCGGTGGCATTCTGGCTAATAATCAATTCCGGGCCGAATTTCTGTACAATAACCTGATGATCGAGGCGAATGTCATTCACGAGGCCTTCGCGAATGACGTAGAGAAACTGATATTTCTAGGCAGCTCGTGCATATATCCCAAGCTCGCGCCTCAGCCAATCATCGAGGAATATTTGCTGTCCGGCCAGTTGGAGCCGACCAACGAACCGTACGCCATTGCCAAGATCGCGGGCATCAAGCTCTGCGAAAGCTATTTCCGCCAGTACGGCGCCAATTTTTATTCGGTGATGCCGACAAATCTTTACGGGCCCAATGACAATTTCGATCTGGCTACGTCACATGTGATCCCGGCATTGATCCGGAAATTCCATCAGGCAAAATTAGAAGGGGCAAGCGAGGTGACGGTTTGGGGAACGGGATCGCCCTTACGCGAGTTTCTGTTTGTCGAGGATCTGGCCGAGGCGATCGTTATTTTGATGGAAAACACCGATGCCGAGGCGATATACGGCCAGGGCATTTCTCATGTTAATATTGGCTGCGGGAATGATATTTCCATAGGTAAACTTGCTAAATTGATCGGCGAGATCGTCGGATTTGAAGGCGGCATAAAATTCGATGCTACGAAGCCCGATGGCACTCCCCGGAAACTTTTGGATGTGACGCGCTTAACCGAAATGGGTTGGACGGCGACGACCTCAGTTGAGTACGGACTGCGTCAAACGTACGACTGGTTCCTAAAACATTCCGCATAGATCAAAGATGAAAAAGGCCTTAATTACCGGCATTACAGGACAGGACGGCAGCTATCTGGCGGAGATACTGCTAGCGAAGGGCTACGAGATCCATGGGATAATCCGTAAATCTAGTTCGTTCAACACCGGACGCATTGACCATCTATACGGCGACCCCGAGATCCTCGACAAAACCCTTTTTCTGCATTACGGTGACCTTATCGACCCCAGCAGCATGAACCGCCTCCTCGACCGCGTTGAACCGGACGAAATATACAATCTTGCGGCCCAGAGCCACGTAAAAGTATCATTCGAGATCCCGGATTATACGGCTCAGGTCGATGCTTTGGGGACGCTGCGTTTTTTGGATGCGATCCGCGAGACCGGACTGCGGCAGGTCAAGTTTTATCAGGCGTCGACATCCGAGCTTTTTGGCAAGGTCCAGGAAACGCCGCAAAATGAAAAAACGCCGTTTTACCCGCGTTCACCGTACGGCGTCTCCAAGCTTTTCGCCTACTGGACGATCGTGAACTACCGCGAGGCCTACGGGATGTTCGCTAGCAACGGAATTTTATTCAATCATGAATCCCCTCGGCGGGGTGCCACATTCGTGACCAAGAAGATCACTCGGGCGGTCGCATGCATGTTGTTGGGGACGAGCGGCAAGCTTATTCTCGGCAATCTCGACGCAACCCGCGACTGGGGTTACGCCCCTGAGTATTGCGAAGGCATGTGGCGTATCCTGCAACACAGCGAGGCCGAGGATTTTGTCTTTGCCACTGGCGAAACGCATTCGGTGCGCGAATTTGTGACGGAAGCCTTTGCCGTTTTGGGCGTTACGATAGGCTGGCGGGGAACCGGGCCGGATGAAAAGGGATTGGTTGCGGCCATCGATATGTCGGCCCTTAGCGATACGTATGGCATCAAGGAACTACCATTGAACGAAGGCGACGTTGTTGTCGAACTCGATCCGACATACCTTCGCCCGACCGAGGTTGATGCTTTGATAGGAGATGCGTCGAAAGCCAGGAACATTTTGGGCTGGGAAGCCACTACGCATTTTAAGGAATTGACGCGGATCATGATCGACGCCGACCTCCGGCTGGCCCAGCGAGAAAAATTCTAACGCCAAATGCCCCTCAAAAAAGTAGAAATTGTGACCCCGGTTTTTAACCGGCGAGACGATACGTTGCAATGCCTGCAAAGCATTTCGCGGGCCAACACGACGGGCCTTGAGATCCACGTGATCGTTGTTGACGACGGTTCGACCGACGGCACATCCGATGCGATCCGGAAGCGTTTCCCGGATGTCGAAATCGTCGTCGGTAACGGCGACCTCTGGTACACGGCGGGAACTAATCGCGGTATCTCGGCTGCGCTGCAGCGCAATCCGGACTATATTCTGGCGATCAATAACGACAGCATATTCGACGAAAACTGTATTTTGAACATGGTAGAGTGCGCGGAAAAATATTCGCGTTCGGTGGTTGGGGCGTTGCTGCTGAATTGGGCTACGCCGCACCGGATATTTCAGGTCTCGCCGAGGTGGGAAACGTGGAAGGGCGGATGGCGGCATTGGTATCACCAAACCGTGTGGACCGTTCCCCAACAGCCGTGGGAGGTCGAACTCATCGTCGGTAACTGTGTTCTATACCCTGCCCAGGCTATCAAAGAAACCGGCTTGATGGACGAAAAACGGCTGCCTCAGTTCGGCGACGCTGAGTATACCCCCCGAATGCGGCGACGCGGTTGGCGGCTGATCATTGAACCGCGGGCCCGCGTTTTCTGCAAGCCTAACGACAAAACAATTGGTTTTCGGGACAAATCGATTCGTGAGAAATTCAGGCTGCTGTTTTCAGATCGAACCGGCCTTTACAGCCTTCATCGTCGCTTTTACGCAAATCTCGGCGGTTCGCCGAGCAGCCTTCAGGGGTTGATTGCCGTTCCAATCGTCTATATCCGGTATTTGCTGGGGCGCAATCAAGAGGGCGACTGGGTCGTAAATCAAAAGGAAAAGCCGCTGTCAGAAACCTTTGCGTCGTCCGTTATTGATGACTAAACAAAAGCGAAAATTGATCTTTCACTGGACCTATCGCGAATGGGGCGGAGCCCAGATCTATTTCCTCGCAATAATAAAGCTGGCCCTACCAGACTGGGATATTCTCGTCGTAATACCGCAAGCCTCGTCGCCGGAGATCGTGAGATACCTCGACCATATCGGGGCAAAATATGAGTTTATAGACGTCTACCTCGACCTCGACCCTGCTCCCACGATAAAGAGAAAGCTGGCAAGGCATTGGAGCCGTGTTAGGGCCGAGATCGCGAGTATCAGGTTTTTGCGAAAGTTCAAACTAAGCGAATGCATTTTACATGTCGAGACCAGTCCGTGGGCCTCGTGGATGTACCTGACAGCGCTATCGCTGCTCGGAGCAAACGTCTTTGTTACCCTGCATAACGCATTGCCGACCGCACCGGCGTGGCGTGTATTGCTGTGGAAGATTCGAATGCAATTCGTGTCCCGTCTGCCCGATTTTCATATTTTTACATCCAATAAAGATACAAAAAACAGTTTCAAGGGGTGGGTAAAACCCTCATTTTGGGACAAGATCCCGGTCACATATACATGTGTCAATCCCTCAGAGATCGACGACGCGTTAAATGCCGATTTTGTCCGGGACACGGCTCGGATCGCCCTAAATATTGAAACAAAAGCGATTGTCGTCTTATGCGTCGGCCAATTCATAGATCGAAAAGGCCGTTGGACATTTCTCGATGCCGCAAAGATTGCCGCCGAAAAAGATCGCGACCTCCAGTTCGTCTGGGTTGCTCCGGGTTTGCCGTCTGCGGAAGATGCAAAACACATAAATGACTACCATCTCGGAGACAACTTCCGGCTGGTTTTGTCCTCGTCTATCGGATCGACGAGACAGCACATTTTGAGGTTTTTTCGGATCGCCGACATCTTCGCGTTGCCGAGCTTTGTCGAAGGATTGCCGATCGCGTTGCTCGAGGCGATGGCGATTGAAATACCCAGTATCTCAACTAACATAAACGCGATCCCCGAGGCGATCATTGACGGAGAAACCGGTATCTTGATTGACGTAGGCGATGCGGAATCTCTGGCCGATCAAATCCTAAGATTAAAAGCCGATCCGGAATTGCGCATGCGTCTGTCGAAAGCCGGACGAGCTTTCGTGATCGAGCATTTCGATGAGAGGGAAGCGTCGCGAATCGCGATCGATGCTTACAAAGAATGCTTTACTAACATTGCAAAACCGGAGCGGACGCAGGCCAGGATATTCAAAAACGGCATTTACAGCGTCCTTTCCTGGGTGTTTCCGATAATATTTGCGGTCATAGTGACGCCCGTTGTCGTTCGTGGACTCGGCGTCGAACTCTACGGCCTCTTCGGGCTCATTCTTGGGTTTATAAGCTACTCATTCACCTTTGGTATCGGCAAGATAGCGGCCAAGTACGTCGCCGAATACAGGGCGTCTGGCGATTACGACAAAATATCCGAGACCGTCTCAGCCGCGTTATGGCTCAGCTTTGGAATTGGCATAATCGGTGCGGCCATTGTCGCGATCACCGCAGACCGGATCGTTTCCGATGTCCTGTTTATTAAGCCTGCATTACACTCTACGGCGGTAGCCGCCATATATCTGGCGGCCATTACGATCCCGCTGTCGATGCTGAGCCAGGTTTTTCAGTCGGTCGTGCAGGGCTTACAGCGGTTTGACCGGTTTGTTTTCCTGACAAATCTCAGTGTTATTCTTCTTAATCTTGGAAGCGTCGCCATCGTGTTGTCCGGTTACGGCGTGGTTGCGTTGCTCGTTTGGAATCTGGGCGTTGTTTCGGTGATCGGGGTCTCGTTTTACGTCGCAGCGCGTCGATTGATGCCGCAGCTTAAGCTTCGATTTGGCATTGCCAAAGACGTCTGGCGGGCATCGGGCAAATATGCGCTCAGCATCATTATTTATCAGGTTTTCGCCAATATTTTGCTGCTCTTCGAGCGAGCCTGGATCGTCCGTAAATTCGGGTTCGAGGCCTTGACCTTCTACATCATTCCGATGATGGTAGGGTTGTATTTTCACAGCTTTGTTTCGAGCCTTGTGCTCGTTATTTTTCCGGTGATCAATGAGCTGCTCGCCGATCAGGAAAAACTCAAAACCCTCTACCAAACATCGTCGAAGATCATCCTGACGTTGACGGGATTCTTTCTGGTCACGGCATTTGTGACGGGCCGGGTCTTTTTGACCGTTTGGATGCATGGCGAGTTTCCGCCGGAGGCGTATTGGATACTCGTGATCCATGTCATTACGTTTAGCATTTTGTCTGTCGCCGTCATCGCCTGGCAGATGAACGAAAGCCATCGGCTCGCAAGCCTTAACGCGATCGTTACAATTCTGTGGCTCGTGATCTCGGCCCCGCTGATGGTCGCGGTCGCCGACCGGTGGAATACCGTGGGCATTGCTGTCGCGAGGCTTGCCGGTGTTATTGTATTTCTCGCGATGATCGTCATCGCGGAAAGGAAATTTCTCGGCGGCGTGTTGTATGGTTTCTGGCTAAATACGCTCACCCGCCTGGCTGTCGGGGCAACTATTACCGGGCTTGTCGAATGGGCGATTATCCGGCAATTCGAGCCTGGGTGGGCAGTTTTTGTCGCTGCGGGTTTAACCGGCGCTTGTGTGTACGCGGGCGTTTTGTTGGTGACAGGCTATCTAAAAGAAAATGAGCGAGAACTGATCGTAAGTTTGATAGGCACCCGCCGGAATCCAAAATAGGGCTTGTCGGGATCCCGTATTTGTTAACATTATCGAATGAAAGACGATTTCCAATTGGTCCAGCGTTTACCGTTTATCGCCGCGATGTGTAAAGGAAAAAAAGTGCTGCATCTCGGCTGCACAAACGCTCCGTACACCCAGGACGCTATCGCGTGCGACATGCTGCTCCATTTTGAGCTGGAGAAAACAGCGGCATGCGTTTACGGTTTTGATACGGACGAAGAGGGCCTTGAAACGCTGAAGGCTCACGGCACGACAAACCTTTACTACGCCGATCTCGAAGACCTCGCCTCGGTGGAGCTAACGGAAACTTTTGATGTCATTGTCGCGGGCG
>JANYIL010000269.1 GCA_025362075.1 Chloracidobacterium sp.
ATCACGGCCACTATGTAACGGCCTAAGATTTTCTGGTTATTCATTAGATGCGGCTTAAAGGGCAGCGCGCGGCGAGGCATCAAAAGGTTTCGGATGCGACGGCTATCGGGTCAAACAACGCTTAGCGCGGGAGCGGGATTAAATGGGAGAGTCGGGCCCAAAAAACTGAACCCGACTCATTATGAAGCAATTCAACATGTTTGTCTAGCGTTTTTAATATTAAACACACAGGGTTACGTACTGGTCGGTTTGCTTATAGCCGGCCTTGTGGTAGCTCTTGTGAGCACCCACGAAGTCGACATTGCTGAGCATGCAGATATTTTCCGCACGACTAAGCAGATCAAGCGTCAGGGCAGCCAGACATCGTGAGCCAACGCCCTGTCCCCGATGGTCCGGGTGGACATAGACGCCCTCGAGATAGATCGTGTCCGGCGTCTCGGCGATTATGTCCGCCTTGAAGATCAGCTTGCCGTCGGCGTACACCGTGAAAACACGGCCCTGTTCGATCCGGCGGGCGACCCGCTTGAGAAAGCCTTCGCGATCTTTAAGCATGGGGTCGACGCCGCATTCGACAAACGCGATCTCGGCCTGGGCCTCGGCCACCTGCATGAGCTGGTCCATATCGGCGTTACCGATCTCCCACTCGCACTTTTGTACGGCGTAAGGAAAGGAAACTTCGAAAAGGGCCTCAGTGCATTTCAGCCGGGGCTGAGTCACGCCACCGGTGTAGTGAAACCAAAAGCGTTCGGCTTCGGTGCCACTCGACATGATCAGATGGATCGGCGTTTCGGACATGCGGGCCGCGAAAGCTAGTGCTTTGACAGCGTCTTCGCTTCGTGCTTCGACAAGTGTCGTGTGTCCGATCAGAGCAACTCCTTCGAGCGTGCCGGATACATTCCGGTAGCCGTAGAATTTGCCTCGATTCAGCTCGCTCTCGATACCGTTGTCCATGATAAAGCTGGACATCACTACGGTGTGGACCGGCCTGACCGAAAGGAAATCCAGTACTTCTTTGGTGTCGTTTTGTTTCAACTCCCGGACTCTTGACATGTCGGGCATTAGTGTCATGAACGGTGCGATCTCGTGTCGCGGCGTCTCGTTTATGATTACAGTAGTTTGGGTAAGCATTTTTTTATCCTCCTTTTATTGTTACCTATTTAACTACTTCTACTTCATACACGTCGTATTATCGCCTAGCAGAATGCTGTCCCCGACAAGCACACCATCGCCGACGAGCACGCCGTCGCCGACAAGAACACCATCGCCAACAAGCACGCCGTCACCGACAAGAACACCGTTCGAAAAGAGGGAACGGTCGCCGACAAGAACGCCGTCACCGACAAGTACACCGTCACCAACGAGCACGCCGTATGAAAGGTAGGTTGTACCTCCGCCTAAGGCGGTGCCGTTGCTGGTGTTGATATTTCTGTTGACCGTCAGACCGGACGTAAAGTAGGTAGATGTATTCAAAGAAAATGCACCCGAACTAAAATTCACGCCCTGACCCACAATGTATTCATTTTTGTAAACAGTCTGGAACTGCGAAACAAGGTTCGCACCCGTAAGCGTTGTGTATTTACCTGTAATAAGCTGGGCCCACGGGAATGTGTTGCCCCCGATCGTTGATGATGTCGTTGGCATCACCCAGCCGCTCGGAACCATCGTCGTGCCTTTTGCATAATCCTCAAAAATGATATCTGTTCGAAGTGACCGTGCAAGACGCATCGCACCGTCTATATTGAGTTCACCGGCGCCCTGCTCGAATGTATTCGCTCCGGCAATGGGCTGGGCCGAATATTGGAGCAGCATCCGGATCATTCCCGGCGAGAGCTTCGGGTTGATCTCGAGCAGCATTGCAGCGGCACCGGCGACCAATGGGGCTGACATCGACGTTCCGCTCATGTACATCATCGAGTCGGCGCCGTTTGTGGCGTCGAGCGAAAGTGAGGGCATTGAGGTCGCCAAAACGTTATTTGGCGATTTGTATGAAACGAGCTTGTTTCCAGGGGCGACCAGGTCAGGCTTGATCAGGTTGTCATAGACCTTGGTCCCAGTTGAAGTAGTAAAGAAACTTCGGGTCGGGCCGCGTGAGCTATATGTTGCCATCAGATCATCCGCATGCGACGCGGTGCCAAGTGAATTGCTTGCTCCAACCGTTATCGCGTACGGGCTGTTGCCCGGCGAACTAATCGCTCCATAGACCTTCTGGCCCAAGAGGGTCTTGCCACGGTTTCCGGCTGACGCAATCACGACGATGCCTGCGGTTACCAGTTCCTTTATTTTCAGGCATAGAGGATCATTGGTATAAGTGTCAACCGAGGGCGTACCAAGGCTGAGATTGACAACGCGAATGTTGTAGGTTGTTCGGTTCGTCAGGATCCAGTTCAAACCATTGAGCAGTCCGGACGTTAATCCGACACCTAAATCGTTAAGCACTTTGACACTGATGATCTTTGCATCCGGTGCCACTCCTTTATAGGCACCGCTGTTGACACTAGAGCTTCCTGTCACAAGGCCCGCAACATGAGTCCCGTGTCCGTAGCTGTCATTCGTTGTCGCAGATGTAGTGAAATTTACATTAGCTACGATCCGCGAGCTTCCGACGTCACCCGAGTTACCCGTGATGTTTTTGAAACCGTTTTGGCTCGAGTATATTCCGGAATCGACGATTGCCACTCCGACACCCGTGCCGTCGCAGCTTGTAAGCGTACTGACACAGCCGCCCGTCGTATTAGACCGCATTTGGGCTGCGCCCGTCGCGTCTTCAACGTGGCCGGTTGACGCGGTCGCACGGTCGGGTGAAATGTAGTTGATCAATCCGCTCGTCGACAGTACGGTAAGAGCTGAGAGAGGAAGATTTACAACCAAAGTATCGCTCTTGCCGATCCGATCTGAAACGTATGCCTTTCCGCTCGCCATTAGTGAGCGAAGCGCCGCATTATCGGCGTCTTTAGCCTGGATGATCACGTCGACTCGCTTTTTGCCGCTCGGGTCCTGGGCCATCATGTCGCGTAGGTCGGGCGAGATATTGTCGCCGCGATATTCGCTGTCGTCATTCTTTGAATTGATCCCTGTGGTTGCTACCGCACTACTTTTGTCGGTAACCAGAATACCCGCAAAGAAAGCGGCGATCTCCGGCTGCGATTCGATGCGGTCGTTATAAGCGGCGGCCGAACTGCCGCCGATCATGACGAGTTTTCCGGTCGCAACACTATCCAAAACCTTTGTACTTGCGGCGTACGATCCGACCATGTTGGTCAGTTCGTCCATGAAAAGGATCGTCTGTCCTTTTGACGCGATGGCGTCGTTGACGATCGATTCGATAGCCTGGGCTGCCTCGGGCTGGGTATGAGCGTTCGAAAACAATACCGCGGTTTCGATCTTTAAGATGGTTTTGCCGGCGAGCTGGCTGGGTACCGCACCTTTAGCAATACGCAGGGCGAGCTGCTCGACGATCATGTGCTGGACGGCACCGTCTTCGTCGACGATCACCGGCTGGCGAACACCACCTTCAACTAACACCTTGATAAGATGAACAGTCTCTTTTTCAAAGCTTAGGTCTTCACGCAATCTTCCTTCACGGCCAAGCTGCGTTAAGTCGGTAGTGTATTTCGCGGTAGCCGACGACTTAGCGACGACCACGCGGTCGTCACGAAGCGCGTTTGCGGCAAACACGTTGGTGAATATGAACGACGCAATGATCGCCATTGCGGCGAATCGTTTTGTCGTTCCGAAATCTGATATTGAAATCTTCATAGTAAGCTCCTCAATTGGCAAAGTTAGCGGCACATGCCGACGCCTTTCTTTAACAACTCCCGTGCCAAATAAGCAAACGCTGTAAATACAAGGGTTACGGCATTTCACTGGTGGGGGAACGGACCCGTTCCGGTCAAAGTGAATGACCGGACTAGTCAGGCTGACCGATTGTGAAGCGAGGGGATCGAAAAAACGAATAATGTAAAAAACCAGTCTTGATAGACTGTTTCGTGAGATAAACTGGTGCATCAAGGCTGGTTTGTGGCATCATATTTTCATTGACATGACACGCATTTTTTTCGGAGTAGTAAATAATGAAGATTTATCGATTCTTACTAATAGGCATTATTACGGTTTTTATGTTCGGCTGTATGGCCGACACGCCCGCAAGTTTTGTTTCGCGGTATGAGGACTGCGTGAATCGAAAGGATCTCGACTGCATAGTCAGCTTAGCCACGGACCACCTTATCCAGGCAAATGGCGGACTGACTATCTACAAGGCAGCCTGGCCGTATACCTTTGACCGTCACAGCAAGATGACCTACCAGGTGACAAACTCCGAGACAATCGATACGACCGCTGAGGTTAAGATAACGCAGACGCATTACTTTGCGATGGCAGATTGGGACCCGTACACGGAGTACTTTATCTGGACCTTAAAAAAAGACCCGAGCGGAAACTGGAGGCTGGACGCGGTGGTAAAAGCTCCAAAGTAGTAAATTGGGCACGATAATTCTCTAGCCGGACAAATACGCCGCCGAGCACTGTCCGCAAAATACGTCAAAGCTCGCAAAATAGCATTTAAATTGCGCCCGCAACCTGCTAGCGCGATACGGGATTGTTGCCAACTGCAATGGTCGCGGCTCTTTGACAACAAATGTGCGGACAAGTGGGCAGAAATTTGCCGCGAATTACACGAATGGCACGAATCAAGAAAACCAATGGTGCGCGCACTCTCTGGGACAGTGGGACATGGGACAAAATACACAATAAAAAAGGCCGCCGTTTCCGGCAGCCTCCTCTCTAACCGACAAATGTTGGATCAGATATTCAGAATATCGATGAGTTCCTGAACGGCTGCCGCACTCTTGTGGAGGGCCGTACGCTCATCATTTGTGAGACTGATCTCGATGATCTGTTCGATGCCATTTTTGCCGAGCTTGACGGGGACGCCGACGAAAAGGTTGCTGACGCCGTATTCGCCTTCGAGAAATACCGCACAGGGGAGGATCTTCTTTTTGTCTTTGAGGATCGCTTCGGTCATCTCGACCGCACCGAGGCTCGGTGCGTAGTATGCACTGCCGGTTTTAAGCAATCCGACGATCTCGGCGCCGCCGTTGGCGGTGCGGGTGATGATGGCGTCGAGCTTGTCTTTGGCGATCAGTTCGGTGATCGGGATGCCGGCGACGGTCGAATATCGCGGCAGCGGCACCATCGTGTCGCCGTGGCCGCCGAGCACGAAGCACGTCACATTCTCAACCGAAACGTCGAGTTCCTCAGCAACAAAGCAGCGCATACGTGCCGAATCCAAAATCCCGGCCATGCCCATAACGCGGTTTTTTGGGAAACCAGAGCGTCGAAACGCCACCTGTGCCATTGCGTCAAGCGGATTTGAGACGACGATGATGATCGAATTCGGCGAGTATTTAGCGACCTGATCGGTGACCTGTCCGACGATGTCGGAGTTGGTCTTTAGCAGATCGTCGCGGCTCATGCCGGGTTTGCGAGGCAAGCCGGCGGTGATGATGACGACATCGGAATTTGCCGTTTCTTCGTACGAATTGGTGCCGACCAATTTGACGTCAAAGCCATCGATCGGTGCGGCCTGTGCGAGGTCGAGGCATTTGCCCTGCGGCGTTCCCTCGACAATATCAACTAAAACAACATCGGCAAGCTCTTTGCTCGCGATCCAATGCGCGGCGGTTGCCCCGACATTTCCGGCACCGACGACAGTAACCTTATTTCTTCCAACAGCCATTTTTTATACCTTCCTTTGATGAAATTTCACGTAAAATAAACTAGTATTTTGTCATAATCGGACGCAATCGGCAAAAACCGCCGTAGAATGAGAGCATTATGGTAACGGCAGTCAAAAATCAGAAATATACGTTAGAGGAATACTTTGAGTTGGAGGGTAACTCCGAAGAGAAATGGGAGTTTTGGGATGGGAATGTGTGGTGCATGTCGGGTGCCAGTCCCGTGCATGAGCGAATCGTTGTGAATACGGCGGGCCACCTAAGGGAGTTGCTTCGGGGACGCGGATGTTCCGTATTTGGATCGAACCTGAAAGTCAAGGTTCCGGACTATGAACCCTATCGTTATCCCGACCTCACGGTGCGGTGCGGTGCGGGCGAATATGTGACGATGGGCGGGCTCGAGGTGCTGACGAATCCACAAATGATAATCGAGATTTTGTCGCCATCGACGGAGGCCTTCGACCGGCGAAAAAAATTTACGTATTACAAATCGATCCCAAGTTTTACGGAGTATCTTCTTATCGCGACCGATCAGGCAAGTATCACCCATTACAGTAAACAGGGGAACGATTGGATTCTGGCCGAAGTTGAGGGATTAGATGCGAAACTGCCGATACCGACGTTTAATGTATCGATGCTCCTTTCCGAGATCTATCTTGATGTTGAGTTTTCAGACGGTGATCCGAATCTCTTTCTTGTCGAAGCCGAAAACTAGACCATGCCCCGCGACCTAAACTTATGAAAGCTATTCGCTTTGTCTCAGCGCTTTTCATCGCTTCCATTCTTTTCACCTCAACCGGACTTGCTCAGACAAATCCGGCCGCTTATTCAGGCAAACGACAAAAACGCATCGTGATTCGCGGGGCGATGGTCGTCGATGGCAGCGGTAAGCCGGCGTCCGGGCCGTGGGACATCGTTATCGAAAACGATTTGATCACGCAGATCGTATCAATCGATCCGAAAGCCGGCGAGGGCAGACGACCGGCCAAGGGCGATCTCGATATTGACGCGACCGGCAAATACGTTCTGCCGGGGCTGATCAACGTCCATGCGCACACACAGGACGAACGGGCTGGCGTGCCGCAGCCTGTCGAATACTGCATGAAGATGTGGCTGGCGTGCGGTATTACGACCGTCCGCGACGTGCTGGCGACAAAGAAGACTCTCGGCTGGCGTGAGCAGACGGCCGCTAATACCCTGACCGGTCCGCGAATTTTTGCGTATGGCGTATTTACCGGGAATCCAAATCCGACAAACGCGGAAGCGGTGCGATCCCGCGTCCGTGAATTAAAACAGGCAGGTTATGACGGCATCAAGCTGTTCGGCGTTGACCGCGACATCATGCAGGCGATGGAGGACGAGGCTCATAAACAGGGCATGCGGGTCGCCCATCACGTCGGCGTCGAGGAGACCAACGCCTGGGACGATATTAAATTTGGCACGACGAGCATTGAGCATTGGTACGGTATTCCGGACGCTGCTATCGAATCGGGCCGACAGAGTTTTCCGTCTTCGTACAATTACAACAACGAGGTCGACCGTTTCCGCTTTGCCGGGCATCTGTGGCGTGAGGCAAATTGGGACCGCCTGATGAAGGTGCTCGACGGTATGGTAGATGCCAACGTCGCATGGAATCCGACGTTCGACATCTACGAAGCCTCGCGTGACCTCCAACGGGCACAGACCAATCCCGCGTTTGCCGATTATCTGCACCCCGTCCTCGAAGAATATTTCAAGCCAAATCCGGCCAATCATGGTTCCTACTTTATCGGCTGGACATCGACGGACGAAGTGTTTTGGAAGGAAAACTACCGCATCTGGATGAAGGCCGTTGTCGAATTCGAACGCCGCGGCGGCACGGTCGGTGTAGGCGACGACGCCGGTTTTATCTATCAGATGTACGGCTTCGGCCTGCTCCGCGAGATGGAATTGCAGCAGGAGGCCGGATTTCAGCCTTTAACGGTCATCAAACATGCCACCGTCAATAATGCCAAGATACTCGGTCAAGAGGCAAACCTCGGCCGCGTCCGAGTCGGCTACAAGGCCGATCTGATAGTCATCAACGGCAATCCGCTCGAAAATCTCAAGGTGCTTTACCCGACCGGGACCGATCAGGTGCAGGATGGCAAAGTCGTCCATGGCGGTGGCATCGAATGGACGATCAAGGATGGCATTCCGTTTTATGTTCCGACCGTCTCCGCCGAGATCCGCGATATGGTTTCAAAGGCAAGAAAAAGTCAGAACCGGGAATGATAGCAGAATATCGCAGTGTGCGATATTTACCTTTGCTTTTATATCGCAGTATGCGATAATCGTGTTGCCAGAGCCAGCTAAGATATTAATGAGAATCATTAGCGAGAAGAGAATACGAGAGTTTTGGCAGCAAAGGCAGGAAGCCGAAAAAGCAATGCGGGAATGGATTCAAACCGTTAGACTAGCTGATTGGAACAGCTTTTCGGATGTGAGAAAAACCTTTAATCACGCTGATATTTATGGTGACTGCGTGATTTTTGACGTGGGCGGCAACAAATTTCGGATCATTGGTAAAATTGCCTACGGATTCAAGATTGTTTATATCCGCTATGTTTTGACCCATCGGCAATATGACGAAAAAAAATGGCAGTCCGACTGCCGATGAATCGAGGAAAAGCAAATGACGTATAATCCCAAAACCTATGGAACTCTGCTGGCAGAGACCTTGCCCGGTATAATCGAGTCTGATGCGGAATACGAGCGCGTCGAGGAAATTTTTAACAAACTGATTGGTAAAGGCGAGGAAAATCTTTCGCCGGAAGAAAATCGTCTTTTTGGGCTTTTGGCAAATCTTTTGGAAGAATACGAAAGCCGCAAGCTCGAACCGCTGCCGGATTTGAGTCCCCGCGAAATTTTAACGGTTTTGATGAGAGAGAATAATCTAAGGCAAACAGAAATGACCCAGATTTTTGGCACGCAGAGCGTTGTTTCAGAAGTCCTTACGGGCAAGCGTGACATTACAAAACTACAAGCCAAAGCTCTGGCGGAGAAGTTCGCCATGAAAATTGAAGCGTTTATTTGAATCAGCCTGATGATGTTGATCTCGGACCGCCGCAGTAAAGCTCGTCTCCCAGGCTCCCCTCCTGCCTGAGGAGGGGAGGCGGCGTTTCGCCGACGGGGTGGTGGGAGCGACGGACGATCACGGCGGACAATATCTTCAGGCAGATAAAAGGGAAGATGGAAGGCGAAATTTAGTTGTCCCCGCCCACCCGCCCGTGAAGTGTGGGTGCTGCGTTCTAGAGCTACCCATCGCAGCGGATAATATTTACCGGCAGATAAAAGCGAGATCGGAAAGAGGAAAGTACGATCGTCAAACAGATGTCTTACAACCATATCTCAATGCCGGGGTCTTCTTTCGATAAGCATTCCCCCGCAGCAGTCTTGGCGGTCTCAAATAGCAGATGCAAGCGATTGATTATTAGGCATAGCAACTTGATATGTCCGTGAACGTTTTGGTTTTCCGCCTTTATCAAACCGCCGAAATTCAATCGGGACGACAATTTCTCCCACGTCGTTTAGAAAGATATTTGCCGTTGAAAAGTTATCAATTGTCCAAGCACGCCATATTGGTTCGCGTTTATCCATAGCCGTCATTGTCGCACTAACCGGTGCCGGATTCAAGGGCTTATTTCTTGCTAAATCGGAAGTTTTAGTGCTAATATTTAAGTTACTTCAACAAATAGACAAAAGAAGCGAATTTGAGATGTTTCCATCACCTATCAACTATCTTCACGCATTCATTGCTATTGCTTTCGGTGTCCTCACTACCAACCTCGTCGTTCAGGCTCAAGATGCAAGGCATATCGCGAAGAATGTTTTTCCGTCGGTCGTGCTTCTGGAGATGCAGGATGGCAATCACCGCCCTCTCAAACTAGGTAGTGGTTTTTTTGTTCGTAACGACATAGTTGCGACGAACTATCACGTTATTGAAGGAGCCTCAAACGGATCCGCAAAGATTGTGGGTGAAACATTAACCTATCGAGTTGAAGGAACTGTCGGGATCGATAAGTCACGGGATCTTGCCCTGCTTAATTAACGGGCATTAACGGAACGCCTTTGATACTCGCAGATATCAGCCAGATCGAAGTTGGGCAAGAAATTTTCGCTCTTGGTAATCCGCGCGGGCTTGAGGGAACGATTTCGCCGGGTATTATTAGCGGAATGAACTTCAGGGAAGTCGACGGCGAGAACTTGATTCAAATCACAGCACCAATTTCCGGAGGCAGTAGCGGAGGTCCCGTTGTTAACCAAAAAGGTGAGGTCATTGGCGTTGCGTCTGCTTCATTCCGCGAAAGGCAGAACCTGAATTTTGCGGTGCCTTCTTCGTATTTGGCGATTCTACTGGCAAATTCAAAAAATGTTACGCCCTTGGTTGTTGGGCCACCGTCTCCGACAGCTAAAGAAGCGTCATCAATACCTTCTTATGTTCTTGAACCGACGTCGCACAGTTGGACAAAATACTCCGAGCAAGACGCATCCAAAAGTGTCTTTTACTTCGATAAGAACCTGATCCATCTTATGGATGGTGGCCGACTCGTCGTTTGGGAGCAGACCCGAGACAATAAAGATAAATCTCTTAAATCCGAGTCATTAATTGAGATCGATTGTTCTAAACAAATGTCGCAGTGGCTCCGCTTCTTTCCTTACCGAGACGGTGTCAGAATGAGTGCTTCAGACGATTTGCCTTCTGGCGGGACGTGGAAGTTTTATCCACCCAAGACTGTCGGTGGCGCACTAATTAGCAAGGTTTGCGCTATTTATTACTAAATCACTTGGAGGAATATTATTCTGGCAGAACTGGACACGCAAAGAACATAGAAAACTGGCAGAAGATGATCGCGGCTTGTACGGGATTTGGGGGCGATTATCAGCCGATGCAGGCGGACATTGATCTGACCGGTTCCAGTAAGCACTCGCGCATCAGCCGCAAAATGATTTAATAGTTGAGCGGAAAATGTTATAAAATCTAAATATGTCAATCGTCGCAGATATTGAAAAGCAAGCGTTGAACCTGCCTGATCAAGACCGGGCAAAGCTCGCGGATCGGCTTATCGCCTCACTGCCAACGGGTTTCACCGATGATGATGAGATCGAAGAAGCTCTCCGGCGAAGCAGAGAAATGGACAAAGACCCGAGTCGGGTAATTTCACATGAGGAGTTTTTCAAGTTTTTTGAGGAACGTCGCAAGTGAGACGGATAATTTACGACGTTGAAGCTAGATTCGATGTTTTGGAGATTGTTGAATTTTACGAAAGAGTCGATGGCCCACAGCTAGCCGACCGTTTCACGTCGGAACTTGAAAAGTTTATCGAGCACATTGCTGAACGACCTGAATCCTTTGTAGAAGTTCGATCCGGTCTGCGACGGGCGAATCTGAATCGGTTTCCGCACCACATAATTTTTCAGATCGTTGACACGGAAACCATAAAAATCCTAACAGTCAAGCACGATAGACGGAACCCTGACTTGGGTTTAGACAGATAGAGAATCATATATGATCTGCGTCAGATTCAGATCGAGCCGCACCAGGGGCCGATTTTGTTGATTCAATAGAAAAAGCCCGTCGTGCTCTCCCCTTCACGACGGGCTTTTTCTTGAATGGTCGAATGGATTTCGCCAACGACCAAACTTGTAAAATTTTCAATAATCCAGAACCGGCAGCACCAGTTCGCGTTTTAGTTCGATCTCAAATTCTTCGCCCGTGCGTATTCGCACATCTTTGCCTTTTCTCATGAGTGCAACACCGGTTCCGGCTCCCGCACCGACGCCCGCTCCGATCAAAGCACCGTTGTTTGCCTTTGACACGGCTCCGATCACCGCTCCGATGACGGTTCCGCCGATAACGACGAGGACGGCTGCCATCGAGGATGGGCCAGCGAGTTTGTTGACCAAGACGCCGTCGATCTTTTGCGGTGCGGCATTTTCCAGCCGGACCGATTCAAAAACTGGATCAAGCTCACCGTTATGGCCGCCGGCTGCCGCTGTCGACACGTTAGCCACGCGTCCCCCGACTACCGATCCAGCAGGCAGTACGACAACATCACGTACTGTCACCGCCTTAGCCACGGTCGCGGTAAAAGTATCGCTGACCGCCGCTACGCGTGAGCTTAACTCGACATCCATCTTTAGACGAATGCGTGTCCCCGCCGGCAAGCGGTAAACGGAATCATGCTGTGCCCCAACTAACTCAAAATTTGCAAAGATCAATAGCGAAACCATCACTACCTTTACGACTGCCGTCTTGAATCTCATTCCCAACCTCCGGCTCCGTCAAGGCCTCTCTTGTCGCCCCGCGAAGCAATATTGCAATGCCCGTGCCACTGCGAAAAAATTCGCCAATTAAAAGAAATGCCTTTGTTTGAAGGTATTTCAGGCCAGATAGTTGTATGTCAGCCTGACTTTTTGTAACCGGATGGTTGAACGAACGCACGATATAGGATGCAGTTTGGAGTTCCAGCTTTAGCTGGCCTCTTATTAAGAATTGCCAACTGAAGTTGGAAC
>JANYIL010000010.1 GCA_025362075.1 Chloracidobacterium sp.
ACGCTCGGGCTTCTGCAATAATCAAAGAGTGCGTAGACGAAAGACCGCAATATTCTTCCTGATCCTCGGCATCAGCCTTTCGGCGCTGGCTATTGCTCTGAATGTCGGCTGGATATTGCTCAATCTGCGTGAGGTGGCGCTGCTGGTTTTCGGCGTAATCTTTTTTGCGCTGATTATCACGGGTCTGATCCTAAACACCATCTTTCTGGTGCGCGAGATCCGCCGAAATGAGCAGCATGACACATTCCTGAACGCCGTCACCCACGAGCTCAAGACGCCTATAGCCTCGATCAAGCTTTACCTCGAAACGCTAAAAACGCGTGACCTAGACGAGGCAAAACGCCGTGAGTTTTACGACATTATGCTGGCCGACAACGAGCGTCTGCTGGGCACCGTCGAACAGGTTTTACAGGCGAGCCGCACGCGTGAAAAGCAGCGGAACATGAATCTCGCCGAGATCGACCTCGGCGGCCTGATAAACGAAACGATCTCGATGGTGCGTTCGCGGCTGCACCTTGACGAAGCGGAGATCCGGTTTGCAGGTCCCGCAGAGATGGTCAAGGTCGTTGGCGACCGGGCCGAGCTGCAAACGGTCTTTGCAAATCTGCTCGATAACGCCGTCAAATATTCGCCTGACGATCCCAAAATATCGATCCGTATAAAATTGACCCGTGCCGGCAAGGCCGATGTATATGTGCGCGACGGCGGCCTCGGGATCGGGCGTGCCGACCTAAAACGCGTCTTCAAACGCTTTTACCGGGTGCCAAACATTTCGGCGGGCGCCGCTAAGGGGACCGGCCTCGGGCTGCCGATCGTTCGGGACATTGTTGAAAAACACGGCGGTCGTATTAAAGCCGAGAGCCGCGGCGAAGGCAAGGGGACGACGTTTATCGTGCAATTGCCTTTATCGTGAATAGTGAATAGGAGCAGGCCTGCCGCCCAAGAAGGTATGCCCTACCAAACTTACATTGCAAGCACCCTGCACAAAGTGATCACCGGTGGATTGAAATAGGCTTACATAAGTTTGTCATCCCAGCTGTTAGCCTACCCTCTGTGCAAAATCCTGCATAAAATCGACGAGAGCATACACGCCTTCCTTTGGAAAGGCATTGTAGATAGACGCCCGGACGCCGCCCAGCGAGCGGTGGCCTTTGAGCCCGTCGAGTCCGGCGGCGGTGGCTTCGCTGCAGAATCGGTTATCGAGGTCTTCCGTCGCGAGGCGAAATGTGACGTTCATTACCGAGCGAACATCGCGGTCGGCGTGACCCGTGTAGTAGCCGTCGCTTGAGTCGATAGCTTTGTAAAGAACTGCGGCCTTCTCTATATTTCGCTGCTGCATCGCCTCAACACCGCCCTCGCCCTTTAGCCATTTGCAGACGAGATCGACCATGTAGATCGACCATGTGTTCGGCGTATTGGCCATCGAACCGTTTTCGGCGATCGCGCGATAATCCAGCAGCGTATGCAGCCCGGTCGGCACGCTCTCGATCATGTCGTCGCGGATGATCACGATGGCGATGCCGCTCGGGCCGATGTTCTTTTGCGCACCGGTGTAGATCAGGGCATATTTATCAAAATCGATGGGTTTTGAGAGGATGTTCGATGACATGTCGCATACAACTGGGATACCACCGGCATCGATGTCGTATTTGAACTCAACTCCTTCGATAGTTTCATTAGCTACATAATGGACATACCGCGCGTCGGGGCTGAAATTCAATTCGGCCTGCTCAGGCAAGGTTTTGTAACCACTCGTCGCTGTCGAATAGATAACATTTATATTCCCGCAACGCTGGGCTTCCGTTAGAGCCTTGCGCCCCCAGAATCCCGTGATCACATAATCGGCGGTCTGACCTTTTCCAAGAAAATTCATCGGGACCATCGAAAACTGAAGCGATGCCCCGCCCTGTAAAAACAATATCTGGAAGTTTGAGGGCACGTTCAGCAGTTCGCGGATACCGGCTCGGGCCGACTCGATGATCGTCGCAAAATGTCTTGAGCGGTGGCTGATCTCCATAACGCTCATTCCGATGCCGTTCAGCGAGAGCATCTCATCACGGGCATGTTCGAGCACGGGCACCGGTAAAACGGCCGGCCCGGCACTAAAATTGTAGATTCTTTTCGTCATTAATACCCTTTAATTGGATTTTTCATCCATTTTGAAACGTTTAAGATACCACAGCGGGTGACGCTTTTGAATTTTGCCGGGTAGAGTAATTTTTGCGATAACGCCCGCGTTGCTTCAATTTATTTGTTGGATTGAGTTAGAATATTGATAAAACAACAAACTCTAGTTTGCTGTACAGCATCTTAAAGCAGCCTTAACAGGATGTTTGTCAATCTTCGGAGGAAAGCAATGTCGCGAAAGTTTAGTTTAATAATTGTCGGTGCCCTCATTTTTGCGGGGTACGTTACGAGTTTTGGCCAGACCGCTCCGGTCAATGGGACCGTCGAGCTTAAAAAGGCCGACGGCACGCGGGAACCGGTGGCCAACGCGTTGATCGAGGTCTACCGGACCGATATTAAATCCGGGTTTCCATCGGCCAAGACCAATAAAAAGGGTGAATTTAGCTTTGCGGGCATCCCGTTTGGCGGAAAATATGCCTTTGCCGTAAGCGCTCCGGGATGCTCGCCGACAATCTTTCCTGATGTTAAAGCCGGGCAGGAAAGACTCGTAATTACGATGTCTCCGGGTGACGGCGGGAAGCTCAGCGAGGACGACGTTCGCAAAGGCGCCGCAGCCAAAGCCCCGGTCGCTGGGAATGGCACAGCCCCCCCGCAACAGACTGCCGAGGAAAAAAAGGCGGCTGCGGAATTTGAAAAAAAGAACGCCGAGATCACCGAGAAGAATAAAAAGACCCAGGCTGGGGATGAAACCGCCCGCAAATCCAACGAAGAGGGCAATGCCGCCCTAAAGGCTGAAAACTGGGATCTCGCGATCTCCAAATTCACCGAAGGCATTGCCGCTGTGCCCGATTACGTCGGCAGCACGCCGATCCTTTTGAACGGCAAGGTCGTCGCCCTCAAGGCCAAGGCTTTCCGCATCTATCGCGAAGGGGCAACTCAGGCCGATGCCGATGTCCGAAAGAACAAGTATCAGGAGGCAAACGGATTTTACGATCAGGCACTCGCGGCGTTTGACGACGCGATTGCCGTTATCAAGAAGGCCGAAGCCGCCTCCACTCCTGCCGAGCAAAAACAGCGCGATACGCTGACGACCGACCTCTATGCCGCCGCTACCGAGATCCATCGCCTCAAAGCCGTTAGCGGTGTCGATGCAACAAAATCGGCGGATGCCGATAAGGTGGTCACCGCCTACATCGCATTGGAAGCCGATCCGGTCAAGAAATTGAACGCCCAGATCGCTCTCGGCGATATCATGCGGCTAACGGGCAATTTTCCGAGGGCTGTCGAGGTTTACAAGGCCGTTCTCGTCGGCAAACCTGACCAGGCCGAAGCTATGGCCGGTCTCGGCCTCTGCCTTTTCGCTCAGGGTGCCGCCGCCTCGCCGGAAGATAAGGAAAAAGAACAGGAAGGCCTGAATTATATGCAGAAATATACCGAGATCGCCCCGGTTGCGGCAACCGACTCGCAAGCGGTCAAGGAATTGAAGCAGAGTGTAAAAGAGACGGTCGACTATCTTAAGTCGCTGAAAATGGCCCCGCAGAAAGTGCCCACAACAACGAAAAAGAAGCCTTAAGGTTTAGACAAATGACTTTCAACGGCCGTGCCTGATAAAATCAGGCACGGCCTTTTTATGCAGATATCGATTCGAAAAATAACCGAACGGGACCTGAGCGATATCGTCCGGCTGCTTCGCGATTTTGCCGAGTACGAAAATCTGTCCGAATACTGCGAGGTCACCGAACAACGCCTCCGCGATGCGATGTTTGGCGATGACGGCTTTGTCCAGGGGTTGATCGCCCACGATGGCCCGACGCCTGTCGCCTACGCTTTGTTTTACCCAAATTTCTCCAGCTTTCGCGGCGAACGCGGCCTGTATCTTGAAGACATCTACATTGACGCCGAGTACCGCCGACTAAACCTCGGCGAAAAAATGCTGCGCGAGATCGCTCGCGTTGCCCGCTCACACGGCATGTTGCGCATCGATTTTCAGGTCCTCGAATGGAACACCCCCGCCGTCAAGTTCTATCTAAAACACGGTGCCGAGCATAACAAAGGCGAAAATCATTTCAAATTTGTCGGCGAGGTGTTCGATCGCCTGTCAGAACCGCCCGCGTGAGCAGCCTGAACGCACACCCCGAATTCTTACCGACAAGCCGCCCGCTAGCCCGAGGAGAAACATAAAAAAGATACATCGGGCGATGGCGTAAAACGGCATTTTCCCGACCCAAAAAGCCAAGCCGAGAGTCATCATTTTAACTATCGGCTTGTTTTTTTAGTGCAAATCGTCACGAACGCAAAGAGTATTAATGAGAAGCTTGGCTTTTTGCCAATCACCCGTAATTTCGATAAAATCACACTTTTAGTCAGACGGTATATTTAACACAGAGGATTATAGAGAGATCATGACAAACGTTCCTATTACAGTTGCACACGGAGACGGCATTGGGCCGGAGATCATGGAGGCGACGCTGCATATTTTGAAAGCGGCGGGTGCCCGGATCGATATCGAAACGATCGAGATCGGCGAAAAGGTTTATTTATCCGGCAATTCGGCCGGAATAGCTCCTGAATCGTGGGAATCGCTTCGCCGGACAAAAGTTTTCCTAAAGGCTCCGATCACTACACCCCAGGGCGGCGGTTTTAAGTCGCTGAACGTGACGGTCCGCAAAACACTGGGTCTTTACGCAAACATTCGGCCGTGCGTTTCTTACCACCCGTTCGTTGATACCAAACATCCTGTAATGGATCTGGTCATTGTTCGAGAGAACGAGGAAGACACCTACGCCGGTATCGAGTATCGCCAAACGGATATGGTCGAGCTTTGTCTAAAGCTGATCTCGCGTCCCGGCTGCGAGAAGATCGTCCGTTACGCGTTTGAATATGCGTTAAAGAACAAACGCAAAAAGGTCACGGCTTTCATGAAAGACAACATCATGAAGCAGACCGACGGCCTGTTTCACCGAGTTTTTGACGAGATTGCACCGGAATACCCGGGCATCGAGGCCGATCACTGGATCGTCGATATCGGCGCCGCGAAAATGGCGGACACTCCTGAGAATTTCGACGTTTTAGTGATGCAGAATTTGTATGGCGATATCCTGTCCGATGTCGCTGCCCAAATTGCGGGTTCGGTCGGCCTTGCCGGTTCGGCAAATATTGGCGAGAACATCTCAATGTTCGAAGCCATTCACGGATCGGCTCCGCGGCGAGCGGGCCAGAATCTCGCAAATCCCTCCGGCCTCTTCCTTGGCTCGATCATGATGATGGTTCATCTGAATCAGCCTGATGTTGCTGAACTTGCACATAATGCGTGGCTTCGAACTCTCGAGGACGGAATTCACACCTACGACATCTTCAAAGACGGTGTTTCTAAGGAGAAGGTTGGCACGAAAGAGTTTGCCCAGGCCGTCGTCGACAGGCTCGGCAAAAAGCCCGAGACGCTTAAGGCGATCGAATACAAGAAGGTCGAAGAGATCGCTGCCGCTGACCGCAAGCCGATCTATTCGATACGTGAGCCTGAGAAAAAAGAGCTTGTCGGAGTCGATGTTTTTGTGAACTGGTGGAATGGCAATTTCTATGGTGATGGTGAGGTCATTGGAAAAAAAATGGAAGAGGTAAATGGCGGCGGAGTTAAGCTCGTCATGGTCTCAAATCGCGGAACAAAGGTTTATCCCAAAGGGATGTCCGACACATTTTGCGTCGATCACTGGCGCTGCCGGTTCATGTCGGATAATGATAACGAGATCATCTCTCATGCGCAGGTGATAGATCTGCTTTCACGCATAAACGCGGCGGGATTGGATTTTATCAAGACCGAGCATCTTTACAACTTCAGCGGCCAACCGGGGTATTCGCTGGGCCAGGGACAATGATTCAAACAGCCGCTGTGTGCGGTTTATTTATGAGATGGCTGGGGCTACAGATCATATAAATGAGGCTTATGAAAGAATCGGCGACGTTCAATCTGATCAAGGGAAGTTTCACTCCCGAGGATGCGAAAGAGATCTTGATAGATATCTTGAACAGCAAGATACACTTTCATAGTATGAAAATATTCAGTTCTCGGGAAAGATTCGGCAAACCCGAGCCTGTGTCCGAACGAAAGATCGAATATCTAAAGGAAGCCCGCCAAACCGTACAGACAATTATTTCTGAAGCAATTGCTCAGGAGAAAAATATTGTTATAGATGCAGTTATCGAGTTGAACTTGGAGCAGGTGGAATAAACACGCTCTTGATAAGCGACTGAGTCGTATTTCTGGATTGGTGGAAAGGCTCGTTTTACGGTGTCGCCAACGACCTCATAAAGACCGAGAATCTATACAACTTCGACGGCACGCGAGGATATTCCGCTTAGATCACACTAAACATCAGGGTAGATATTCGAAAGGATGGGGAACATGCCTCGTCCTTTCTCATTTCCCTTATCCACGCGTCCATTGCTTTACAGCAATATGTGACTATATTACTATGGATATTCGACCCACTTTCAACTTACGATTTCGGAGGCACTTAGATGCTCGACAGGACGATCTCGCATTATCACATCACCTCGCAGCTCGGCGAAGGCGGGATGGGTGTAGTGTATGAAGCTGAAGACACCAATCTTGGTCGCCAAGTCGCGTTGAAGTTCCTGACACCGGCCCTGGCGGGCGACGTCAATCTACTGCAGCGCTTCCAGCGGGAAGCCCGGGCCGCATCCTCGCTCAATCATCCGAACATCTGCACCATCCACGGGATCGAGCAGTTCGAATCGGAGCATTTCATCGTCATGGAGCTGCTGGATGGCGAGTCGCTCGGCGACCGCATTCGCCGCGGCCCGCTCGATATCGATTCGCTTCTGACGCTGGGCGTGCAGATCGTGGACGCTCTCGAATCCGCACATTCTAAAGGGATCGTACATCGCGATCTGAAGCCGGCAAATATCTTCGTGACCTCGCGCGGACAGTCAAAGATCCTTGACTTCAGCCTGGCCAAGATAGACCGCCAAAAACCCAATGCGTCCTCAAACGTGCCGACGGCCATTGCCGACGGTCTGACCTCGGCCGGCGCCACGATGGGCACCGTTGCCTACATGTCACCGGAACAGGCGCGCGGCGAGATCACTGACGCCCGTACCGATCTGTTTTCCATCGGGACAGTATTGTATCAAATGGCTACGGGTGTTCTTCCTTTTCAGGGCGAGACATCGGCCGTGGTGTTCGACGCCATCCTTAATAGGGATCCGAAGCCTTTGAGCGAGGTTAACCCTTCGTTGCCCCCGGAGCTCAGCAGGATAATTGCTCAGGCCCTGGAAAAGGACCGCGACATGCGGTTTCAAAGCGCCACGGATCTGAAGACCGGACTCAAACGATTGAAGCGGGACCTCGACTCCGGGCGGCACTCGGGCGAATCGAGCGCGATTCACGCCACCCGGTCTCCGCAGGCGGTTCACGAACACTCCATTGCTGTACTCTACTTCGAAAATCTTAGCGGAATGAAAGAGGACGAGTACCTGCGAGACGGCATTACAGAGGACATCACGACCGAGCTTTCAAAGATCAAGCGGCTGAAGACCTTTTCGCGGGCAATGGTGCTTGCTTACCGTGACAAACCGGTCACGGCGGGGCAGGTCGGAACGGAGCTTGGCGCTTCGTATGTGCTGACCGGCAGTCTTCGCCGTGCCGGGAACCGGCTGCGGATCAACGCTCAGCTGATTGACGCATCAACAGATTTCCCGTTATGGTCGGAGCGTTACGACCGCGAGATGGAAGACGTGTTTGCGGTGCAGGACGAGATCGCGTCAAAGATCGCGGCGGCTCTTCGAATCACACTCTCACCTCAGGAACAGCAGGCACTTGCCGCGAAACCGACAGAGAATATGCAGGCATACGATCTGTATCTGCGAGGTAGAAACTATGCTCGTCGAGTTGGGCGGCAGGACATGATGTTCGCGCTTCAGATGTACGAGAATGCGGTTGCCCTCGATCCGAATTTCGCTCTCGCGCACGCGGGACTGGCAACGGTTTGCGCGGAGTACTATTGGCACTTTGAACGCAATCAGGCGTGGCTTGACCGCGCGATCGCATCTACGAGGATTGCAAGCGCCAAGGGCACCGAAGCGCCCGAGGTAAAGCTCGCCGAAGCCTGGGTCGATTATGCTGAGTCCCGTTACGAAATGGCCGTGGATACAATGCGGAAAGCGCTTGAAACACATCCCGACTTAGAGGGCGGTTACTATTTGCTGGGACGGGCGCTATTTGAGTCGGGACGATACCAGGAGATCGTTGACATGATGGAGGAAGCCCTTTCCCACGCCGGTGAGAACTACAACACGGTGATGCCGATCCACAATGCTCTTGGCGCATTGGGTAAAAAAGACGCGTTGATGAACTTCGTCCATCGAGAAATGGCAGTTTACGAGGAAGCTCTCAAAAAGACACCCGAGGATGCTCGTGTTCGGGTACTTCTGGCGGGCAATTATGCGATTCTCGGAAGATTTGATGAGGCAAAGCGCGAAGCCGACATGGCAATGGCCCTAAGGCCGGATGATGCGATGATCCTTTACAACACGGCATGTGCCTACTGCGCGATGGATAACGCCAAAGATGCGATGATCGCCCTCAAAAAGGCTTGGGAATCCGGCTATCGCAACGCCGCATGGACCCGGCAGGACCCCGATCTCGCGATCCTTCACGGCGACCCGGAATTCGAACGGCTCTACCCACCACCGACCGCCTGAGGTTTCTTTGGCCTAAGTAATCTGCTAGGCGGAAATTGTCAGAACCGAGAGCGGTGGCGACCCAGGGGGTTGTGAGTGACGGATGAAACATTGCCTTTATCCCTCATCTCTTTTATTTTGGTATCAAATGCCGCAAAAAAAGGAATCAAAGATCACGGATCAAAGATCAAAGATCGACAAGCCCCTTGTAGCGATTATCATGGGCAGCAAATCGGACTGGCCGACGATGGAGGTCGCGTCAATCACGTTGACCGAGTTCGGCGTCGAGCATGAGACCAGGATCGTTTCGGCGCACCGGACGCCTGATCTGTTGTTCGAATTTGCCAAATTGGCCGAGTCACGCGGCATCGACGTCATCATCGCCGGTGCTGGCGGCGCTGCTCATCTGCCGGGGATGTGTGCATCGCAGACTGTGTTGCCGGTGCTCGGAGTTCCGATCGAAAGCAAAGCCTTGAAAGGTCTCGATTCGTTGCTTTCAATCGCGCAAATGCCCGCGGGTGTTCCGGTAGGAACGCTTGCTATAGGCCAGGCCGGGGCAAAGAACGCTGCACTTCTGGCCATCGCGATCCTCGCGAATTCGCGGCCTGATTTGCGGAAAAAACTTCATGATTTTCGGTCTAAACAGACAAAAATCGTGTTAAAATCCACGTTGGAGAAATGAAATGGAAGCAGTACGAATAGAAACCACCATTCAACCAAATGGCTGCGTCACTTTAAACGATCTGCCATTTGAAGATGGCACACAAGTTGAAATTATTGTCCTGGACACCAACGGGAAAGGGAAACCACCTACCGTAAATCCGTTAAAAGGAACATTACTTAAATATGAAGATCCATTCGAAGATAGTTGTTGACTCAATTCAACTTCCGGGTGAATTCCATAAAGATCCAGCCGATCAAATTATCGTTGCGACAGCACGTGTTCATGAGTGTCGCCTCATTACTTACGATTCAAAAATTCTCGAATATCCGCACGTAAAACTTCTCCCTTAGATGAAAACGATCTGTCCCAATTCAACTATCGGTGTATTCGGCAGCGGCCAATTAGGCCGCATGTTCGCTATCGAGGCGCGCAAAATGGGCTATCGCGTGCATACGTTCTCGCCGGACAGCGACACGCCGACGGGGCAGGTGGCCGATATTGAAACTCAAGGCGCGTATGACGACCTAGACGCAGTGCGTCGGTTTGCAAAGAGTGTGAATGTCGTGACGTTCGAATTTGAGAATGTGCCTTCAGCAACGGTCGAGGCGGCGGCTGAGATTGTCGATGTTCACCCGAACGGTGAGATTTTGCATATTACCCAAAACCGTTTGCGGGAAAAGACGTTTCTAGCAGCGAACGGGTTTCCGGTCACGCCGTTTCGTCATATAAATACCATGGACGATCTGCGAATTGCAGTAACCGAACTTGGCGTTCCCTGCGTACTAAAAACGGCCGGTTTTGGTTACGACGGCAAGGGACAGTCTAAAATCACGACTCACCACGATATCGAAGCGGCGTTTCAAACGCTCGACGGACACGAGGCCGTGATCGAGGCGTTTGTTGATTTTGAAAAAGAGGTTTCGGTCGTCTGCGCCCGCAACCAAAACGGCAATTTCGCTCATTTTGGCGTGATCGAAAATGAACACGCTCATCACATCCTCGATATTTCGTTCGCACCCGCCTTCATAGCTGAAAGCGTCTTTCACGAAGCCATCGAGATCGCCCGCAGCGTCACCGAAACGCTTAATTACGTCGGCACACTCTGCGTCGAGCTTTTCCTGACTAGGAATGAAAAGCTTCTAATCAACGAACTCGCCCCGCGTCCCCATAATTCCGGGCATCTAACGTTTGACGCATGTGTTACGTCCCAATTCGAGCAGCAGCTGCGGGCCGTCTGCGGCCTGCCGCTCGGGTCGACTGAGTTTTACCGTCCGGCAGCGATGGCAAACCTGTTGGGCAATATCTGGGAAAATGGCGAACCCGACTGGGCCGACGCACTCAAGCTTCCCGATGTCAAACTCCATCTATACGGCAAGATCGAGCCAC
This sequence comes from Chloracidobacterium sp., assembly GCA_025362075.1. Classification (GTDB taxonomy): domain Bacteria; phylum Acidobacteriota; class Blastocatellia; order Pyrinomonadales; family Pyrinomonadaceae; genus OLB17. The sequence continues at coordinate 10,877 of JANYIL010000010.1, forward strand.
GAAAGGGCCGCAAAATGGGGCATTTAACCGCCATCGCCAACTCGGCTGAGGCGGCGGTGGAACTTGTCCGCCGGGCTCGCAGTGAGTTATGACCAAAGAGCTTGGGACAAGGTTTTCGCCAAAATCACTGTAATCCCGGTATACAGTTACAGGAATAACAGTCGTTTAACGCACCTATTTCGCATTCGGCGGCTGGGCGGCTTTGGTGCGGATGCTGACGTTTTCGCCGCCAATGAGGAGCAACTTGCGGGCGTCGTAGGCAGAGGCGTTGGTTGATGTGTACGAGAGCAGATAACGGTTTTTTCTCAGCTCGTCACAGATAAATTTGGCGGCATTTTGAGCTTCCTCGAACGGGAAAACCCTGCCGCCAGTGTCTTCCGCCAACTGGGTCATGATAACCGATGGTTTTGGCTGGTCCCTGTGGTACGCGCCGCCGGTGCGGTCGGGGAGTTGGAGCGAATACACCGTTACGTTCTGGTTCTGCAGGTCGCCGAGCACTTTATCAAACGACACTTTACTGCCCCGGTCGACGCCATCGCCGATCAAAACAACAGCGGTTTTGCGCGTCCCGGGCATTAGCGGCAGCAGCACCTCGGTCATCGACGCGTTGAGGGCGTCAAAGAGATACGGGTTACCCTTTTTTCGCAGCGTGCCGAGCGACGTTTCCATCTTTTTGGCGTCGTCGGTCCATTCCTGGATGATCTCGGGCTTTTCGTCGTACGCGACGACAAATAGCTGGTCACCCTCGAAAATTTCATACGCAAATTCCATCACCGCCTTTTTGAGATTGTCGACCGAAACGGGCAGTGTCTGCGAATTATCGATGACGATCACTATCTTGGCCGGACTTGGGTCGAGGCTGAAATTTTTTATTTTTTGCTCGAAACCGTTTTCGTACAAGTTGAGATTTTCGATCTTTATAGGCTCTTTCTTTTTATCCGTTCGAACCGCCGACACCGTCAGGATAGTTCCCTCGACCGTACTGCCGCGAAGACTGTGGCCCGACTGGGCCGATAGATTCGACGCCACGAGGATGGTACAGAATAACGAGAATAAGGTTGTTCGGAGACCGATATTCATTCCTTGCCGGGTTTCGAAACGGTTTCCTTCGCCGGAGTCACCTTTTCGCCTGTTGACTTGGATGCAGTATCTGTCGTCGGAGTTGAGTCGGCCGTAAAACTTTTTTCCGTCGCCGACTCCTTCTTCGCGGCGTAGTCGGTCACGTACCAGCCCGCGCCTTTGAATTGAAAACCCGAGAGCGACCATTGCTTCTCGAGTTTGCCATGACACTTTTCGCAAGTGGTTAGGGGAGCGTCCGAGACGCTCTGCCGCTTTTCGACATGAACACCGCACTGCTGACATTTGTATTCGTAAATAGGCATAATCCAATGTGAAAAAATAAGTCAGAACCGCCTGCGTAAGCGGGCGGCGTGAACTCAGAGAATAAAGGCGTCTCGAAACACCGTGCTTGCTGCCCGCTTACGCAGGCGGCTCTGACATCCCTTTTCACTTTTAAACTTTTGCACTTTGTTCGTGTGATTTTTCGGCCAAAAACCGCTCGGCATCAATCGCCGCCATGCACCCCGTTCCGGCCGCCGTTACGGCCTGACGGTAAGAGGCGTCCTGAGCATCGCCACACGCAAAAACACCGTCGATATTCGTCCTCATGGTCTTGCCTTCGGTTATCAGGTATCCCACGTCGTCCATATCGAGCAACCCCTTGAAAAGGCTCGTGTTAGGCTGGTGACCGATGGCGATGAAAACACCCTGCGTCGGCAAAATGTTCTCTTCATTTGTTTGATTATTAAAGAGCCGGATGCTTTCAACGCCCGTCTCTTTCGCACCGTTTATTTCAAGTGTCTCCGTATTCCAAAGTATTTCGATCTTCGGATGGGATAAAACACGATCCTGCATTATCTGGGATGCCCGAAACTCATGCCGGCGGTGTACCAAAGTCACTTTCGACGCAAATTTTGTCAGGAATAAGGCCTCTTCCATCGCCGTGTCGCCGCCGCCGACCACCACGACGGGCTTATCGCGGAAAAAGAACCCGTCGCACGTCGCGCAAGCGGAAACGCCGTTCCCACCCAAACCCTCGGGAACCGGAGCTTCGCCGGGGATGCCTAGCCATTTCGCGGACGCTCCTGTCGAAATGATCAGGGTCTCGGCCTTGATCATCGTGGTTATTTCGTCGGTATCCGCACTTTCCTTGCCATAGAGCGTAAATGGCCGGTTGTTAAGGTCGACGCGGTCAATCCAGACATTGATGATCTCGGTCCCAAACCTCAAAGCCTGCTCACGAAACTCGTCCATCAGGATCGGACCCATAATTCCCGTCGCAAAACCGGGATAGTTCTCAACCTCGGTGGTGATCGTAAGCTGGCCGCCCGGCTGGGGCCCATCAATAACAAGCGGCCCGAGCTGGGCACGGCCGGCATAGACCGCCGCCGTCAACCCGGCCGGGCCCGAGCCTAGGATCACGACCTTTCTATGAATTTGCTTTTCGCTCATAAATCTCGCGGCAACCGAAGTTAAAACTGTTTTGGATTTGCCTATGCATATAGTATAACTATCGCCTGATAGGTTCGTCTAATAGGTTTTATGGCAACCCGGAGGCATCGAGACGGCCATCCTCTCGTTGTCATGTCCGGAAAATCTTTGCGAGTCTTCGGTTTTCGTGTTAAACTTAGGTATTTTATCGTCTCGTAGACTCCGATCATATGGCCTCAATTCAACCTCAGTTTGAGGAAAAACGGTTTGCATTAAGGATGGCTCTCCGTCTGCCGATTGTCGTTTCGGGGCGGACGGACGATGGTGCGACGTGGAGCGAACCGACCGAAACCGATGACATTTCGACGCTCGGAGCCCTATTCCAGTTAAATCAACCGATCGCCCGGGGCGACAGCCTTTATATCCGTTCACACCGGCCAAATGGTGTGCCCGTTGAGGTTAAGGCACAGGTCGTCCGTGTCCTCCCGGCCAGCTACGGCACGTCGCGCATCGGCGTTTCGATCGAGGAACCCAAGGAAAGCTGGCTGCGTCTGTTTGTGGCGTGGATCGCCGACGACAATGTCGTCGAAGGCGTGAGCGAATAGCTGGTTACCTAAATTTTTCACGGTAGAGACGCTGAGCCGCGGAGCTTTTGCCAATTTGATAGGGGAAAGCGGTTTTCCCTTATTCTCTCCCTTTCCTTGCGGCTCTGCGGTAAAATTTCCTTATATGTCCACCTACGAAACAGTAACAGTCGAAAAACGCGGAAAAATCGCAATCCTCACTATCAACCGGCCCGATAAACTCAACGCCCTGAACAAACAGGTTCATGGCGAGGGCGTTGCGGCCATGGAAGAGCTTCGTAAAGATGATTCTATCCGTGTCCTGATCATTACCGGTGCGGGAGAAAAATCTTTTGTCGCCGGTGCCGACATCAGCGAATTTGAGGGCCAAACGCCTGTTACGCAGCGCGATCTGTTTCACGAAAAGACATTTTTTAACACCATCGACGCATTTCCCAAACCCGTGATCGCGATGGTTAACGGCTTTTGTCTCGGCGGCGGCAATGAGCTTGCCTTGGCGTGCGATCTGCGTATAGCAAGCGAAAATGCCCGGTTTGCCCAGCCTGAAATTAATCTCGGCATTATGTGCGGCGGCGGCGGCACGCAGCGTCTGCCACGGCTGATAGGCGAAGGCCGCGCGATGGAGATGGCGTTGACCGGCGACATGATCGACGCCGAGACCGCCCATAAATTCGGCCTCGTCAATCACGTGTATCCCGCCGCCGAACTTGAGGCAAAAACCATCGAGATGGCCGAAAAGATCGCGGAGAAAGCACCGATCGCCCTGCGGCTATCTAAGGAAGCCGTCAAATTTGCGTCGCGTTCAAACCTCGACGAAGGCCTCCGCCGCGAGGTCGACCTTTTCGCGATCTGTTTTTCGACCGAGGATAAACAGGAAGGCGTAGCCGCGTTTCTTGAAAAGCGGAAGCCTATCTTTAAAGGCCGCTGAGGCCAAAACTTGACGAGTACGCCGAATTTCGATACATTCAAAATTCGTTTCTTACGCATTATGCATTCTCAATTATGCATTTTGCATTAAGGACCGGGGACGTAGCTCAGCTGGGAGAGCGCTGCAATGGCATTGCAGAGGTCAGGGGTTCGATCCCCCTCGTCTCCACCAATCTTCTAAGTCAAAAGGGCATCCACATGGATGCCTTTTTTGATCGAGTTAATCAACAACCTAACTCACCTCATCCCATATCTTATGGCTGCGAGTTTCCTTTAGAAATATCGAACCGACAATGACCGTGATCGCCGCAATTCCCATGGGATAATAGAGCCCGGCGTAAATATTGCCGGTCTGAGCGATGATCGACAGTCCGATCAGAGGCAGCAAACCGCCGAATACACCGTTGCCAATGTGATACGGCAGAGACATCGCGGAGTATCTTATCTTCGCGGGAAACGCCTCGACCAGGAATGCGGCGATGGGTCCATAAACCATCGTTACCCATAAGACCTGAACAAAAACTAGTAATATCAAATACCACGCCGTCGGATTGGCGGTCAGATCTCTCAAACTCGTGTATGGCAAAACCTTCTGCGACGGGACAAGATTTCCCGTGTCATCTAATGACTGCGGCGTCAGCTTGATAGCTCCCGTCACCGGATCTTTCTGAGACGTTGCGGTCACCACGTTAGAACCGGCGACGGACTGCATCGTCTTATAGATCGGAAGATAGGTTGTCAGTGCTAACAGACATCCCGCGATGATGATCCATTTTCGCCCAATTTTATCGCTCAATGCACCGAAGATGATAAAGAACGGCATTCCCATCAGCAGGGCGATCGCGATGATGTAATTTGCCGAGGTGGCATTAATATTCAGGATCGATTGTAGATAAAACAAAGCGTAAAACTGCCCGGTGTACCAAACGACACCCTGGCCGGCGGTCGCACCGAACAAAGAGATCAGTACGACCTTGAGATTTTTCCACTGTGTAAAAGCCTCGACGAGCGGACTCGTAGATGTCATTCCGCTGGTCTTGAGTGCCTGATAGATGGGCGATTCCTTCATCTGCATGCGAATGTAGAGCGAGATGCCGACGAGGAATACTGAGATGAGAAACGGTATTCGCCAGCCGCCGATGCCATCGGCCTTACCGGCAAATTGATCCGCACTCATCGTATTTTGGATTATCAGGATCACGGCAAGCGAGAGGAAAAATCCGAGCGACGCCGTGATCTGGATAAACGACGTGTAAAAACCGCGTTTGCTGTCCGGTACATGTTCGGCAACGTAGGTTGCCGCCCCGCCATATTGACCGCCAAGAGCCAAGCCTTGGAATACCCGAATGAGAAGTAAGATAATTGGAGCAGCGATGCCAATACTGGCATAGGTCGGCAGGAGGCCGATGCATGCGGTAGCTCCGCCCATTATCAGCATTGTGACGAGAAACGCGTATTTTCGTCCGACGAGATCCCCGATGCGTCCGAAAAACAAGGCCCCAAAAGGCCTCACAACAAACCCAACGGCGAATGTAGCAAGGTAAGCGATGTACGCAAACGTCTGGTTTTCGGGCGGGTAAAAAAGCGGGGCAATGGTGGTAGTCAAACTACCAAAAATGTAAAAATCGTACCACTCGATCATCGTACCGACGGCCGATGCACCGATAACCTGCCAGATTTTGGATTGTGAGATCTCTTCTCGTTCCATAGACGATGTCCAAATTGCGGGGAGTTAGTCTTTACGGAAAATTAGCCTGCGCGTGCTTCTCTTACGATCTCAAGAAACTGCTTTGCACGCTCGGTAACAACGTGCGGCTCACCCGCACGGATCGCCTTTACATCCACCAGATCGGTACCGACGCCCAACGCAGACGCTCCGGCTTTGATAAAATCTGCTGCGGTTTTTAGCGAGACTCCGCCGGTCGGGATGATCTTGACTTGTGGAAACGGGCCTTTCAGATTTTTGACATAGCTTGCTCCGCCGACCGATCCGCACGGGAAAACCTTGACGAAATCAACGCCCGCACTCCACGCAGTGATGACCTCAGTCGGGGTCAGGACACCGGGAGCGATCGGCGCACTGTAACGATGGCACAATGCGACCGTATCGAGATTGAGCGCCGGACTGACTATGAACTGAGCTCCGGCGAGCAAACAAGATCGAGCCGTTTCAGGATCGAGCACGGTTCCGGCTCCGACCAACACTTCGCTGCCGTATTTGTCGGCGACCTTTTCGATCACTCTAATGGCGCCAGGGACTGTCATGGTGATCTCAAGAACGTTTACGCCACCGGCCCTGATAGCTTCGATCACCTGCATCGCCTCGTCGGCTGACGAAGCACGCACTACCGGAATGAGGCCAATTTCTTCGATAGTTTTTACAATCTGTGCTTTATCCATCGTTTTATACCTTTCAAACTCTGCGGGCTTTGCCCGTCGATTTGCGGAAAAGCTCTGCTTTTCCGTTAGTAGCCCTCTAAAAATAGCGGCTACGCCGCCGCTCTCACGGTCTTCAGATACGAGCGAATCGGCGGCATAGCCGCAAACATCCTTATTGGCTTGCCGGAAAAGCACAGCTTTTCCGCAAATCGAGCGGCACAGCCGCAAGGACATTTATCTCGCGACTCTAGCACCGCCGCCTTTCATAACCCTCAAGACATCCGACAGTCCGACGGTCGTCGTGTCGCCGGGCGTGGTCATCGCCAATGCGCCGTGTGCAGCTCCGCAATTTACCGCCCACTCGGGTGATTCGCCGGTGAGGAATCCGTAAATCAGGCCCGACGCAAACGAATCACCGCCGCCGACGCGGTCGAAAATATCGAGATCCGGACGCATTATTGCCTGATAGAGTTGGCCCCCGGTAAAACAGACCGCTCCCCAGTCGTTGACCGAGGCGGTCCGGGCATTACGAAGAGTCGTTGCCGCGACCGCAAAATTCGGAAAATCGGTGACTGCCTTGCGGATCATTTTTTCGAAATTAACAATGTCGAGCTTAGAGTGATTCTCGTCCTGGCCCTCAACTTCGTAACCGAGACAGGCCGTGAAATCCTCTTCATTGCCGATCATGACATCGACGTATTGGGCGAGATCGCGGTTGACCTCTTGAGCTTTCGCCTGACCGCCTATCGCCTTCCAAAGCGAGTCGCGATAGTTGAGGTCGTACGAGATGATCGTGCCATGTTTCTTTGCCGCCTGCATCGCTTCCTTGGCAACGTCCGGAGTCGTCTCGCTCAATGCGCAAAAGATACCGCCTGTGTGCAGCCATCGCGCACCTTCGTCGCCAAATATCTTTTCCCAATCGATATCGCCAGCCTTGAGCTGCGAAATCGCAGTGTGCCCGCGGTCCGAGCAACCGAGTGCGGCCCGAACACCAAAACCGCGTTCGGTAAAGTTCATGCCATTGCGGGTCGTCCGGCCGACTCCATCGTACTTGACCCACTTGACGTGCGACTGATCGACGCCCCCCTGATAGATAAGGTCTTGGACAAGTTTACCGATCGGGTTGTCGGCAAGTGCGGTTACAACCGCCGCATCGAGTCCAAAACAGCGTTTTAATCCACGCGCGACATTATATTCACCACCGCCTTCCCACACCTCGAGCGAGCGTGTCGTATGGATCCGCTTATCGCCCGGATCGAGCCGCAGCATTACCTCACCAAGGGAAACAATGTCCCATTTGCATTCGTCTTTTGATTTGATCTTTAACATAGTCGCTAAAACTGGCAATTCCAGATAAACGCTTTATTCGCAATATTTGGTGTCGCTTATTTTTTACTGTCCCAACTGTCCCAACATTTTTTTCCACGGCTGAAAACTGAATTTCTGCCAGCTAACGGGCCATCCAGCCGCCATCGACTACCACGATGTGGCCCTGTAAATAATCGCTCGCGGCTGACGACAAAAACACCGCCGTTCCCGCAAGATCGTCGGGCGTTCCCCACCGGCCGGCCGGAATGCGTTCGAGTATCTGGCGGTTACGGGTTTCGTCGGCCCGCAGGGCGGTAGTATTATCGGTCGCCATGTAGCCGGGAGCGATGGCGTTGACGTTTATATTATGTTTCGCCCATTCGTTGGCGAGCGCTTTGGTCACGCCCGCGACACCCGACTTCGAAGCCGTGTACGCCGGAACCGTGATGCCGCCCTGAAATGAAAGCAGCGAAGCTATATTAACAATTTTGCCCGCACCCTGTTCGATCATATGCCGTCCGGCGGCCTGCGATGTGCGAAAAACGCTCGACAGGTTGACCTCGATAACGGTCGACCAATCTTCCTCGCTAAAATCGACAGCCGGTGTGCGGCGAATCATCCCGGCGTTATTAATGAGAATGTCGATACGGCCAAATTCGGCAACTACGGCATCGACAATGCGTTTCGGCGTCGTCTTATCGGACATATCGCCCGCAATCGAGACCGCTCGGCGGCCCATCGCTTCGATCTTCGCGACCGTTTCATCCGCTTCACCGTCGTTAAGGCAGTGGCAGGCGACATCCGCCCCCGCCTCAGCCAAAGCGAAGGCCATTCCCCGCCCGAGGCCGACGGAAGCACCGGTGACGAGCGCGATCTTTCCGTCAAGTTTGAATTTATCGAGAATCATTTAATTAATCGAATTATTTGGTCATTTATTCATTGGATCATTTTTTCATTTTCAGAACCGTAAATGAAAAAATGAATAAATCTATCAATGAATTATTTCCTTGACGCTTCCAGTCCCGTATTACCCGTGTCGAATTCCGGCTGCACGTTCACCACGCCGAACTGCCTGTCTTCGCCCTCGCGGTTGGCCGCCATCATCCACAAGAAATTGATCTGGCCGCCCGGTGCTGCAACATTCGGGTGATAACCTTTGGGCATCAGGACGACGTCGCCCTCGCGAACGACCTGGACGAGTTCAGGCTCATCAAAATTGGTGTAGACCATCTGAATGCCAAACTGCGGCGCGGGCATGTCGATGTACAGATACGCCTCTTCGAGCATGTTGTGATGCTCGTGCGGGGGAAACGATGTCCAGTTGCCCTCGGACGAAAAGGTCACGCCGGCCATTATGCGTCCGGCCTCAATATTCTTGCCGAAAATTACATTTATATCGCGCTGGGTTGGAGGCTTGCCGGCGGTAAAATGAAGCGCGGGATCCTGTCGAACTTCATTAAACGCAATAAACTGCAATGGATACTGCTTTTCGACCGGCGAAGAAAGCTCCGCGAGGTCAAACGCAAGATCACTCTCGACAATAATCTTCGAATCGCGAGGAACATAAAGCGCGTCATAGCGATTCATCGCAAATGTTTGCCCGCCGGTCGTCACGCTGCCACTGCCATTCAGACAGACCAGACCGGTCTCGTGCCCGGCGGTCTCGAATGCAATGGGAGCGTCGCCCGCTTCGAGAATGATGCGCCCGTAGAACAGGTTTCGCGACGCTGTCGCACCGGGACTCACCGAAATGGTTCGGCCCGTTTGCCTATGTGTACCCTTGACAAAGCACGTCGCCGGATCGATGTTTTCTAATTTAATCTGTGTTTGCATAACTCTATATTATACTACTCAAATATTCCTCAACCGCAACCTCCAGTGCACCGCCGATCGCCGCTCCAGCCGGTTCGCCTGCCTCGGGCGCGCTGCATAATAATGTCTTCGATCCGGTGGCGGACCATTATTAGGGCCGCTTCGGGTTTGGATGGTGTTTCAAAATCCGTTTCGTCCGTGATCTCGCCTCTCAGGCTGATAATCCCGATCTGCGAACGCCGGACACCAAGATTCACGCCAATGAAATAGCGTTCCCCGGCCGCAAAAGAAAGCGCACGCCGCCGACGACCCGTCACGCTTCCGTCCTCGCTGGATTCGGTGAGGACGCCGCTGGTTATCAGGGGCTTGACATTTTCGGTTACTGTGCTCTTGTCGATCCGCAGACGTTCGGCAATTTCGGTTCGGGTTACGGGTTGTGAGGCGCGGATATATCTTAGGAGCAAACTGCCCTTTGTTGCATGATGTCCGGCCGAACCACTAGACCCGGACAGTTCGGTTTGGAAGTCGGCCGGCGAAGTCATAAAGTTTCGATGTCAACATCTTAACTTAAAGCGAGACTGTTTGCTCCGCCCAGAATTGAAATTCGCGATGTTTCAGGATCTCAGCCTTTGCCTGGATGTCGCCGCTCGCGGTTTGACGAACGTGTTCAAAGAGCCGCGTGCCGACCTCGGCGATGCTCTCGGTTCCCTCAATGACGTTCCCGGCAGAAATGTCGAGGTCCTGAGACATTTTTTCAAATACGCGATTATTCGAGGCGAGCTTGATGACCGGTGCGATTGCGTTCCCGATGGTGGTGCCATTGCCGGTCGTAAAAACAACCACAGTCGCTCCGGCCGCAACAAGCCCAGGCGTCGATTCCTGATCGTAGCCCGGGCCCTGCATTAGATTAATGCCCCGTACTCTCGGTGTTTCGGCGTACTCGATGCAATCTTCGATACGCGTGGTCCCGGCTTTGACGATCGCCCCAAGCGATTTGATCGTGATGTTCAGAAGGCCGCCGGCCTTGTTCCCGGTGCTCGGATTTTGACCCAGGACGCCGCCAAATTTTGACGCGTATTCCTTGTACCAATCGACCAGGGCATATATCTTTCGTCCCGTGGCCGAATCCTTCGCCCGGTTAGCCAAAATATGCTCGGCTCCGCAAAATTCCGGCACCTCGGTCAGCAAAACCGTGCCGCCGCTCTTAACCAAAATGTCCGAGCAATAGCCTAACGACGGGTTTGCCGATATACCTGAGAAACCATCGGAACTGCCGCATTTGACGCCGAGAACAAGTTCGCTGACAGGAAACTCTTCACGGACACATTCGTTAACCACGGGCAGCATCCTTTGGATCTCTTTGAGTCCGAGATCGATCGCCGATTGTGTGCCGCCGACATCCTGAATACCGATCTTGAAAACCGGTTTCTGGATTGGCTTTTCCCGATTGGTCAGATACTTTTCGACGAACGACATATTTGTCTTTTCGCAGCCGAGATCAATCAGGATAACCCCGCCGACATTCGGGTGATCGGCGTAATTCGCGAGCGTTCGCATCATCACATCGAGATTCGAGCCGTCCTGACAGCCGCAGCCCTTGTTGTGCGGGATCGCGACAACGCCATCGATATTTGGATATTTCTCGCGGCTGTAGTGCAGAAATTCGGACATCATCGAGATCTGGGTCGCCTCATGGCTCGCACACATCGATGTGGGAACAATAAGCAAGAAATTGCGGGTGCCAACACGGCCATCCGGACGTCGAAACCCCATGAATGTCTCGATATCCTCCGCATCAAAATAATCCGGGGCAGGCGTGTGCAGATCATCAGGAAGGTTACGTACGACCGGCACGTCGTCGCTCATGTTTTCGTGCGTGATCCATTCGCCCTTGGCGATTCCGAGGCTCGTCCCGATAGGCTGGCCATATTGGCGGACAAATTCACGTGGCGGAATCTCGCGCGTCGCAAAACGATGGCCCGGCGGCACCGCCTGTTCGACCGTCACGCTCTCGCCCGACGGCAACGTCACCACTAAACCGGGATCCGTCTGTTTTTTGACCACGGCGACATTGTCCTCATGGTTGACGATTATCGCGTAGTCACTGATGGGAAGCGCCTTTTTTATGATTGTATCCAACATAATTGTCATGCCAGCAGATCCGGTAAAACGTAAACCCGCACGTCCGGGTGCAGCCTCACAAGCAAGCCCGGATTATCGTCAACCTGCTTTGCCAAATCGGTCGCGTCTCCGGCGAATTCGGTCTCGATAAGGCGTTTAAAGCTGGGCCGTTTTGCCGGTGCCGTCGATGCATCGACGACGGACTGGACAATGCGTTTTGCACCCAAAATGGCCGCCGGCCCAAGTGTCAAAATGTGGGTCGCGCCGCGGCACTCCGATTCGTCCTCCGCCGCAATAACGCTGCCGCCGGCCTTGAACTTGGAAATGTGGTGCTCTAATATCGACGACGAGATCGGGATAATACCCGCGAAATCAGCAAACGTCGCACCCGACCCAGGCTTGATATAACAGAGATGCGATGCCGCGGCATCCTCGGGCCCAAAACCGAGAAAGAAGATATCGATCCCGCCTAAGCCGTCGATGCGCTCGATATAGTTTGCCAGGTCAGCCTCGAGATCGTCCGTCTCGGTCTGCATTGCGGTAAAGCTCTTGACCTTCGCAAAAAACTTGTCGCCGAGCAGCCGCTCAAAGTCGCGGACAAAGCTCAGCCCGTTATTCATCCGCATCGGCGCCAGTGCATCCTGCGTAAAAACATGCAGCCTGGCAAGCAGATCGTCGATCTCGCTCGTTTCGGCCAGACGGTTTATCAGACGAAACATCGCCTGCGAACCGCGGCCACCAAGCAATACGATCGTTAGGTCGCCCTCTCTTTCAGCCGCATAATCGACAAGCTCGTCGAACATTGCGGAGCCGATCGCTTCTTCCGTTTCGAGGACGCTGTATTTATAATCGGAAATGCCGGGAACCGCCGCCGAGCCGGAACGCGAAAAACCTAGCCAGACATTGTTTCCCGCCACTCTTCGGTTTACTATTTTTTGTGATGCGGTTTCCATCTTTAGTAATAAGAATTTGATTATAATTGGTTAAACCAATTAAAATCAAGCATTGCTCTGGAAATTTTGTAATTCCATTTAGTGAACTGGCTGTTTTGGCGATAAATATGAGCAAACGGATAGGTTTGACTAGCTTGACTTTTTGTTTCGATCTGACCGACAATTGCGTCACACCAGTCAAATGGTATTACCTTTGACCTTTTTTTTAGTTATTTACCTATTAATTTTCTATGAGTTTTTCGAAATTAGACTTGAGCGGCAGGACTGCCGTTATAATCGGCGGCACGTCGGGCATCGGTCGAGCAATCGCCCTGGGGATGGCCGATGCCGGAGCTGACGTCGTTTGTACGTCGCGACGAATGGACCAGGTTGAGGCGACCGCCGCCGAGGTCGAAGAAAAAGGGCGGCGAACGATACGCGTTGCGTCCGATGTATCTGATCGCGCGTCGCTCGACAACCTTCTAGCAGAATGCGTATCAGCATTTGGCAAGGTGGACATTCTCGTCAACTCGGCGGGCCGCACAAAACGCGAGCCGACGCTCGATCTTGACGACGAAACGTGGAACGCGATCCTTGAAACAAACCTGACCGGCACCCTGCGGAGTTGCCAGATCTTTGGCCGCCACATGATCGCGAACGGCTACGGACGGATAATCAATATCGCATCGCTCTCGACGTACGTGTCGCTGTACGAGGTCGCCGCCTATTCGGCGAGCAAGGCCGCTGTCGCGTCTCTTACAAAATCGCTTGCTATCGAGTGGGCAAAACTCGGCGTCAATGTCAACGCCATTGCACCCGGCGTTTTCCGAACCGCGCTAAACCAAAAACTTCTGGACGAAAGCGAACGTGGCCGCGAATTTCTGACGAGAACGCCGATGGGACGCTTTGGAAACGTCGAGGAACTTGCCGGTGCAGCCATATTCCTGGCGTCAGAGGCCGCGAGCTTTGTCACCGGTGAGATCATGGTCGTCGACGGCGGATTTCTCGCGAGCGGGGTAAATCAGTAGGAAGAGTTTAGCCACGAACAACACGAACGGTCAGGAACAAGAAATTTGGTTCGGCACACTGTCGATGTTGAGCGTCTCGTTTTATGACCTCTTTTGTTCGTGTTCGTTCGTGTTGTTCGTGGCTAATTTTTCATAGCCGCCGCTGGACGCAATTTGTTGAAATTCCTTTGACTTTGAATTAAATGTCCCCATCCGAACTCGACGAGAAAACCGAAAGATTACAGCGGATGCTCGGACGCGAAAACCTGGGCGGCGTATTGCTCAATGCGCAGCACAATTTCGCGTGGTTGACCGGCGGCGGCTCGAACGGCATTGACCTTAGCCGCGAAAATGGTGCGGCGTACTTGCTTGTCAGATCGGACGGCAAACGGTTCGTTCTGGCAAATAACATCGAAATGCCGCGTCTGCTCGTCGAAGAGATTTCGGCAGACGATTTTGAGCCGCTCGAGTTTAGCTGGCAAGGCGAGAAGGCCTCCGGCAATTTTGTAATGGAAAAGGCAAAGGCTCTGTTAACGAGCGGCGACATCGCGACCGACATCGTGATCGAGACCGCAACCAGAGCCGTCGAGGGAAAGATCGCGGGTTGCCGTTATTCGTTGACCGCAGATGAGGCGGAGCGTTATCGTATCCTCGGGCGCGATGCGGGTAAGGCGGTGAGAAATGTCATTGCCAGCCTGACGGCCGGCGAATCGGAGATCGAGATCGCCGAGAAATTGAGGCATGAATTTGCGCAAGCCGGAATGGTCTCGGTCGTGACGCTTGTTGCCGCTGACGAGCGGATCGCGCAATTTCGCCATCCGGTTCCCTCGGAAAAGCGTTGGGAAAAAACGGTCATGCTCGTCACATGTGCAAAACGGCGCGGCCTGATCACGAGCCTGAGCCGCATCGTCTGTATTGGCGAGGTGCCCGGCGAATTGAAACACAAGACCGAAGCCGCCGCATATGTAAACGCATCTTTGATGGACGCGAGCCGGCCGGGTACCACCGGAGCTGAGTTGTACAAAATAGCGGCGGATGCCTACGCCGCCAGAGATTTTGCCAGCGAGCTAAACCACCATCACCAGGGCGGAGCGGCGGGATACAAAACCCGTGAGTGGGTCGCTCATCCTGAAAGTACCGAGATCGTGCAATCAAATCAGGCATTTGCGTGGAATCCGTCGATCACCGGCACTAAGGTCGAAGAAACATGTATCACGGGCGAAAATGGCGTCGAGGTAATCACCGCGTCGCCCGATTTTCCGCAAATCGCGACCACGGTACACGGACACGAATATTTCTCTCCCGGAATTTTGTCGTTATAGGAGCCAAATCGAATGAGCGAAGAAACCGAAGCCGCATCGCAGCCGAGTCCGCGTGTCGGTAATTTTCGATGGGTAATATGCTCGTTGCTGTTTTTTGCCGCGACCGTTAATTACGTTGACCGGCAGGTAATCGGCATTTTAAAACCTACGCTGGCCAGCGAATTCGGCTGGAACGAACTCGATTATAGCTGGATCGTCTTTTCGTTTCAGACCGCCTACGCGATCGGCCTGCTTTTTGTAGGCAAGCTGATGGACAAGATCGGGACGAAGAAAGGTTTTGCCATCGCCATCGTTTTATGGAGCCTCGCGGCGATCGCTCATGCCTGGGCTATCGGCATCGGCACACTTTCATCGCCGGTTGTTGCACCGATCGTAGCGACGATTGTATCTGTGATTAATGCTGTCAGTTCGATGTTCGGGGCCGCGCCGTGGACATTTACTTTGTCTGTCTCGGTCGTAGGTTTTATGACAGTGAGATTTATGCTCGGCCTGGGCGAGGCCGGCAATTTTCCGGCATCGATCAAAACAGTCGCCGAATGGTTCCCAAAAAAGGAACGAGCCCTTGCTACGGGCATTTTTAATGCCGGAACCAACGTCGGGGCTCTGGCGACCCCTCTGCTTGTTCCGCTGATCGTACGTGCGTGGGGTTGGTACGAAGCCTTTATCTTTACCGGAATTCTCGGCTTTCTATGGCTCGCATGTTGGCTTTTGATTTACAAACGGCCCGAAGAGCATAAGAGTCTTTCGACTCAGGAACTGGCCTACATCCAGAGCGATCCGGTCGAACCGACCGTAAAGATACCCTGGCGTCAGCTCTTGCCTCACAGGCAAACATGGGCGTTTGGTATCGGAAAGCTCCTTACTGATCCTATCTGGTGGGTTTATTTGTTTTGGCTTCCGGATTTTCTAAATAAGCAATACGGCCTCGACCTGAAAAATTTTGGCATACCGCTGGCGGTCATTTATGTGATCGCTGATGTCGGAAGTGTCGGCGGCGGCTATCTCTCGTCAAAGCTGATCAAAATGGGCTGGACGATCAACCGTTCGCGTAAGACAGCGATGCTGATATGCGCACTAGCGGTCGTCCCGATTGTGTTTGCGGCGATCACTTCAAATTTGTGGGTTGCAGTTATTCTCATCGGCATCGCCGCCGCCGCACACCAGGGTTGGTCGGCAAATATGTTTACTTTGGCGTCGGACATGTTCCCAAAACAGGCGGTCGGTTCGGTAGTCGGCATTGGTGGAATGATGGGGGCGGTTGGCGGCATGATAATCTCGCCGCTTGTCGGCTTGATCCTCGATAAAACCGGCAGCTATCTGATTATTTTTATCATTGCAGCCTCGGCCTATCTGGTTGCTTTACTGGTCATCCACTTGCTCGCACCTAGATTGGAACCGGCAAATATTAATTACGAATAAGAAGATTTGCCACGAACTTACACGAAAAAACACGAACAAGGAAAGGATTTGGTTCGTGTTTGTTTGTGTAGGTTCGTGGCTAATTCTCTTTGTGAAACCTAAACCAATCAATATCCGCCGATCCCGCATCGTTGAACTTGCCGGGACGGTTATAGAAAACCCCGACCTTGGCTCCGATCCAGCGTCCCTCGCGGGCTTTGAAAGGTTCACCGATGTTCGCGAATCTAACGCCGTCTTCGCTGTAAGTAAACGTACATATAGCACCTTTATTCACCCTCACGCGGAGATAAAACTCTTTTGATGACAATAATTGCGGAGAGCTTTCCGTCTCGGCCGGGCCTTTGTCGGCGTCCTTTGCCGTAAACTGTGAGATATAGAGCTTGCCTTGCCGGTTGGTTACACCGAGGTAGGAATAGTCGTAACCCATCACGACAAAGCCAAAGCGCTCGCCCTCAAATCGCGGGCTGAGTGCGACCTTAGTCGTGACGGTAAATTCGTCGGCGGGAAACTTCTGCAGCAAAAGATTTGCGAGGTCCAGCAGGTTTTTATAACCGTCGGGCAACTGAACCGAGTTCATCCTCAGCACACCTTTTTGTGGGAACGGAAATGCCCATTCGGGACGGGAATTCCCATGCCATTGCCATTGTGGGCCTATCTTGGGGCTATAAAATTCGTCCGTATCCTGTGGCGTTTCGATCGGGTAGGTTTTGCCGACATTGGGCTTTTTGAATCTTAGCACCGGCGCACCAGTGCCGTCGCCGTCAGGGTCGGAGCCGATCACCGGAAAGCCGTTTTTCCAAACCGCAGGCTGCAGATGGACGACGCGGCCAGACGGCCCTTTGTCCTGAAAATGCAGAAACCACCATTCGCCGGTCGGCGTGTCGACCAAGGCTCCCTGATGTGGACCGTTGACCGATGATTTCCCTTGCGCCAGCACGACCTTCTTCTCATACGGGCCGTAAATATTCTTTGAACGAAGGGCGAGCTGCCAGCCGGTCGCGACACCACCGGCCGGTGCGAGAATGTAATAGTAGCCGTTGATCTTATAAAACTTTGGTCCCTCGACCGTCGAATCGGCGTCATGGCCGTCAAAGACGATGACCCCATCATCTAGCAGCCGGGTACCGTCCGGGCTCATTTTGTTGACGACCAAAATGCTCTTGATCCCGGCACGGCTCCCTGCGTAGGCGTGAACAAGGTATGCGTTACCGTCGTCATCCCACAACGGACATGGGTCGATCCAACCTTTTCCTTCCCTCACCATCACAGGTTTTGACCACTCGCCCGCGGGGTCTCGTGTCTTGGTCATGTAGATGCCGTAGTCAGGATCGGGATAGAAAATGTAGAAGTCGCCGGCATGAAAACGTATCGCCGGTGCCCACACGCCATTTCCGTGCTGCGGTTTGGCAAAAACGTCGAGCGGCATCTGCTCACGGAAAACGTGATTGATGATGCTCCAGTTTACGAGATCTTTGGAGTGTAAGATCGGGAGCCCCGGTACGGCATTAAAGCTTGATGCCGTCATGTAAAAGTCCGAGCCCACGCGGATCGCGTCGGGGTCCGAATAGTCGGCGTTGATAATTGGATTTTTATAGGTGCCGTCACCATTGTCGGCGACCCAGACCTTAGAGACAAACGGCGCTTGGGCCACAACGCAAGCCGGAACAAGGATTAGAAATAACAGGATTTTGGAAATCATAGCGAAATAGACCGACGCACCATGGCGGTTATTTCGCAACCTCGGATGTGCCATTCGCAGCCGCGGTTTCTTGCTCCTCCAAACGCTGTGCCTTCTGTGTTTCGGTCAGATGGTCGTGCATTGCCCGGCGGGCGCCTTCGGAATCGCGTTCGCGCATCGCCCGGTAAATGTTGTGATGCTGCTCGGCGGATTGTTTTAGATCGCGGGCCCGTTTGACGGTCTTGCTGCGGGCGTCGAAAAGGATCGTCGCGACCATGTTCATCAGCGAGGTTAGAATACGGTTATTCGACGCTGCGGCAATAGTCTGATGAAACTGCATATCGTGAACCAGATACTGCTCCGGCTCGGCGAGCGACGCGTACATGCCCGTAATTTCCTCCGCCATCAATGTCATCTGTTCGCTGGTCGCCCGCTCCGCCGCAAGGCCGGCGATGCTCATTTCGAGAGCGAGCCGGGCCTCAAACATCTCATCCGACGTAAAGCCATGCAGCGCTGACAGCATCCGCAGCGGGCTGCCGTCCAATGTCGGGGAATCGCCCTTTTCGACGACAAAGGTCCCGGCCCCCTGCCGTGATTGCAGTATCCCGACCGTTGCGAGAGACCTTATCCCGGCACGCAAGGTCGGACGGCTGACACCAAGCACCTTGGCCAGATCGCGCTCCGGCGGCAAACGGTCGCCCGGCGACAATTCGCCGTTGTGGATCATCGCCCGCAAGCGCTCGACGACCTCTTCGGCGGTAGTGCCGTTTTTCTCGGAATTCAGAGAGCTAAAGATGCCGGGCTTTGATTTTGACATGTGAATAGTTGTTGAATCTTATCTCAAGTGCAGACCTTTGTCTAAGATTTGGCCCGCGTCCTATTTAGGCAGCGGGTCTTCGAAAATCTTGATGAGGATCATCGAAAAACCCTTGCCGGTCACCGTCCGCCGATGCGGGGTTCCCCGCGGAACCATTACAATGTCGCCTTCTTTGATCTTGACGGATTGGGCACCGGTCACCGTTTTTGCTCTCCATTCGCCGGGCGTGGCCTCTTTCGCGTCGACCATCGAACCGCCCAGCTCAAGCGTTGCCTCACCTTTCAGAACGTAATAGACGTCATCGGATTTATCATGCAATTCGACTTGATCGCCGCTCCGCCTCGTGTCATGTTGAACCGCAACACGCGTCTCCATTCCCGCGCCGCCGATAATGTCTTCGGCCTTAGTAACTGTGAGGTTTTTTGATGCGACGTCGGTTTTATCGGCGGCCAGTTTCTGTTCCAGCTCGGCCAGCGACTGCTTGGATTTGACGACAAACGGTTTGATCGCCGTCGAAGGCTGACGCGACTGAGCTGCGGCCGCAGCGACAGCAAATAACGAAATGATCGAAACAATAAAATACTTTTTCATATTTAACTACTTTCCTTTCTTCGACTGATTGAGCAGCCATCGGCTCAGGTCCTGTGCCGCCTTAAAATTATCATAGTCGGCCGGCAGCTTGCGACCGTCCGTGTACTCGTCATAGATCCACGGGTCGCCGACGACAAAGACCGAGCCTTTGCCGTATTTCGCGGTCGCCATGATCGCGTTGCCGTTATGCATCAAAAGCGGTTTGGCAGGCGCGGTCAGCTTAAGGGTTGATATTTCCTTTAGATATAGTTTTTTAGCCGTCTGCAATATCTCATTAGGACCGGTTACCATGACCACGCCTTGCTCAAATAGGTTTCCCTCGACGTGATTGAGGCTGTCCAGATTGAACTGAATTCCGAATTTACCGACGATCAGATTTAAGTGTTCAAGATCACAGTTTGGCGCGTCATTTGCCATCACTGCGAGTACGCCGCCATTCTTGACCCAATTGGCGATCACTTCGGCGTCCTGGGCTTTCGGCGCGGTGCTGTCTTTATCAACACGCGGATCGATGACAATGTAAACGGACGCACCGGCAAGGTTGGCGGCGGTCGGGGCGGCCGAAAGAGTTTCGGTTATCGCTCCAAAACTATTGAAAACCTTGCCCCATAACGAGTAGCCGCCGTTGTCCCATTCATCCCATTTATAATGCCATGTGATAGTGCGGCCATTGTCGTCCTTTTTCATCTGATGATTGAAATAGTCGTCAATTATGACCGTTTTGCCGGTGCCAATACCCAGATTCTGAACCATTTCCATCTCGACCGCAGCATCAAGAAAAGTGCCGATGCCCTTTGGGTCATTGGTGACGATCTTTTCACCGACATAATACTCGAAAGTGCCGTCGCGATACGGCGTGCCGCCGAGGCCTGCACCACCGATAGTTTTTAACAAATTAACCTCGCCGCCCTTGTGCTCAACAAACTCTTTTTGAATTCCGGCCCAGGCAGCATTTGCCGATTTCATAAATGATGGAGCCAGATATCCCATCCGCACGCCCTTTGCCAGTGCATAAGTAAACATGCACGACGCCGACGCCTCAAAATAATTGCCTTTTTTATCGGGCATGTCGAG
>JANYIL010000038.1 GCA_025362075.1 Chloracidobacterium sp.
CGTGGCTAATTTTGCCGCCGCTATCGCCAAAATGCCGGTTCCGGTGCCGACATCGAGGAAAGATTGGCCGGCCCTGCAGTTGTCACCGATCGCCGCTAGACAAAGCTGCGTCGTTTCATGCGTCCCGGATCGAACCCAACATGGCCTTCGGAACCGGGACGCATGAAACGACGCAGCTTTGTCTAGCGGCGATCGGTGACAACTGCAGGGCCGGCCAATCTTTCCTCGATGTCGGCACCGGAACCGGCATTTTGGCGATAGCGGCGGCAAAATTAGCCACGGAGCACACAGAGACCGTTGAGAAAAAAACCAGAATGGTCTCAGTGTCGTCTGTGGCTAAGATCATGGCCTGCGATACCGATCTCGACTCGGTAAGGATCGCGAGAGAGAATGCGGAGGCAAATGGCGTTGAAAGACAGATCGAGTTTTTTGACGGCTCGATCTCGGCAGCGACGCCCCCGTTCGATTTTGTCTGCGCAAATTTGACGATCGACGTGATTGTGCCGATCCTGCCGCTGTTGATCGAAAAAACAAAAGACATTCTTTTGCTCTCCGGCATCCTCGCCGGTCAGGAGGCAATAATCACGGAGCAGCTTTTGAAACTTCAAATCTCAAATTTCGATATTAAACATGCTGGCGAGTGGATCTCTGTATTAACCCCGATTACTTAGGCGTGGCTTTTGGGATCGCAATCGGTATGTCGCCGTCATCGGTAATTGTGAAGAGCGGAACGCGCGGTTTTGGCTTTGCTCTCGGTCCCGCGCCTCTCAAAACCGGCGGGCCGGCTTTCGGGAATGTAATGTTTACCGGCGACAGCGATTCGGTGCGTTTCAGCATCGTGCCGCCGCGTCCGCCGATCCATACGTGGTTGCCGCCGCGAAAGACGACGGCTTGCAGCAGTTTGCTTGTAATATTCGGCTGCACCGCCCACGTCGTACCGCCGTCGGCGGTTAACAGCACCGTACCCAATTCGCCGACCGCGATCGCGGCATTTTTAGCAAAGGCCTGAACAGCAAAGAGATTTAACCGCACCGCCGATTCCTTATCCAGCCACGTTTGCCCGCCGTCCGTCGTTCGCAGGGTAATGCCGCCGGCGCCGACAGCAAATCCTGTGCGACTGTCGAAAAAGCTGACCGCGTACAGATTTTCACGGACATTTGTGTTGACCTTTTCCCACGTTGCTCCCGCGTCAGCGGTGCGCAGAACCGCACCCTTATCGCCGACGGCAACGCCGTGTTTGTCATCGAAAAACTTTACGTCTTCGAGCCACAGCCGGCTGCCCGATTCGATCTTTCGCCACTGGATGCCGGCCGAATCCGTTCTTAATATCACGCCTCCGGCCCCGACGGCGACGCCGTTGGTTTCGGAAACAAAACTTATCGCCGAGAGGTCGTCCGTCACATTTGACGCACTTTTGCTCCAGCTCGCACCGCCGTTTGAAGTAGTTAGGATCGTGCCCCCGTCGCCGGCGATCCAGCCGCGCTGGCCATCGATGAAAAAGACCGAGTTGAGATTTTCCTGCGTGTCCGAAAATGCCGGCAGCCAGTTCATGCCCGCGTCGTTAGTGATCCAAATGCGGCCATGCGAGCCGACCGCGACGCCGATGTTATCGTTGAGAAAGACGAGGTCGTTAACGTCCTCACGCCCGCCCTCGCTCAGGCGTTGCCAGCTAAAGCCGCCATCGTCAGTCCGCAGCATCAGGCCGTTTTCGCCTACCGCCCACCCCGTGAACCGGTCGCCGTAATAGACGTTTACGAGTTTAGGGTTGGTACGCACATTGAATGGCAGCCACGAATGTCCACCATCGCCCGTCAGCCAGACGACGCCGTTTGCGTCGGTCATCGATCCATTTGACGCGTCGGCGAATGAGATCGAGAGCAGATCGGTGTGACTGAAAATATTCACCCGCGACCACGTCTGTCCCGCGTCGTCACTGCGGGCTACGCAGCCGTCGTAACCAGCGGCGACGATGGCGACGGATGACAAAAACGCCGATCCGGAAACTATCGTTCCCGCGCACGGATCGGATATCTTCCAGTTGTCGCCGCCATCGACGGTCGTTAAAACTACTCCGCTGACCCCCGAGACGACCGCGTGCCGCTCATCAAAAGCGTCGACGTTCAATAGCTGCTCGGTGGTGCCGGAGTTTTGCGGTTTCCAGGTCAGGCCGCCATCGACGGTTTTTAGCAGACGGCCGTAGGTCCCGCTGATCCAACCGGTCTTAAGGCCCGCCCCGGCGAAATTAATGCTGTAAAGGTGATCGCGGGTATCGACCGCCACCCGCCGCCAGTCTTTGCCCCCATTACTTGTCGTAAGGATCGTGCCGCGTGAGCCGACGACAAATGCACTATCTGCGTCTCGCACAAAAACCGACGAAAACGTCGCATCGATGGGCGGTGTCTGTTTGGTCCAGCTAAACCCGCCGTCCGACGTTCTAAGGATCGTGCCGTCCGAACCAACCGCAAGCCCTGTATCCTTATCCGCCGCAAAATGTATCGAATACAGCGAATTGCCCTGCGGCAAAGGGTTCTGCCAGACCCAACCGAGACCGCCCCGCTGGGCAAAGACGGAATTGCCGCAAAAAAGCGCAAAAAGCACAAAAATAAGAATAGGGATTTTGCGAATGTCGAACTGCATTAAAGTCTTTTTTCCTGATTTTGCGTGTTTTGCGCCTTTTTGCGGCTAAATCTCAACTACTCCTATCTCAGCTGCCGCTTCGGCAAGCAGATCGTTATCGACGTAACCAAGCTCCGCCATTTTACGCGCCATCGAATCGGCGACTTCCTGAACGATGTGCCCGTCATGGCCCTTGACCCATTTCCAGGTTATTTGATGCGGTTTTGAGGCGGCATCGAGCTTTTTCCACCAGTCGTGGTTCGTTTTTCTTTTCCACGTGCCGCCCATCGTCTCGACCACATAACGGGAATCGGACATCAGAGTCACGGAACACGACTCTTTCAGGTTCTCAAGCCCGACGGTCGCCGCTGCGATCTCGGCCTGCTGATTGGTTGCGTTGCCCAAATATACTCCGACCGCTTTCCACAACCCTTTAAAACCCAGTACCGCAACAGCCGCCGCACGTGGATTCCCTCTGCCGTTGCCAAGACTTGAGCCGTCGCAGACGATGGTGATTTGTTTCATAAGACTGGAGCTGCAAGCATCCTGCTTGCCGGAGGGCATAGCCCGAAAATATTTTGTTGAAATCGATACAATCTAATCTAATCTATAAAGCCGCTCTGCGGCTATGGCAAGCAGGGATGCTCGCCGCTCCAGTCATCCGATCGCGACGACATTGTCCACGAAATTATCAAATGTTTCGTCATGCGAGATAACGAATAGCTGATCAAAATGCGTGATGCGGCTGATCTGCATCGCGAGGTTTTCGCGGCGCTCGGCGTCCATATTGGTCGTCGGCTCGTCGAAGAAAGCGATCCGGATGTCGGTCAACTGTTTTAACAACGCCAGCCGCACCGACAAGGCCGCCGCCATTTGCTCGCCGCCTGATAGACTCTGATATGGCCGCTCGTATCCGCCCTCTTCAAGCATTATGGCGTAATCCTCACCCCATTTCAGCGTCTGCTCGGCGTTTCCGGTTATTTCGCGAAACATCTGGTTGGCCTCGAGCGAGACGTGGTGGACGTAATTGCGAGCGACGCGCGGTGCGGCCTCCTTAAGCGTGTCGCGAATAAAGGCGGTCGTCTCGACGATGGTTTCGAGGCGTTCCTTTTCCCGGAATTCACCGGCGAGCGATTTTCGGACCTCGGAAAACCGGGCGATCTCAGCGGCAAGCTGTTGCTCGCGGCGTTTTGCGGCATCGAACGTAGCCCGTATCTCCGCATGCCGCCGCTCGGCGGCAAGGAGCGCGGCCCGCTCACTCTTATGTAATTCGGCATCGTAATCGGTCCCGGTGGCAGTAAACTCCTTTTCAGCCGCCGCCGCCTTTTCGGTAAGATCGGCCAGCGTCTTTGCCGCCGCGGCGAGTTCCTGCTGGCGCAGTTCGACGGCCTTTCCCTCGGTTTCGTGGGTCAGAAAAACACGATGTGCTTCGGCTGTTGTGTCCCGCTGCGCCGAAAGTCGTGTCCAGGTCGCGTCCATCTCCTTAAATTCGTCGAGCTGCTCAACAAACAGCCGCCGGTCGGTTTCGAGGCGTTCGAGATTGCTCTCGACATCGCCGAGACCGTCGCGAATTTCCGGTTCGCGCAGAGCGTCCTTTTCGAGAAACCGGCTGCGGGCCGAGGGATTATCGAGCGACTTCAACCGCAATTCCATTTCGGCCAGTTTCCGTTCATTATCGGCGACATCGCCCAACTGTTTTTCGAGGGCCGCCTTTTTTTCGTTGAGGCCGCAGCCCTCTTCACGCAATTCGGCGTCGCGTTTACCGTAACCGTCAAGAGCGGCGAGGAATTTTTCGCCCTCGCGGGCGACCGCGAGGTTTACCGACAGCGTGTGGCGTTCGGTTTCGAGGCCTGATATCTGCGATTTGATGTCCGAAAACTGGGATGAAATAAATCCCTCAAGCGTTTCGCCGGGTTTCAGGTTGAGACATTTTTGCGAGAGGATAGGGCACAGGCCGTTTTTGATCTCGCTCTGGAATTTCTCGTCGCGTTCGAGGCTTGCCCGCAAACTTGCGATGCCGCCGATCAATTCCATCTCACGTTTTTCGAGCTCCAAACGTGCCGGGGCCGCCGCCGATTTGGCTTCGGCCTCGTCGTGAGCGGCTTTGTTGTCCCGGTATCTGGTACGCATCCGTTCGAGTTGAGAATCGATGCTCACGATCCGCTCGCGGGTCATGCCTACCGTGGCGATCTGGTTGCGAAGGATCGGGATCTCTTTGTCGAGCACATGCTGCTCTTCGGCCTTTGGGCGCAGTTGCTCGATCTCCGTCGTGGCCCGGGCCACGGCTGCAAGTTCCCGCTCAAGCCGCTTTTGATCCGCCGTAACATTGACGATTGCCGCGTCAGTTCTTGCAAGCTCGGCCCGCAGACGGTCGCGCTCGCCGCGCTCGCGTTCGAGGTCCTTAAGCGTGGTCAGCGTCG
>JANYIL010000069.1 GCA_025362075.1 Chloracidobacterium sp.
ATGTGAGCGTTGTCTCGCCGTCCTCGGTCGTTTCGCATCCGATCGAGAGCGATTTTACAAAGGACGCAACCACGTCCTTCGTGAATCTTGAGCCAAAGGAACCTGGCAATTACGTAGTCGGCTTGTCCACGATGAAGCGCGTGGGTGCTGCGTTCTGTGTAACATTGCACGTCGATTACGGCGGAAGATTTTGAATCAGATAAAGTCTTTTCTTGTCCAGTCCTGCGTTGAGTGAATCGTGTTGTGACGGCATTTGTCATAAAATAGAGATTTGCGGTGTTTAAGCTAATAGAGAGAAAATTTCTTAATGAACCAGATCGCCCCAACCGTAAAATCCACTGGCTTTAGTCCGATTACGCTTGGAGATAGACTTACGAGCTTTGAGATTAACGGGCTCGTTTTCACTGAAACTACTCATAAGGCAAGTCAAAAGCTTCCGAGGCATTATCATGAACATGCCAATATCGCTTTTATACTCAACGGGTCTTTCACGGAGGTGCTCGACAGGCAGTGCTTTGAATGCAGCTCACAGAGTTTGGTCGTCAAGCCTGCCGGCGAAGCTCATGCCAACAAGTACGACCGTAGTGGGCTACGCTGCATCCTCATTGAAGTCGAGCCTGAGAGAATAGAATCACTGCGTCCTTTTACAAAGGTATTTGACCGGGTGAGTCATATTCGCGGAGCGACGCTGTCAATGTTGGCGACAAGAATCTACAAGGAAATGCGCTTTCTGGACAACGCCTCACCGATTGCGATAGAAGGATTGTCCCTGGAGCTTATCGCCGAGCTCTCGCGAAACTGCAGACCGGTCTTTGAGCGTAAGCTCCCTCCGTGGCTCAAACGGGCGAAAGAGATTCTTCACGCACATTTTTCCGAAACAGTCAGCCTTGCCGTTATTGGCAACGAGGTTGGCGTGCATCCGGTTCATCTGGCCCGCCAATTTCGCAAATTTTACGGTTGTACATTGGGAGAATATATTCGCCGGCTTCGCATTCAATTCGCTTGCCGTGAGCTCTCCACGTCGGATATGCCGCTTGTTGAAATTACTTTGGCGAGCGGTTTCTCTCATCAAGCTCATTTTTCGAGACTCTTTAAACGTCAAATCGGCGTCACACCGTCCGAATTCCGCTCGCTTTCCCGCATTCGGCGCTAGCCAGGATCAAAAAAGTTCTGTTCGTGTAAGACAAGGCAGCTTTGTGTCTCGTACCCTTGTAGCTAGCAAGGAATGAAGCTTGGGGAAGAATAGAATTTTATGAAAATACTTTGCGCAATTCTCGCAGTGTTTTGCTCAATGGTGTCGCAAGGCGTCGTCGCTCGCGGCCAGGATATCGGGCGGGACACGCCGTTCGCCGCCGGCATCGATTCCATCTTCTCGCCTTATGCGCGACCGGATGCGCCGGGTTGCGCTGTGTCGGTGATGAAAGCCGGAAAGATTGTCTACGCCCGGGGCTACGGGATGGCCGATGTCGCGAACGGCATTTCTTTAACGGCGGCGACACCTGTCCACGTTGCGTCGACCTCAAAACAATTCACTGCACTCGCCGTACTAATGTTGGAAAGCGATGGAAAGCTTCGCCTGGACGACGACGTACGGAAATACGTACCGGAGATACCTGATTTCGGTCATACGATCACGATTCGTATGCTGCTTAATCACACGTCCGGCCTGCGCGAGCTGGCGAACCTTTTCTCCTTTTCCGGGTGGCGCAATTCGGACGAGCAGTACAAGTCGGACGTCTTTGCCATGATCCGGCGACAGCGCTCGCTCAATTACGTGCCCGGGACCGAGTTCGCCTACAACAGCGGCGGGTACACGTTCCTTGCGATTGTCGTGGAGCGCGTCTCAGGCGTTTCCTTCCGCCGCTTCGTCATCGACCGGATATTCGCGCCACTCAGGATGAAGCACTCGGACGTACAGGAGGACGTCGACCAGGTGGTTCCGCACCGCGCGGCGGGGTATTGGGGTCACGATCCCTCTAACCTGCGCACGGCTCGACCGTCCAACTCGTTCGCTGGAGCAAGTGGTGTTGTCACCTCTGTGGAAGACCTCGCACGGTGGGACGCCAATTTCTACGAGACCAAAGTCGGCACTCAGGCCCTGCTAAACCAAATGAGCACACCCGGGCGACTTACCGACGGTTCTGAGTTCGGGTATGGCATGGGTCTTTTCATTGGAACGCACCGGGGGTATAGGACGATCAGTCACGCGGGGTCGGATTATGGCTACAAAGCCGACTTCATCCGATTCCCATCGGAACACCTCACCGTAACGGTGTTGTGCAATGCCTTCGACATCGCGCCGACGCCCCTGGCCCTTCGGGTGGCAGATCTATACCTTCCTAATGCGGAGGGGCCGGTACAAACTCAGCACAAGTCTGATTTGCCGGGCGTTAGCGGGTCGCCATTGAGCCCTTCGGAGTTGGCGGGCTTTTACTGGAACGACACGATTGTGCAGGGCAACAGGTTCTTTCATGAGCAAGGCAAACTGCTATTAGATGGCGGAGGCGAGGGCAAATTCGAACTCCGTCCGCTCGGAAACAATACATACCGGCTTATGGAGGCCCCGCGTCGATTCCTATTCATCTTTTTCAGGCGAGCTGATGGCTCACTCGCGGTCCGGGTTGATGTCGAAGGGTCGCCAGTAACCGAGCGTCCAAAGGTTCCGGATACAAAGCCGAGCCCTGCCGAGCTGCGAGCTCTGGCAGGAAAATATTATAGTCCGGAACTGGACGTGATGTGGACATTTGTATTTCGCGACGGAGCACTCGTACTCGAACGTCACCGTCGGGAACCATCGCCATTGTCACCGGTATTTGGAAGTACGTTTGAGGGAGACGGCTTTGTGCTCGCCTTTCGACGCGACCCGCGCACTCGCACGTTGGTGCTGGAGGTTACGACCGAACGCGTGAGGCGGCTTCGATTCACACGAGTAATGAATCGTTAACTACGCCGATAGATAGGAAGGACTATTTTTATGGCAGAAACAGGACACATCAAAAACGTAGAACACTTTCAGATGATGATCGCGGCGGTGACGGGTTATGGCGGTGTGTATAAACTGGCCAACGCTGCCGGGCGTAAGCCGAATATCCACCCCCAAGATGAGCAATCTCGTCCTGACTATCAACGCCGCCGCAGAGTCTCCGCACTATCCTTTCCACCAAGCCCCTAAACGGCGGCAGAATCTTCACAATTCGCGCTAAACACCATACAATTGCTTAAGAGGCCCCCGGGCGCTTATTTCCGTCTTTGCACATTGGCGATATAGTCAGGCAAAATGCGCTATCGTAACGAATGCGGGGAATGAAGAAAACGGACGCTAAAATCCTACTCGTCGATGATGATGATTCGTTGCGGCGCGTGCTCGAATTCCAGCTTTCGGAGGCCGGTTATACGGTCGTGAGTGAAAGTGACGGCCGGGAGGGTTTGAAAAGGTATTCCGACGAAGAATTTGATTGCGTGATCACCGATTGGCGAATGCCGAAGATGACAGGCTCTCAGCTCCTACAGCAGGCAACGGCGATAAACAGCGAGATACCGATAATTGTTATTACAGCCTTTGGCGATGTCGATACGGCGGTCGAAGCGATGCGTGGCGGGGCGTTTGATTTCATAACCAAGCCGTTCAACCGGCTGGGAATTCTGCTTACGGTCGAAAAGGCCTTGAAATACGGCGGTGTTCTGGCAGAAAATCGACGGTTGAGGCGACAGGTCCATGAAGAATTCCGCATCGAGAATGTCATCGGGACGTCCGAGAAGATGCTCCAGGTGTTCGATCTTGTGACGCGCGTCTCAAAAACCAACGTGACCGTCCTTATCGAAGGGGAATCTGGAACCGGAAAGGAGCTGATAGCGAAGGGAATACACTTTTCCGGAACACGTAAGAACAGCCCATTCATTGCAATAAACTGTGCGGCGATACCGGAAACACTGATCGAGGCTGAGCTTTTTGGATACAAGAAAGGGGCGTTCACGGGTGCCGTTGGCGAATCTAAAGGCAAATTTGAAGAGGCCAATGGCGGGACCCTATTTCTGGACGAAATTAGCGCAATGCCGCTGCAGTCACAAACACGGCTTTTGCGGGTTCTGCAAGAGCAGGAAGTCACCCGTCTGGGAGAAAATAACCCGCGCAAAGTGGATGTACGGATAATTGCGGCAACGAACGAAACACTGCCGGAGCTAATAAAGGAAAACACATTTCGTGAGGATCTGTATTACCGGCTGGCGGTGGTGCCTATCACAATTCCGCCGCTTCGCGAGCGCCGCGAGGATATCCCGATCCTTACCGAACACTTCCTGACAAGGTCTGCATCGAAACACGGGATCAAACCGCCAAAGATCGGGCGCGATGTCGTTAAAATATTCTTTGACTATGCGTGGATGGGGAATGTTCGCGAGCTTGAAAATTTGGTTGAGCGGATGGTTGTTCTTTCAAATGGGGATACGTTGACCGTGGAAGACTTACCCGTGAATGTCAAAAAACCATTACCCGCAAACGGTAAACTTTGGTTTTCACTGCCTGCCGATCCGATAAATCTCGACGATGTTGAGTGTGAGATCATTCGCGCCTCGCTCACGAGATATAACGGCAATCAGTCTCAGACATCGAAATATCTCGGTATCACGCGAAGCGCCCTAATCTATCGAATGCAAAAATACGGATTGGAATAGAAGCGGCTTAGGTTTTATATTTCATCTTTTTATCATGGATACCGAGTCTTTCAACATTGTCTCAACCCGCAATCGGTTATATGTGTGGATCGTGATTGCCGTTACGATTATTCTCATAACGGTTTTGCATTTCCTTACACCGGTCGAGCAGATCGTTTGGCATGAGGTTTACCAGCGCCTTTTTTACATACCGATCATCGTGGCGGCTTTGCTCTTTGGCCTGCGAGGCGGGCTTGGCTCATCTCTTTTTACAACTGTCGTTTACTTCCCGCACATATATTTGCATTGGCAGCATAGCGATTTCGATTACTCGATAAACCAATATGCCGAAATTGTAATTTTCAATCTTGTAGGCGGGATAATGGGGGCCTTGGGGGATCGCCTTAGAAGGGCCCGTGAGCGTGCGGAAAGAAACGCCGAACAAAAGAGGCAGGCATACAACGAATTGCAGGAAACCTTCCAACAACTCCTGCAGGCAGAAAAGCTCACCTCGCTGGGCGAACTTTCCGCCGGAATTGTTCACGAAGTTCGCAACCCGCTTGCCTCGATCAAAGGGGCTATAGAGATTTTGGAAGACGAACTCGGCCCCGAAAGCCCTCGACGTGAATTTGCGGAATTAGCTGTCAAAGAAATTGAAAGAATCGATAAGATGGTCGGCGAATTCTTGCGGTTTGCGCGGCCCGCAAAACTCGCGGTTGAACGTAGCGACGTAACAAATCGTTCAAGGGCATACATCTTGCGTTCAGTTACTATGTTAGACGGAATTTAACAGGATGGTAGTAACTTATGAAAATCTTAATAGCGACAGACGGATCGCATTTTAGTGAGCTGGCAATCGAAAAGTGCGCCGACATTTTGGAAATGGCGGAAGGCACGGAAATAAAGATCGTGTCAGTTTACGAAAGGCTGCGCCCGATGTCGGGCGAGCCGTTCGGAGTTTCCAACGAGTACTACGCGCAAGCGGAGAATGCTTCAAGGAAGGTGGCTGATGATGCGGTAGAACAGGCATCCGCCACCGTTCGACGGCGTTTTCCCGATGTGAATATCGGCGTGTCGACCAGCGTCGAACCCGGTCGTCCGGCAAGGATAATCGTTGAAACCGCCGCTGAATGGGAGGCAGACCTAATTTTGGTAGGTTCACACGGGCACGGTTTTTGGGCACGCAACCTGTTAGGGTCGGTTTCTGACTCAGTGCTCCACCACGCTCCATGTTCGGTGCTGATCGTTCGTACACCCCGTGTGGAGGAAGGTTCTTGAGTAGAATCATTGAAGAACCTGCATGAATGCAAAGAGTTACGCATTAGAATTCTCGAAAATCAAGATGCCGACAATCGTCGCGGCGGCGGTTAAAAACCTTCGCTTGGCACGTTTCGGGGATGCTTGTCAATTGGTACGCGATGAAATGGGATTGATAAACGTCCGGATTATGATCTATCGAGGCGATGGGAAAATTCGCATGTCCTCAAAATCATATTCGGAGCGTTAATTATCTCAATCCTTATGTCACTGCCGGTTATCGGCGGGCTGCAAAGTCGGCAGTATTGTCTTTCGGGATCGGGTCCTCTTTCTGGAAAGACGAGAGATGTTCCGGCAATGCTGGCACAAGGTTTAGAGTAGATCGAAATGTCAGCAAACGAGAAAAGCAAGAGCCAAGATTCGGACAAAACCGGGGAAGAGGCCGGCCGTTACTCCGCAATGACGGTTAAGGGAATACTGTCCGCGCTCGGCACCGATGGAATCGGTCTCAGTGAAGATGAAGCGGCACGACGGCTTTTGCTGTACGGCGCAAACAAATTGCCAACAATTGCGCAACGGGCTTGGTATTTGACCCTGGCTCAAAACTTCACACATCTTTTTGCACTGCTATTATGGGCCGGAGCTGCATTGTCCTGGCTGGCAGGGCTCCCCGAATTATCCTGGGCGATAGTTATTGTTATTATCGTAAACGGCATTTTTAGTTTCTGGCAGGAATATAAAGCCGAACGCTCCGCGGAAGCCTTGCAGGCATTACTTCCGCGTCAAGTCCTCGTAAGGCGTAACGGCAAGGAAAATCTTGTTTCCGCCGAAGAAGTGGTTTTCGGCGACATTCTCATTCTAACCGAAGGCGAAGCGGTTCCATCTGACGCGCGGATTATCTTTTCAGAAAGATTGCGGCTCGACGTTTCATCACTTACCGGCGAATCAAACCCAGTCCCGCGCTCGCCTCTCGGTGTTTTCAAGGATCAAGAAACCCCAACATCACTTCCTAATTTGGTTTTTGCCGGAACGACCATTGCAGGTGGTAGGGGCGAAGCCGCTGTTTTTGCCACAGGAACACACACGGAGTTTGGTCGCATTGCACAACTGACGCAAGTGCAAACGGAACAGCCCAGTCCTTTGCAAAAAGAACTCAAGCGCGTCACCCGCATCGTCACCGTGATTGCCTGCGTTTTAGGATTATTATTCTTCCTTGTAGGCACGATGATCGGCGGTCTATCGGTCACCGCGTCTTTTATTTTTGCTGTCGGGATTATCGTTGCCAATGTGCCGGAAGGGTTGTTGCCGACATTAACTCTTTCCCTTGCCCTTGGCGTGCGGCGGATGGCGAAGCGAAATGTTTTGGTCAAACGCCTCTCTTCGGTTGAAACTTTGGGAGCGACAACAATAATTCTGACCGACAAAACGGGAACCTTGACGGAAAACGAAATGTCCGTGCGCGAGATCTGGTTAAGCGAACGGTTTTTTGGTGTGACTGGACATGGCTACGAACCTGTTGGTGAAATCGAGCTTATTGATCACAACACGGGGGATCGGCAGTCGATTATAACGCTGCTCAGAACCGCCGCTTTGTGCTGCGATGCACGTCTTGTTCCGCCAATTAATAGGGACCAGCGGTGGACAGTTATCGGTGACCCTACGGAAGCGGCAATCCTGGTCGCGGCGGCAAAGGTTTCGCTTTCAATTGATGTTTTGGCGGCGTGGAAGCGACTTGGCGAAATCCCTTTCGATTCAACGCGTAAACGTATGACAACGATTCAACAAATTGACGGATTTCCCGTTGCATGCGTTAAGGGAGCCTTGAATGAAATATTGCCGCTTTGCACCCAAATTTATTGGAAGGGCTCAAACAATCAATTGACTCAAGAGCATCAAAAGACAATTCGTGCCGCGCACGATTCACTAGCAGATAACGGGTTGCGTGTGCTTGCTGTTGCACGTCGCACCGTCGATCCCAGCGCGAAGAAAAATAGTGAATGGGAACCAGAAGAAGTCGAAAGAGGATTAACATTGCTGGGGTTAATTGCAATGGAAGATCCGCCGCGACCTGAAGTTTCAGCGGCGATTGCGGCTTGCCGCACAGCGGGGGTTCGAGTCGTGATGGTAACGGGCGACGACGGTCTCACCGCAGCAGCCATCGGGCGTGAAATTGGTTTACATGAAACTGCTCCGCACATAATCACAGGAAAAGAACTTGACACGCTTGAAGACGTCACTTTGAACGCCTTAATCTCGGGTTCAGAGGTTCTATTTGCCCGCGCTTCGCCGGAACATAAATTGAGATTGGTTGAAATTTGCCAAAGGCTCGGCGAAGTCGTTGCGGTTACCGGTGACGGTGTGAATGATGCCCCGGCCCTGAGAAAGGCCGACATTGGGGTGGCGATGGGAGCAACTGGTACTGATGTCGCCCGTGAAGCGGCAGACATGGTTCTGACCGATGACAATTTTGCCAGCATAGTCGCCGCGATAGAAGAAGGTCGCGCGGTCTACGACAATATCCGCAAGTTTGTGGTTTACATTTTCAGCAGTAACGTCCCTGAAATGATACCTTTTGTTCTTTTTATACTTTTTCAAATTCCACTTCCATTAACAATTATGCAAGTCCTCGCCGTTGATGTGGGCACAGATCTTTTCCCGGCACTAGCGCTCGGTGCTGAAAAGTCAGAACCCGGCGTGATGCAACGTCCGCCCCGACGGCGAAACGAACGATTGCTTAATTTTCCGACCTTTCTACGTGCTTATGCATGGCTCGGAGCTATTGAAGCGGTATTGGCCATATCCGGCTTCTTATTCGCGCAATGGTTGGAGGGTTGGAAACCCGGCTTGCCCTTCATTTCAAGCGGCTCGGTTTATGTCACAGCGACGACAGTAACTTTTGTTGGAATTGTAATGGCGCAGATCGGAAATGCGTTCGCTTGTCGGAGCGGGAGTCAATCGATTTTTAAGCTGGGTTTGTTTACAAATCGTTGGTTGCTCTATGGCATCGCTGTAGAAATAATAATGGTTCTGTCCCTAATTTACATTCCGCCAATCGCCCATTTGTTTAATATGTCGCCCCTCAGATATGAACATTGGCTGTTGATTATGACTTTTGGGTTGATTCTTTTGCTGTTTGAAGAAGGTCGAAAGTTGTTAGTACGAGTTAAGGTTCAACACAAATTGGACTAACTGTACTCAAATTTTTTCAAAAGAACCTTCTATTAGGCTCTATTTAAAAATTATTTTCACACCGGCGCAGTGCAGTCCTTAATCACTCTTCGCCCTACGTAGAGGTACGGGTATTAAATTTCTGGTTCATATATCTTTGGCCCCTTTTGATAGTTTTTGCCTGACTTTGGTGAAATATGCTTAGTAGGGAAGTCGACGGCCCGCACTACTACGTCAGGCCGTCGATATTTGGCGGGGCATTCAGCAGAGCTTATTAAAAATATGGATCGATTCTCAGATTATCGTTGATCTTCTTTACACCCGGTGCGTGGCTAATGGATCCGACCACGGCGTTTCGTTCCGGCCATGAATGGATCCGACCATACAGGCTGACCTCGCCGTCCTTAACGTCAATCCTAAGTCTCTCAGCTTCTCGATCGGCCCGCCGCTCGAGTGCCGCCTCAATGGATTCACGCAGCGTGACCGCGTCAGTTTTGCTCGGCTCAACCTCAAGTTCGTTAGTAATACCGGCGACGCCAGTCAGATTCTCTACCGCCCATTCGGCATCTGCCCGCTCTGTTAGGGATTTAACTTTGCCTTCGAGCTTGACCCATCCGTCGGAAACCGTAGAAGTAATTGTTTTATCTGGTAAAAGTGCGCCCCATTCGAGTGCCTGCCTTAGAGCATGAGCAATCTCGGCGTCGCTATGCAGATGCTGAATCTTGACCAGCATATTGTTCGCTACATCCATTACACCGGTAACCCGATGGGCGGCGGTCTGGGCCGCTATCTTCTGAGCGTAACTTGGCACGATCCCGTCTAGCATCACAACTCCATCGGTCACCTCAACGACGATTTTCTCATTCCAAGTTCGTGTATCCCACGAAAGCTCTCTATTTACATCATGTTTAATTTCGATATCTGTTTTCTTTAGCATGGCGATTTGTTCCTCCGCTTTTATATAGCAAGGAGCGTGCCGTAAAGCGGTGCCGTCTGCGAGGCAGTAAAAGGCGGATTGCCCGAAAAAAAAACTCATAAATTCTGCATACTCGACTGTTTATACATTCACCGTGAAATTTTACTTGTCTAGGCGCGAAAATTTTCGCAAAGGGCCGTCTTTCCAATCACGATTTTTGTCAAAACAACAACAAAGCTTACTCGGCACGTCTTTTGCTTATTCAGAAGTAAGGAGATTTTTATCGTCCAAAACGACGTGCAAATCAAACACGAAGCCGGGGCCCTATTACAAGGAACAAGCGGCTCGAAATTGCGATGTTCGATTATCAAAAGGAAAGGAGTTTTCAATGATAGAGAAATTAAGTCAGGAAGAATCTCAAAAACTTTTGAGCGAGCAATGCGTCGCCCGTTTAGGATGTGTACTTGAAGGCGGAGAGCCGTATGTCGTGCCGGTCAATTATCTCTTCAAAGACGGATTTATTTTTATCCACTCATTGCCCGGATTGAAAGTCGAAGCGTTACGCGCCAACCCGAAAGCCTGCATTCAGGTCGATGACATCAAGAGTTTTTTCGAGTGGCGAAGCGCGATTGCGTTCGGCGAGTTTGAAGAAATTACGGATGCCACTGAACTTGAAGAATTTCTGAGCGAAATCATGTTTCGCTTTCCGAAATTAACGCCGGTCGAGACCGTCATAAATCACGAAGAGAGTCCGCCGGCAGAGATGGTGCTGTTTAGGATTCGTATCAAACGAATTACGGGGACAACTGAAAGGTGAAATGTTATCCGTAACAATCGAAAGGAATGTTTATCGGAGAATTTGTATGAAAATTTTGATAGCTTATGACGGATCCGATTGTGCAAATCACGCGATTGAAGATTTGAGCCGCGCAGGGTTGCCGGACGACTCGGAAGCTCTGATTCTGATCGTCACCGAAACCTGGTTGCCAAAAGATTTTGAAAATGAATCATTTGTCAAAACCGTGGGCTGGACGAGCGCGGAGAATATCAAGCAAATACGCCAAGCGGCTATCGAAAAAACGGATGAAGGCGAGAAATTAGCCGAAAATGCGAGCCGCCGCGTTCAGCAGAAATTTCCCGCGTGGCAAGTGCAGCATAAAGCCGTCGGCGGTTTAGCGGAACGGGAAATTGTCGCGGAAGCGAACGAATCGAAGCCGGATTTGATTGTCGTCGGCTCCCACGGGCGCGGCGGCGCGGGACGTTTTGTTTTAGGCAGCGTCTCACTCAAAGTGTTGTCCGAAGCCGCTTGTTCGGTGCGCGTCTCTCGTCACCCGCCCAGCCGTGCCGAAACCGACGATTCGCCGATGCGTATTGTCATTGGATTCGACGGTTCTCCCGATTCACTAAACGCAGTCGAATCGGTGGCGAACCGCAAATGGCCGCCCGCCACCGCAGTGCGTTTAATCTCGGCGGTCGAACCGATGCCTTTTTCAATATTGCTCGCCGAATTGCCGAAAGTGGAGGAATTACGCGAATCAGCCGCCGCCAAATTAAAGGAAAAAGGACTTCACGTTTCAACGGTCGTTGAATTCGGAAGGGCGAAAAATCTCATCATCGAAGAAGCCGAAAAATGGGGAGCAGATTCGATTTTTATTGGAGCCAAAGGTCATCGCATGATGGAACGCATTTTGCTCGGCAGCGTTTCCTACGCGGTGGCAGCACGGGCGCATTGCTCGGTCGAAGTCGTTCGTTAAATCAAATGATAAATTGCGTCGCGCAGACAAAAAGAAGTTAAGGAGTTTTCTAATGACCAATGCAAATTATACTTTGGATTTTTCTGAAATCGCTCTGCGCGACTTGCCGCGCGTCGGTGGGAAAAACGCATCGTTAGGCGAGCTTTATAACTCACTCAAGCCGCAGGGCGTGAATGTTTTGGACGGATTTGCAATCACCGCCGAGGCTTTTCGCCATTTTCTCAGAAAAAACAATCTCGGAACCAGACTTCACGGGATTCTTTCGGGTTTTGACGCAGACGATACCTCCGAACTGCAAAAACGCGGGCATGAAGCTCGCGCCGCCGTTTTGGAAACCGCGCTGCCTGAAGAAATTAGGGAAGAGTTTCTCGCGGCTTACGGGCGTTTGTGCGAAAGATTGGGACGCGAGCAGGAACTGGCGGTGCGCTCGTCGGCAACGGCGGAAGATTTGCCGGAAGCCTCGTTTGCGGGCGCGTCGGAAACTTTTTTGAACGTTCGCGGGCGCGTGGATTTGTTGAAGGCGATTCACAATTGTTTCGCTTCGCTTTACACCGACCGGGCGATAAATTACCGCGCCCGCTTAGGTTTCGACAATATGAAAATAGCGCTTTCGGTCGGCGTGCAGCCGATGGTGCGTTCGGATATGGCAAGTTCCGGCGTGATTTTTACGCTCGACACCGAATCCGGGTTTCGTGATGTGGTGCAAATTACGAGTTCCTACGGACTCGGTGAATTCGTCGTGCAGGGCGTGGTTACGCCCGATGAGTGGACAGTTTTTAAGCCGACTTTAGTGAAAGGGAACAACGCGATTGTCAATCACCGATTGGGAACCAAGGAAGTTAAACTTGTCTATTCCGGCGGAACGCGAGCGACGAAAAGCGAACCTGTTCTCGCAGCCGAACGTCAAAAATATTCTCTAACGGACGCAGAAGTAACAAAACTCGCGCATTGGGCTTGTTCGATTGAAGGCCATTATTCGGCTCTCGCCGGACACGCGACACCGATGGATATCGAGTGGGCGAAGGACGGTTTGACGGGCGAGCTTTTTATCGTTCAGGCGCGACCGGAAACAGTCCATTCGGCGAAAAAACGAGAAGCCTTCGGCGAGAC
>JANYIL010000075.1 GCA_025362075.1 Chloracidobacterium sp.
GAACCCGTTGATTTAAGGATTCTTTTTAGTTCGCCAAACACTTTTACGAGATTTCGAACGTATTCTCGATGATCTGGCTCAAGGCCAATACCACCACCATCATATTCACGCTGACCCCAATATGGCGGCGAGGTCATAGCAAAATCAATTGATTCACTTGGTAGTGATGCTAAAACCTCTAGTGAATCGCCATGGAACAGTAGCGGCGAGTAAGAAGGCTCTTGTCGGTAGGATGAAAACGCAGTCCCAAAGGCGCGGTCGAAGATCTCGCCAGCAATTCTTTCAACTGTTTCCCTTTGCAGGGTTGGTTGACTACTGTTTGCCATTTATTCAGGGTCGGGGTTTGCTTCCTCGACGCTATTATAACAACGCCGTTGATAATACACCCAATTCGGTATTATCAACGACGTTTGAGATCAAAATCACAACTAGCTTAGCCGGTGATCGTGGCGCTGACGGTTTCGGCCCAGGCGGTGGTGGAGCCATCTCGCATTCGCCAGCGGAGCAGGTAGTGGGCCATTTTTCCGGCGTCGGCGCCTTCGTATTCGGCGACGTAGGGCGTGCCGGAATCAACGGCTCCCTTAATCTAAGCTCCCGTGCTGGTTGGCGGTTTTGTTTTTCGGGTCAGCCCCGATGCTCTATCGGATTTGCGGACGAAGCCCATGGCGCCGTAGAGCGGGCTGTCGTTGCCGTAGGCGGCACTGCCGGCGACGCCGAGACCGACCTTTGAGCGTTTGTCGTTGAGGGCGATGTATTTGTCGCCCTAGAACCTCGCGTTTCATCTTTAGCTCGGCTTCGAGATCGCCAATCTCGGCGTCGTCGGCAGCGGCGTCCGTGATGTCCGCGAGAAACTGCACCTGCGTTATGCCGTTAAAGCTAGACTCTATCCAACTGCCAGACTCCGGTGAGGAAAGTGATTTTTAACTTTCGCCACAATCTGCTGATCGGTCATCTTGTCGGCGGTCTCGACTCCCACGATGCGTTCACCGAGATTATCTTTCTCAAGGCGTTTTTTCAGTTCGCCTTTCGCTTCGCCGGAACCAAATAATAAAATGGACTCTGCATCACGAATGCACGAAATCACTTCCTCGTAGTAAGTATTCAGGTGTTCCGTCAACACTCTCAGGCGAATATCGTCTGACGGAACTGACCTGCCATTTTGTCTGCGCTGTTGTTCAATACGCTGTTCTCCCATATTTGAATGAATCAGCTTTATTTCTTCCTCTGTGCCTGTCACGGACACGATTACGGCTTTCTCATGATCTATCCATAAACCTACGGTTTTCTTCATAAATTTCTCCCTTGTTTAATTCAGCACTGTTTTTGCTATTTGTAGATGTCTTCGCGCGTGAGCGGTAATTTTTGCGGGCTGCCGCGAGAAACAAGAATCTGATGCACCTCAAGCGCTCCTTCGCGGAAACCGGCTGACGAGGCTCGTAAATATAATCGCCACATCCGCACGAAGCGTTCGTCAAATTTCTCGCAAACCACCGGCACAACGCGCTCGAAACGCTCCGACCAATGATCGAGAGTTGTCTGATAATGGGGTGCTAAGTTCTCCACGTCCCAGATGCGGAAATTACGCGCCGTCAGATGCGTAATAATCTCAGGGAGCGTCGGAATGTAAGAGCCCGGAAAGATGTGGTTCTCAACCCAGCGATTAACGGGCCCCTCTTTGACGGAAGTAATCAAGTGCAGGAGAGCCAAACCGCCCGGCTTGAGTAACTTTTCGAAGGTTTGCACAAACCCGGAGAGATTGTCTTTCCCGACATGCTCAATCATCCCGATACTGACGATTTTGTCAAATTGTTTGCCTTCACCGGGCATCGCGCTGTAATCAGCCAGCCGCACGCTCGCCGTATCCTGCAAGCCGCGTTTTTCGATTGCCGCGTTCGCACCGGCATATTGCTCCTCGCTCAAAGTAATGCCGGTCGTTTCTGTGCCGTAATGTTCGGCGGCACGCATTACCATCGAACCCCAGCCGCAGCCGATGTCGAGCAGCGTCTCGCCGGGATGAAGCCGTAGTTTCCTAAGCGAGTGTTCGATTTTCTGTTGTTGTGCCTGTTCGAGCGTGTCGAAAGCATTGCGGAAATAGGCACACGAATAAGTCAGCGATTCGTCGAGCCAGAGACGAAAAAAATCGTTGCCGAGATCGTAATGGTGCGCGATATTTTCCTTCTCGCGCTGAAGCAACCGCATTTTATCCACCGCACGCAGAGCCGTTTCCACCAAGCCTTGCGTTCCTCCCGTGGCGGACATCAAGCCGCTTCGCAGCGCAAGCGCCATTAAATCCGCCAGATCTCCTTCCACGTCTACCCGCCCGTCCATATAGGCTTCACCAAAACTCGTCAGCATATCGCCCTGTAGGAAATCAAGGAGATTATCGTCCCGAAAGCTAATCTTAAATTGCGGCTCGCCATCCCCATAACGCTCGGTTATTCCGTCATTATATGTAACTGTGAAGGAACCGCCGCGCACTTGCTCAAAAAGCCCGTGCAACGCCTGTCGGGTTAATACTTGCTTGGCTTTCATTTTATTGCTCCTTAAAAACGCTTCTAATCCTTTGAAAAACAGAAATATCTTTCATTTGAATCTCATCTAAAAAACCACGTTCGGGGGAAATTGCGGAATTGGTTCGGGCGGCACGGGAAACGGTTCAGGCTCGGGCATGGGTTCGGAAATCGGGTCTGGATTCGGGTCTGGAACGGGTTCGGGAAACGGCTCAGGCATTGTCGGTTCTTTTGGATCTTTGAACGGATCTTCCGGATTTTCGGTTTGTAATTTGATTACTGATTTCTCAATGTTTTTCATAATCTTTCTCATCACCTTAAATTCCTTCGGGATAAGTTTCCGGCGCATCTTCAGTCGTCCAACCCTGAATGTGGTCAAGCGGTTCGACGGCGCGGGTTTCGTCAAAATGAATCACGCCATCGAATTGTTCCGCCAAAACGCTGGCAAAATAATGACTCAGCCGCTCGGTTTCCGGTCGGTAAATTACGCCGATGGCGCGTTCCAGAAGCGGCTTAGATAAAATTTCTTTTGTTTCTTCGTCGCGCAGATTGAGAAAAAATCTCGGCAATCCGGTTTCGTGAAAAAGCAGTTCGTAACTGTTTTCGAGCGCCGGACGAACTCGTTTTAGCTGCGCCGCTTCGTCCCAATTTGAAGCTGCCGTCACCGTTCCCGAATGAGTCGTCAATCCGATGAGACGAGTTTCATTTTCGCCGTATTTCTCGCGCACGAGTTGTCCGACATTCCACTCGCCGCGTTTCCCCATTTCCGTCGCCCGCGCGTCGCCTAAATGCGAATTGTGTTCCCAGACGACGATTTTCACCGCTTGTCCGTGTGTTTCAAGATGCGCCGCCAAAGCGTCCAAAGTTTCCGCCATATGCCGGTCGCGCAAGTTCCAACTCGACACGCGCCCGCGAAACATCTCGCGGTAATACTCTTCGGCGTTTTTGACGAGCCGCGCGTTTTGCTCGGCGAAAAAGTATTCGTCGCGGGCGATGAAACCGTCGCGGTTCATATAATCAGCGGCGGCTCGGCGCAGTTCGATTAACTGATTGATAGCCTCGTTTTCGCAGGAACTTTTTAGATTATAATTTGCCGCGTAGCCGTAATGCTGTGCATCTTCGCCGAAATGGTCAAAGCACGAATAACGATAACGCGCCCGCTTTGCCGCTTCCGGGTCAATTTTATTTAGATAATCGAGGACGGCTCTCATCGAAGAATGAAGGCTGTATAAATCTAGTCCGTAAAAACCGATTTTCGAAGGCGGGTTTTGATTGTCATTGTGCGCCCGCAGCCAGCCAACAAAATCCAAAACGTCCGCATTGCGCCACATCCAAAGCGGAAAACGTCGAAAATCGGACAATGATTCTTCCGCCGTTTTATCGCGCCCTGCGCCGTGAACGTAGTGATTGACGCGGTAAGCGTCGGGAAAATCGGCCTCGACGGCGACCGCCGAAAATCCCTTTTCCGCAATCAAGCGTTTTGTAATTTCGGCGCGGTATTTGTAAAATTCGTGCGTTCCGTGCGAGGCTTCGCCGATTAAAACGAATTTCGCGTCGCCGCAAAAAGCGAGAATTTCGTCCGCCACATCAGCCGTGCTGTCCAGGGTAACGGCTTTTTCACGAATCGTATTTATTTCTTCGCTATTCATAACATCCCCAATTTAAAGGGGCTGAAATATTCGCCCTCGTAAATCTATCGATTTGTCGTTGTCGATTCTCCGCCCGAAGTTTGTTGGCCGTTCGACTTGCCGCTCGAAACTACCCCTTCCGAATCTTTTCTGGCGTGCCTTTCGCTGCTACGTTCGGGCGGACTTTCGCCTCGAAACGGTCGCCTTCGATGTGTTTCGGCTCAGAGCCTAAATCATCAACAAGTTCTTTTGCGTCCTTGTGGCCAGCGATGAGTTTGCCGTTTTCGACGTGCGCCATTTCTTTGCTGACGAGCCATTTCACCGTATCCCAAGAACCGTTTTCACGTTGCCCGCCGACGCGCTCAAGTCCACCTTTTTCCCCGACGTCCTGCGTTCTGAATTTAACAAATTCCTCTTTCGGTCTGACCTCAATGTGATAAAACTCGCCTTCGCCGGTTGCTCCCGGCGTTTCTCTTTCTTTGCCTTTCGATTTTTTAGTTGTTGTCATTTTTACCTCCTTGATTTTTTGGTGTTTTTACTCACGGACAAACGTAATACTTTGCCATTAAATCCCTGTTTTATGTTTGGCATTCGGGATGCCCGCACTCGCAAACAATATCCGGTGTTCCGGTTTGGTCAGCGTTTTTACAGTAGTCGCTGCAATAATCGCCGGTTGAAGGACTCGGGCATTTACAATTCGGATGCCGACATGAAATTTCTGTTTGGACTTCTGACATAGCGTATTTCTCCATAAAAATTGCCTGACTGAATTTTCAATCAAAAGCGAGAGTTGGCGAAAATCAAATAAATAAAGGGTCTATGGTAGTTAAGCCAAAAAATGGATAGGCTAAACTACTGAGATGAAACAACTAAACCGCTATTATCGGCGTTCCCGAATTGCGGAAAAGAAATTTCGTGAAATAATCAAGTATTTTGCACTTGATCTGACCGCCA